>JAUVHO010000087.1 GCA_030593295.1 Methanomassiliicoccales archaeon | reverse complement strand
CGGGCCAACTCGTCAACGGTCGCCTGTCTAACGTTTTGATAACTTCCAAGGGCATTGAGCAGAGCGGTCCGCCGCTTCGGACCTATCCCAGGAGCCTCCTCCAGAATCGAGCCTGAGAATCTCCTCTCTCTCAGCTTATGGTGATACCGTTGAGCGAAACGGTGTGCCTCATCACGAATCCTCTGAACAAGATGAAGCCCTGCAGAATCAAGATCAAGAGCCACACCATCCGAATTATCTCGAGTGAATAGTATCTCGTCTTTCTTAGCGAGAGCGGCAACAGGTACATAGTCAAGACCCAGCTCGCTTAAAGCTCTCACGGTAACACTAAGCTGTCCCTTTCCACCATCAACAAGTATTAGGTCAGGAAGCCGGTGGCCGCGTTCGAGGACACCCTTGTATCGCCGGTACACTACCTCCTGCATCATCGCGTAGTCATCCGGACTCTCCTTCACACGAATCTTGAACATCCTGTAATACTTGTTCTCTGCCACTCCATTCCTGAATACAACACACGAACCAGTCGGATCAGTACCCTGTATGTTGGCGATATCGAACCCCTCAATATGCATGGGTGCCTTCGTCAGATTCAGTGCTACCTTTAGCTCCTTCACACCCACATCAACAATCTCTTCTTCGCTCTCACCTATCACGAGTATCTTCCGAAGTGAACGATAGGCGTTCTTGTTCGCCATCTCAACTAACTCGAATTCCTTGCCGCCGCGGGGGACATGTATTCTGACCGGCTTCCCGAAGGTTTCCTCTAACCAGATGCTAAATTGCTTCATGCGAGGAATGTTGACCGACAGTAGAATCTCATCGGGAACGTTGGGGAGAATGAAGTAGAACTGCTCAACGAATATCGTTAGCACGTCGACATCTGTCGTGTCTAGGTCAACCTCGAAGTAGAAATGGTCATGTCCGATAAGACGGCCATTTCGCACAATTAGCATCTCAACGAGTGCCGCCTGTTCTGTCCGGGATACTCCAAGCACATCTCTGTTGGCACCACCTAGATCCACAACCTGCTGACGCCTCATAATTATGGCGATGTCATTAAGACGGTCTCGAAGATCAGCTGCCTTCTCAAATTGCAGGTTTCGCGATGCAGTTTCCATTTGCTCCTGCAACAGTTCAATCAAGCGCTCTTCTCGACCCTCAAGATAGAGACACATTTGCTCGACCAGCGATCGGTATTCTTCCTTGGAGATGTGATCCTTACACGGACCAGAGCATCGTTCGAGATGAAAGTCCATGCACTCTCGTTTGACCTTCTCTGGGTCACTGCACATTCCAATGGGAATGAACTTGCGAGCTGTATCCAAAAACTTCTCTAACCTCTTGCTGCTCCCATAAGGACCGAAGTACTTCGCCCCATCTTTCTCGATGTCGCGGGTCACCTCGAAAACTGGAAACCCTGCGTCGAGGTCTACGCGTATCCAAGCGTGTCTTCTATCATCTTTCAATGCGCGATTGAATTTAGGTTGGTGTTTCTTGATCAATGAGGCTTCGAGGATGAGCGCTTCTCGTTCGGTGTTTGTCACAATGGTTTCTAGGTCCCTTGCTTCCTGCATTAGGTCCCAGACTCTGCGATCCGGCTTCTTCCGTAGGTAGGATCGGACACGCTTTCTCAACTCTTTTGCCTTGCCAATGTACAGTATCTTGCCACCCTCGTCTTTCCAGAGATAGACGCCCGGTTGGAATGGCAAGTCATTTGCTAGTCGGACAAGATCTGTCACTTTGGCTCAACTCGTAAGTGGTGTCTCTATACATGAGAGCTTCGGTATACATCCTCATTTGGTAAGGGATATGAGCAGTGAAACAAAGATGGGTTCCCTCAGTGGAACTTGCTTAGTAGAATCACTCCAGCAATGCCAGTTAGTAGGCCAAATCCGTAGAACGGCCA
>JAUVHO010000070.1 GCA_030593295.1 Methanomassiliicoccales archaeon | reverse complement strand
ATAGACCCAGTATCCTTGTCCAGCCATGAGAAGATCTGTATCCAGCGCAGCCTTGAGGAAGTAAGGCGGAGTAGGATCATAGCCTTCAACCCTTGTCGCCCCTGTTTCGGCCTTCAAGTCTGCAACCGTGTAGGTTGTATTGAATGAAGGGAATCCGACGAGGTTCCATCCTGACATCAGTTGAATCGCAGTTTGATCCGGCACGACACCGGCAACCGTGAAGTTCGAGCTAAATGTGACATCAATCCACATCCCCATTGTGTGGTCAACCGGTCCTAGAGATTGTGAATAAGGTTTCATCGCGACTGAGGACCGCCATGTCTTGCTCAAGGAGTCATATATCCATGATTCGTCATGGTAAACTGTCTGAAGGATTGTCGCAGAATCATCGTTTGCCGGAATCACGGGGAACGACACAAGGTTCATACCCCTCACAATGTAGCGAGTGAACTTGGAGGCTTGAGTCCCCGAACACGACTCGATGCCGAACTTGTCCAGGGCACAGATCTGATAGAAGTGGCTGTCCATATCCGGTTCGCCAGCCCACATATCCGTGTATGATGTCGTTCCGTTGGGAACGGATGCAAGCAGACCGTAGCCCAGCCCGTCGGGGTCAAAGGTCATGTTTCTGTAGATCTCATAGCTGACCACGGATTTCTGGCCCGTCCCATCGTCCGATGAAAGCGCCCAAGTGACAGTGACATCTTCATACCAGAAGCCGGTCAATTCCGCACCAACCATGCCTGGACTGCCAGGCGGACCTTTAGGGGTCGCGTTTCCCTCGTTTGATAATGGGCCCTCTCCTGCCGCATTGACGGCGGAGACCCGATAGAAATATGTCTGTCCGTTGGTCAGGCCCGCATCCGTGTATGTGTCAACATCGCCAATCTCAATGAGGAATGTCTCTCCACCAGAGGTATTTCCGCGATGTATCCTGTATTTCCGAACGCTGAGACCGCCATCATCGAGCGGGGGATTCCATGAGAGGTTCACCTGTCCGTCGCCTGCGCCGGCGGTGAGATTAAGAGGCGCTGATGGAGTCTTGAAAATGGGCAGCGTGACATTCATGAGCGGATATCGGTCCTGACTCGAATCTCCAGTGATATTGTAGGGCGTGTCACCGACCCCGTCGCTACCTGGCTGGTCCTGATTTGGTCCGCTCATGTTATCCGTACCGTTGTAGTCGCTCCAGAAATTCCCGCCGGATGGGTATCCGTCATCCCAGATGTTGGTCCCCGTCTCATCGTAGGCTTGCAGCATATTGAAAACGAAATCGTTGTGGAATATCATGTTGAAGTCGGAATAGTCAACTTCGATTCCGTATACAGCACTGTCCATGACCATGTTGTCGATGATTGTGTTGCTGTCCGACCCGAAGAGATAGAAACCATTGTCCCAGCTCTTGTTAATCGTATTGTTGGCTATCACATTGAAATCAGAATATGCTACTCGGAAGGAGAGACCGTTGTCGGTAAAGTTGTTGTGTGCGGCGTAGCTGTTGAAGATGTCCCCGCGGAAATTGATGCCGATATCGTTTCCTGAAACATTGTTCCATGTAACGTTGAGACCTGTTGATCTCTGCAGATAGATGCCGTGCAGGTTGTTTGAGGCTAGATTGTTGATTATGTCGTTGAAGTCGCCTTGGACATGTAACCCTTCCTCTGCGTTTGAAGAAATCGTGTTGTTCTCAAAGACACTGTAATACGTCTTCCCTGACCAGAAGTAGCCCGAACGTATTCCTACACCGCTGTTGTTTGAGAGTATGTTGTCGATGACATCCAGGTAGTAAGATTCATAATATGTATAGATGCCGTGCATATTGTAGGATGCATTGTTCTGGGCAATCGTTACATTGCTGGTGTGGGAGAGGAATATCCCTTCTCTGCTGTTCGAAACTGCGGTGTTGTTCGTGATCGTAATCCACTGTGAGTGACCGGCCTCGATACCTGCGGTCCCGTCGCTCACGTTCTGGTTGTTCACAACCATGTTCATACAATTGGCGAAAATGATCTGCCCAGCACCGGGTGGGACCGTGCCGCCTGTTATGTTCTTCCAGTAGACCACGGGTTTTCCGTTCATCGAATTTGATGCGATGATGTGGGTGTTCCAATGCTCCAGCAGTTCTCCCCGGACGTACACGCCGTTCTCAACCATGGTATTATTGAGGACCATGATGTTCGTAGAACTCCAAATGGACACCCCATCCATCCCGTTTCCAATGGCCGTGTTGTCTGCAACAGTGTTGTTGTCCGTGTTCAGGATATATGCCCCACTCCCCGAATTGGAGGACATGATGTTGTCCACGATGACATTGTTGTTGGACTGATCATAGAGAAAGATACCGTCCCTATTGCCAGAGGCGTTGTTACGAATTATGCTGATGTCCTTAGATAGATGGACATACACCCCATACTTGTGGTTTGTCAGTGCTGTGTTGTTGTATAAGGTCGTGTCATGGGAATTGTCGAGCAATATGCCCGCCAGGTCGTTCATGGACGCTGTATTGTTAACAATAGTGTTCCTTGATGAGAAACCAGTCTCCACGCCGACGGTTCCGTTGCTCACATCCAGGTTCTGCACTATCACGTTTGTGCAATTGGCAAGAATGGCCTCTCCGGCATCCAACGGAATCGACCCGCCTGTGACGTTCTTCCAATAGTAGATCGGCTTGCCGTTGACGGTGTTCAGTGTATCTATCATGTGCGTGTTCCAGTGCTGAAGAAGCCCGCCCGCAATGTGTATCCCGTTGCCGAACATCAGGTTCCGTGTGATTGTGTTCCTGACAGATTGGTAGAGGTCTATGCCACCTTCAACATTATCCGTGAACGTGTTGTTGACAATGGTGTTGAGCATCGAGTCTCTCAGCCGAACCCCCACCCAGTAGTTCCTGTAGAAATCATTGTCGATTATGGTGTTGTTGCTAGAATGCCAGAAGTTCACTCCGTATCCGTAGATGGATGAGAATGAATTGTTGGCAATGGTGATTTGTTCGGAGGAGTAGAGGTGAACCCCATCGGAACCGACGTAGAAGTTGTTGGCTACAATGTCCGAGAAGCTGGAACCCCTGGCATAGATGGAATAAACGTCATTCCAGGAGAGTTCGTTCGCAGTGATAGTGATGTTCTCGCTCTCTAAGATTCTCATTCCAGTGTCGTTCTCAGTGATGTTGTTGCCCTTGACCGTGATGTTGTTGGATGAGGAAACCAATATTCCACTTGCCCAAACCAAGGAGATGTGATTGCCCGAGATATTGTTGTTGCGGCCACCAACGCGGATGCCGAAGTAACCGATTGTAATGATGTTGTCATAAATGTGACAGTTCTCCACACCTGCCAGCTCGATCCCCCCATCACCAATGCCCGCTCCACCGCGGATCATTGTGAAGCCAGTGAAGTTAACCCAGTCAGCGGAGATGTGAACGATATCTGGTCCAAACCAATCCCCATCGATGATGGTCGTGTCTCTGTCCTCTCCTACCACCGTGAGAGACCTGTCTATTGTGATGTGTTCATGATATGTTCCATTATAGACATAGACGGTATCGCCAGGATTGGCGGCAATTACCGCTTCTTGTATGGTCGTGAAATTACCAGGACCGGCTCCGCCCACGTAGAGGATGTTCCCCTTAGCGGTCTCCGGTAAGATCATTATTGCGATTGAGAAAGTACTCACAATCACTAAAACCATCACAATTAGGCTCGCACCCCTACAATTCATGCCCACAGCTCCCTCGATAATGCAGATAGGTCAGGGTTTATAATGGTTTTCACGAAACGCCTAGGTGTTGCTTACGGTCCAAGCAGCATCTCCGGGAACGTAAATCCAGTAGCCTCGCCCTGCTGAGAGAACATCAGAATCCTGCAAGGCCTTCAGGAAGTACGGAGAAGCAGAGGCATCAAATCCTTCAACCCTTGAAGCTCCTGTCTCGGTCTTGAGGTCTCCGACAGTGTATGTAGGATTGAAGGACGGAAACCCAGCGAGGTTCCAGCCTGCTCTCAGTTGTATTGTGGTTGTTAAAGGGACAATTCCCGCAACTGTGAGATTTGAGAGTGCTGTGGCGTTGACCCAAAGACCGTTCTTGTGATCCATGTTCCTCAAATCTCCTTTGTACGGTTTATGGGCCACATACGATTTCCAGTCTATAGTAGAAGAATCATAGGTCCATGCAGCGTCAAAGAACACTGTCTGAAGGACGATTTCGATACTCTCACTGGATTGAATCAGTGGAATGGATACGAGATTGGTTCCCTTGGAAAGAGGACGGGTTATCTTGGCTGCTTGGTCAACCGTGCACGAAGATTTTCCGAAGGCAGTATAGACACAAACGTAGTAGAAATAGTCGTTCGGATTGCCTTCACCAGCCAGGGAATCCACATGGAAATGGTACGGTGCGGCGTGCAGCCCGAGAGGAGAGTAATTCAATCCGCTCGGATCGAAGATTGTTCCTTTGAATACTTGATATAGGACGACGTTCTTCCTGCCTCCTCCATCATCCAGCGATGTGTCCCATGTGAGCCAAACGTTCTCGTAACTTCCTCCCGAGAGAGAAGCACTGAAGTTCGTTGGCGGCAAGGGAGTCATAGCGACTGCCGTTATCGCGTCTGGAACCACAGGAGGGGGCTCCTCATTCCCTGAAGTGTCGCTTGCGACTGTGTAGAATTCATAGTAGCCATCCAAATCGGTCTGGAAGGGAAAAGAACCCGTGGCAGAGGTCCCTGAAACACTGTTATTCCGCGCCCATTCATTCCAGCTAGACCAAGAAGAATTGTCGAAGCTGTATCTATAGTAGAGAGAGACATTTGCCAGGCAATGATCGTCGGTTGCTGTCCATTCAATGGAGAGGGTTAAATTCGTTTGCCAATAGGGTGCAATCGGATCCGCACTTGATTCTGGATCGGAAGAATCCACAATCCCGCTTCTGAAGTAGATATCCGCATTTCCATCTCGTTCGTCGGTCCACACAGCATGAATCCTACCGCCCTCTGCAGCAACAGAAGGGCTAGTCTGCCAGGCGGACCCACTGTCCGCGTTGATTCGTTGAACTGAACCCCCAAGGAGTCTGTAGTTGATATCGAAGTCTCCGTCCTCTTGGCTTACCCACGCTACGTGAACATCACCCCCGTTCACTGCAATCGAGGGGTCACCGTCAAACCACGGATCCCACGGGGGATCTTCATTTACTTTGGCAGGAGAAGTCCAGCTAACTCCATCAAAGAGCCTGTGGTAGATATCGAAGGGTCCGTTGAATCCGTACCTCCATGCGAAATGGACTTCATTGCCTTCCACTGCCAAGCTTGGATTGTGATTCCCCACTCCTACACTGGGGACACCGAAATCCTGGTCGGGCTGCCAGCTGGTTCCATTGAAGTACCTGTAAAAGACGGAGGAATCGAACTCACCGTAACTCTCCCATGAAACATGAATCGTGCCGTTTTGGGCGACAATCGATTGGTATCGGTTGAAACCTGTAATGAATTCGGTCTCGGGTCCCCAGCCGGTTCCATTGAACACTCTGTAGTAAATCGGGCCCCCGTACTTGAGAGCGCCTGAGGTATTGACCATCCAGATGACGTGCACAGTATCGCCGTCGGCGGCTATGGCTGGTGCGGGCCAGAATACCGTATTCCGTCGGGTGCTTATCACTTGCTCAGGTTCCCAATTGGTCCCATTGAGAAGCCTGTAGCGAAGCTCATAGTCAGGGTCGACCATTACAATGTGATCGCTGTACTCCCACACAACATGGAGCTTGTCTCCATCAACGTCAATGGATGGGCGTCCCTGCATACGGGAGCTAGTTGCAGTGCTTATCTTCACTTCGGGTTTCCATATCGCTCCATCGTAATGTCTGTAGTAAATGTCGTGATCGTAACCTCCAGGACTTTCTTCCGCCCATACAACGTGAACCTCATCACCGTCTACGGCGATTGCAGGGAATGTTTGATTCTCTGCACCAGCATCCGAGCTGATTTTGATTTCTGGCCCCCATACCACTCCTCCCATGACCTCGGCTGTTGTACCTGCCTTTAGCGGAACGCCAGCAAGAATGCTGCAGAGCAACGACAAAATCACCAGCGAGCTGGCTTTTCTGATACTCATCTCTCAGGCATCCTTCCAGTTGAACCAATCTTAGATTCTGAAGAGTTGGAAGTCCTAATAAGTGTTTTCGCCAGATTCTCGCCATTCTCTATCATGACATCGAGAAGCTTCTGGTTCATTTGTTTGTGAAAGGAAGTTTCAGAAACCCTCAAACCACCCCACCTAGCCCTTATATAATTCGCCATCGATTCCCTTTCGAATGCCCCAAATCGTTCTCGTCGGGGATGTCCACGAAGGCATGAACTTCGGCTTCAAGGTCGACCCAGATACCGGCATTTCCGAGAGGGCGATGGACCTCCACAAGAACTTCTCATTGGCTGCAAAGCATGCAATGGATGCTGATTCTCCACTCTTCGTAGTCCTCGGAGATCTGTTTGACAGGACCCACGTCGCACCCGCTTTTAGGGAGCTCGTGAGAAAGGATGTCGTCGAACCGTTAGAGGAAAAGGGAATAGAGACCTGGATACTGGCCGGCAACCACGATCAACCCAGGAGCACAGCAAGGAGCACCTCACTCGATGACTTCAGGGGTTATTCCAACGTCGAGGTCTTCAGAGAGCCGACCACCCGTGTTGTGGAAATCGGCTCCAAGAAAGTGGGCTTCCTGATCATACCCTATCTGCATCCTGAGCAAGTGGTGCAAAGGGTCAAAGAGAAGCTCGGAGAGGACGTCCCAAGAGAGCAGGCGTACGAGCTCGCAAGAAAGATCTGGAAGGAATGGATGGCCGAGAAGTCCAGGCAAATGGATGCAGATTTCAAGATCCTCCTCGGGCACTTCTACGTCGAAGGGGCAAGGATCAGCAGCACAACCCACATAGAACACCTGCCCAACGAGTTCTCGTTCGCCAAGGAGATGATACCGGACGACATCGACATCACCGTCTTCGGCCACATCCACCTGCATCAGGTCGTGTCCAAGAAACCGCTCATAATCTACACCGGCGCGCCGGAGAGGATAGACTGGGGCGAGAGGGAGGACGACAAGGGATTCATCACGATAGACACGGACACAAAGCAGTGGGAGTTCGAGAAGCTCAAAACCAGACCGATGCTGAAGATTTCGATTGATATCACGGATTCTGAGAACCCGACAGAGGACATCCTGGACATGATCCCCGCGGACATCGGGGACGCCATGATTCGCCTGGAGGTCATCTCCAAAGAGGGCATGAGGGCAAGGATAGACGAGAACAGGATATCCGCGAAGCTCAAGGATTCGTTCCATTACGGAGCCAGCTGGAAGGAGGAGAAGGTAGAGAAGGTGGGAGTGGTCGACTTCACCCTGGACCCGCTTCAACTGTTCAGGGACTTCGTGGTATTGAACTACGACGATCATCCGAAGAAGAATGAGCTGCTGGATGAGGGCGAGGCCATGCTCAGGGAGGTGCTCAATTGAGGCCTCTGGAGTCGTTCGGAGAGGAAGAGGAATCGTTCATCAAAACGGAAGTCGCTCCCGCGGTCGTGGCCGAGACGGGCGAGGGTTTTGTCATCGAAGAGCTGGAGATGAGCGGCTTCATGCGTTACGTGGACAGGACTGACCCTCCGCTGAGGTTCCCCGAGAAGTTCACTGTCATCACCGGAAAAACAGGTTCAGGCAAGACCTCGATCCTGGACGCGATCACTTTCGCACTGTACAAGAGAACGTCGAGAACGGACATATCTGGCATCAAAATCACGGACATCGTCAGGAACGGCGGACACGTCAAGCTTACTTTCCATCAAGCCGGCAACAGGTACGAGGTGAGAAAGGGGGGTCGCTGCCAACGGTTCAACCTACCTGGAGC
>JAUVHO010000084.1 GCA_030593295.1 Methanomassiliicoccales archaeon | reverse complement strand
AAGGGATTGAAATGGAGCAGACGAAACTGCGGAAGTGGATCGGAAGAGAGGTCATCGAGCAATCCAATGGACTTAGGAGAAGGAAGGGGCTGAGGAATCAGGCATATCTGGACAAGTGGTCAAATGAAGCTGAATCAGACGCTGAGCGAGAAGGTCGTAACTAGGTGGGTTCACGGCTTTGCGGAGCAATTCCCAGATACGGATGTAGACCAACTCCTGGGTCAGGTTCTCGATGATTACATCCATCAGGACTTCGACAGCCCATCGGACTTCATGGAGAACATCGTGAAGGACAGGTATCCTGACCTCTTCGACTGGTGGTCTCGGAAGGACCAGAAGGACTATCAGCTTAGGGCTGAAGAGGAACACTACGAGGATATAGAGAGGCAGGAGAGGTCTCGGGGATTGAGCAAGCTGATCGATTCAAAGCCAGAGGTCGAAGAGAGCATAGCCGATGGAGTGGTTCGGGTATGCGAGAAGAACATCCTCTACTTCGACCTGCTGAGAGAGGTCGCGGATCGAGAGGATGCAGTCCTTGAGAGGTTCGGCGGATTCCACGAAGAGGGCTTTCCCGCAAGACCCTTCGGATGGGAGGTCAAGGACATCGAGGGACTACAGCCCGGTCACGTCTCCTATCTGATCAAGATGGGGATCGTCGCCGACCCGGAGGTGAAGGGATACAAGAGCAACAAGTACCGCCACTATCAGCTTGAGAGCCTGGACGAGACGAGGGAAGGGCTGAAGAGGTTCGCTGAGATTCAAAAGGAGAAGAAGGCTCAGGAGAAGCTGTGGAACAAGGGCGGATTCCTCCAGGGCATCGAGGTAACGGAGGAGGACGTCGAGAGGTTCAAGACGATCCTTCAGGAGAACGACGCCATCGAGTATTGGCATCCGGCCATCGCTCCCAAGATAGTGGGAATGAGGGAGCAGAAGATCGCGATTCTCATATCCTGCGGCTCAACTGAGGACAAGTACGAGAACAAGAACAGGGTTCATACTCTGCTCTACGGCAAGCCCGAGACGGGGAAGAGCAAGGTGGACAACGTCATCGTCAAGCTCGGCGGTGGAAAGGCGTCCCTCAGAAGTTCCCAGGTCGGACTGACGGCTGATTGCTCCGGCTCCGACATGACCCTGGGAACGCTTCCGAGAAATCATAAGGGTGCCTGTTTCATAGACGAGCTTGACAAGTTCTCTGGACAGGATCAATCTGGCTGTCTGGACGCCATGGAGGAGGGAGAGATACCCATCGCCGTTGGGAAGATCCAGACGATCCTTCCAGCACAGACGATAGTGGTGGCAACTGCGAATGATATAGACAAGATAAAGCCAGAGCTTCTGAGCAGATTCGATTTCGTCGTCAGATGCGACCTGCCATCCATGAGAGAGGCTCAGGAGATCAGCGATGACATGTGGGAATACTGGAATCTGCCGAAGGGCGTTGAAACGCTTGAACTGGCCAAGTTCCTCAAGTGGGTAAGGACGAGAGATCCCGAGCTTCCCAACGCTGTCAGGCAGAAGGCAAAGGACATCTCAAGGCAGTACATAATGTATTCGAGGGAGACGAGACCGAGAAGGCTTGAGAGGATCATAAGGATAGCGTTGGCGATTGCTCGACTTAATTACAGGGATTGCTCGATCCAAGATGTCAATAGGGCTTTGGAGTTCATCAATGAGATCAAGCCACAGGTATCTGAGACCTGATGGACACAATGCAAATAAACAGGCGGTCTCAATCTGATTTCGTCACTCATGGATTCGACTCGGTACCTCGTTCCAAAACCTTGCCCCAAATTCAACTTGATAAACAAAGCCACAGGTAGGGCTTAATACTCTTCAGACCGTTTACCTTGCAAGCTAACAGCAGTGACTAGTGGCAAGCACTATCGAAACAGACAAACATCGTCAGCTGAATGTTTATATATCGTTACAGGAAACAAAAGGAGGAGTCCCATGGCCAAATCAATATTCTCCATGATGCCGGATCCGGAAACCCTACTTGCTCTCGAACCAGAAGAGCTCGCTGGAGTTGTCATCGAGTATCTCAACTCACTCCGTGAAAGCGAACAAGGACAGCTAAACCGTTACAACTTTAGCATGCCTCATACCGTGCAGGAGTTCCCAAAAGAGAACCAACTAGAAATCAGGCAAGCCCTCATGGAAGCTTGGATTTGGTTGGAACGCGAGGGGCTCGTTGCTCCACGTCCAGGCAGTCAAGGAGAATCGGTTTTCATAACCAGAAGAGGTCTTCA
>JAUVHO010000073.1 GCA_030593295.1 Methanomassiliicoccales archaeon | reverse complement strand
GAATGCGAGGAAGAGCTTCAGAGACATTGCCAAGGAGTTGAAGGTCTCGTTGAGCACCGTCTCCAATAGGATCCACAGACTTGAGGAGGACGGAGTAATCACCGGCTATGCACCCATACTGGATTCTCAGAAAATGGGCTACGATCTACAGGTTGTGATTGGGATAAGGATATCCAAAGGGAAGCTGATCACTACTCAGAAGGGGATAGCAAAGGACGAGAGCGTTTTCGCGGTGTATGATGTCACGGGTGACTGGGATTCAGTGATCATGGCGCGGTTCAGGAACAGGGATGAGCTTGACAAGTTCATCAAGAAGGTGCTCTCGATGGAGTACATAGAGAGATCGAACACTCATGTCGTTCTGAACACTGTCAAGGATGAGAAGAGGGTCACGGTGGTTCCCAAGAGCACTTAGAACAACCAGTCAAGCAACCTGAAAGCGACGGCTCCTATCAGCAACGCCAGTAGAAGTTCTACGACCACTATGACGCCTGTTCTTTTCAGGCCGATCTCGCGAACCAGGACCGCCAAGGTGGCGATGCAGGGAACGTAGAACATCACAACCAGGGTGAAGACGATCATCTGAACCGGATCCATAACGGTGGAGAAGTCGACCGTGCCCGTAGCAGGGGCTATGAGGGTCGCGAACATTATCAGTGTCAGTTCTTTTCTCAGGACACCGAACACCAGAACGATACCGGCAGCCACGGGAAGGCCGAGCAGACCCACTGTGATCGGGCTCATGGCATCTCCGATCGGGTCCAAAAGCCCTGCTATCCTCAAAGCGCTCAGCACCAGACTGCCTACTATGATAAAAGGGAAAGCCACAATGATGAAGTCCTTGAGCCTCGCCCATGTCTGCCGCAACACGACTTTGGCACTAGGCACTCTATACGGGGGCATCTCCATTATCAGGCCAATCGGCTCGCCAGGAAGGGATTTGAAGGCTATCCGACCAAGTACGAATATCACCAACAGATTGAACAGGTACAATAGGAAGGCGTACTCGATACCCACATATGACCCGACGATGCCAAGAATGACAACCGTGATCGCGGCGCACGGGACCAAGGTGACAACGAATACGGCGACAAGCCTCTCCCTGTGAGTCTCCATTACTCTGCAGCCAAGACATGCTGGAACGTTGCACCCGTAGCCCAACATGAGCGGGATGAAGGCCTTTCCGTGCAGGCCCATCCGATGCATGGCGCTGTCCATGAGGAAAGCTATCCGTGCAAGATATCCAGTGGCTTCAAGGACTGCGAGGAAGATGAAGAAAGGGATGAGAAAGGGCAAGGCGATGGTGACGCCGGCCACGATCCCGAGCAATGGACCTGACCAGATGAACTCGGCAATAGGTCCGCCACCCAGACCGTCGATCACGGCGGGGCCCAGGCCGCTGAAGGCATCGTCGATCGAACCAGACAGGAAATCTCCGAGTGTGAAGATGGTGCCGAATATGGAGAACATCACTCCGATCATGATCACGTAGCCCCACACTCCGTGTGTGGTCACGGCATCGAGCCTTTCTCCCCAACTTAGCTCCGAGGGCGCGGTAATCTCCTGGCAGGCGTCAACTACCTTCCCCACGTGGAGATATCTCTCGGATGCGACCAGTTCAGAACCGGTTTGGCCAGATTGGTCCTCAAGCTCTTCTAGGAGTGTTGTAGATGCATCGAGGACGCCGGCATCCATCGAACCGATCCTCTTCCGAATGTCCTCGTCACCTTCCAGCAACTTGAGCGAGATCCATCTTGACGGATACTCCCCTTCCAAATCCTCGACCAGCGGCTCAAGGGTCTCGATCCTTGATTCCAATTGAGGGCTGTACCCGGGTATCACACCCTCCCCTGGAATGTCGCCATCCGCGACGCCGACCACGGCCTCAAGCAGTTCATGCAGACCCGTGCTTCTGATCGCAACGGTGGGAATGACGGGAACTCCGAGCATCTCTTCCAGCTTATCCACGTTGATCTCTATTCCCTTCTTTCGTGTAAGGTCCATCTGGTTCAGGGCAATGACCATCGGCCTTCCGAGCTCCAGAAGCTGGATTGTGAAGAAGAGGTTCCTTTCCAGCGCCGTCGCATCAATCACATTCACGACCACATCGGGCTTCTCGAGGGCGATGTATTCCCGAGATATCACCTCCTCGATGGTGTAGGTTGACAATGAGTATATTCCCGGAAGATCCACGACGTGAACGGTGTACTCCCCAAAGCGAACGGTGCCCTCCGCTTTCTCGACCGTCTTTCCGGGCCAGTTGCCGATGATCTGGGTCAGGCCTGTGAGCTCGTTGAACAGAACGCTCTTGCCGACATTGGCGTTGCCAGCCAGTGCAATTCGCAGGGTCTTCTCCAACTGATTACCCCTTTTCCACAAAAACCTTGTTTGCCACACCGCGGCCAAGTGCGAGATTGGTACCCCGTACGCGTATCTCGATCGGGCCATGTAACGGTGCAATCTTGTTGACGGCAACCTTGGTGTTCCTGGTGAGCCCCATGTCCGAGAGCCTTCTGATGAGCCCTTTTCCACCCCTGAGGAACCTGACAGTTCCTTTCTCACCTTTCCTCAGGCTTATCAGAGATACGAGCTCCGCTTTCCTATCCGGGTGAGGGCCTCCCTTTTCTATGCATTCGACGCAGCTCTCCACATCCTTGTCACATGGGGGTATGGGCTTCCCATCGTCCGAGCATTCTTCGGGGTGGCCCAAGAACCTGCACAGGGCTTCCTCCACCTCGTCGGAAATCGCATGCTCCATCTCGCATGCCTGATCATGGACTTCTGAGTCCTCAATCTCCAAGACGTCGGTAAGAAAACGCTCAAGGATCCTGTGCCTTCTCGTCATCCTCTTTCCATGTCTCCGGCCCTTTCGGGTGAGAGTCACGCCGTAGTAGGGTTTGTACTTCACGAACCCCTTTGCCTTCAGCTTCTTCAACATCTCGGTGACACTGGATGGGGAAAGGCCAAGTGCAGATGCAATCTCGTTCGTCTTCGCAGGCTTCCCGTCCTCGGTCAGCTTGTACAACGCTTCCAGGTATTCCTCGACTCGTTCATCCTTCACGAGTATATGATGTGGAGTTCCTTATATGAATATTTCGGTATACCGAAATTTCCCTTGATTCATTCCCCTCCGCGAAGAAGGTTTATTGCAGGAAAGATGTACCGCAATCCAGAGAGGGGTTCATCATGGGTGATGAAGAGGAAGAGGTAAAGCTATCTGTGAGTGAGGTAAGAAGAACGATTGCCACATCCCTGGCAGCGGCGTTCGGCTTCGTCATTGCACTGATATGGAAAGAAGTCGTACTGGGCGGGTTGTCCATCGCAGGTGTCAATCTCACCGGCGGAACAGAGCCGATGGGGTGGGTGTACGGCATGATCACAGCGGCAGTGTTGACCATTGTGATGATCATATTCATCATAGTCATAAGTCGGTGGGGAGGAAAGAAATAGGATAGATGAACAGCTCCGATACGGTCGATTTCACAGCAATGAGAGCGTCAGGCCCAGAATGAGTGCGGGGGGCCGGATTTGAACCGGCGAATGCCTACGCAACAGGGTCCTAAGCCCTGCCCCTTTGACCAAGCTCGGGTACCCCCGCGTCTCAAGTAGGATGCTCTAATCATTCAATAGATAATTACTTTTTCGGGCTCACTTTATCAGATCGACCATCGCCACCCTCTCCAGGACGAGGTCGAAGACGTTCTCTTCAGGCAACGTGTCCATCTCTTTCTGAGATATCCCGAAGGCCTCCAGTTTGCTTGTGTTGCCCTCCAGGACCGAGTCGTCCTCTTTCAGGCCCAAATCATGCACCAGACCTTCGATATCGGCCTCTCCCAGAAGAACAATGCAGAACTCTGTCGTCCCGTCCTTGATCCCCATTTTATCAATGGACTCGGATATCTGCCTTTCTCCGGAAGCATACAGCAGAACCTCGGTGGCGAGCGTCCTGGACGAGTTCCGACCTTCATCGAAAGCCCTTTGTGCATGCTCAAAAGCTGAGAGGATGTGCGTCGTTCCGAAGACCAGTCCGGCATCCATCATCTGAGCCTCGCAATCCCGTTCTTTGCAGAACTGGTTCACTTTGTCGAGAGCGTCGTCCACACTCGTTATTGATCCTCTAGCTCCCCTTACTTGGGGTCGCAAGTCCTTCCTCCTCCATCTTCTTCCTATGAGCCTTGATTATGTCGCTCCTGGTTAAGAACCCTACTAACTTCTTCTCATCCTCCCTGTCAACGACCGGCAATCTACCAATTCCGTGAATGGCCATCCTCTCAAGAACGGAGTTCAGATCTTCATCAATGTGGGACACTATTATCTCCTCAACAAAGACGGCAATGAAGCCCCGCATTAATATACAAAGATGTGTATAAAACTTTTGAGGCGGGAACCCTAACGGAAGTCTATGAGACTTGATTGTCCAGCGATCTCCTCCGCCTTTTCCTCGACCGCCCCTCCCTCTTTCCGGCCGAGCTGCAGAAGTATGTTGCGCGCAATGATGGGCCCGATGCCAGGGATACCTGCGAGCTTGTTGATGTCCACCTTCTTCAAGTCCCCGACCGAGGTCAAATCGCTTCGGTGCAATGCCCTTGCCCTTGCCCTGCCAATGCCTTTGAGAGAGACCAGATCCAGAAGTTCTTCCTTGACGCCGTATCGCAAGCGTAGAATGAGCGGTGTTAGCAGTTTGGCCTTGTCCTTGTTGAATATCTTCCCGAGCTCTTTCATGGAGTAGATCAACCACTCTGCATGATCCACCTTTCTTCTGATATCGCCGGGCCCGACCGAGAACGTCTCCACGATCTTGTCCTCGGAGACCTCTTTGATCCACTCCTCTATGAGCAGAGCGGTCTTTATCTCTGACAGAAGGAACTCATAATCTTCCATGTCCACTAAAAGGGTGGTCTTCCTGGCCCTTTCTTCAACGTATTCGTAATCCCCTCTCCGAAGGTACAGTTTGGGCATGTCCGGGGTGGCGCAGATCGCATGCAGGTGCGGGAAGATCTCATCGCTGTCCTTCCGTAGAGCGTCCCTTATGATGACCGCGGACAAGGGATCGATGTAAAGGTCGGACGTCCTCTTCCCGAATATGGTCGGGGTCAGGTGTCCGTTACCGGTGACGAACTCCTCCTCCATCAGGAAATCGAGGACGTGCTCGATCTTGTCCTCTATCGTCCAAACATCCAGTTGATGAGCGAAGAAGGTGCTGTCGATGAAGGTCATGAGTTCCTCCTTGTTGCGAACGTGTCCGGTGGCAATGGAAGCCAGGATGTGCATCCTCAATGCCGGTTCGCTGCCCAGCTTGGACTCTATCCTCTCCGGTTCACCGTGAAGGTAGTTCTCCATCACGAATGGGATGTCGGTCTCCTTCCTGGCTATCAGAACGGCCTCCCCCTCCTTGTCGAACTGGGGTCTTCCAGCGCG
>JAUVHO010000015.1 GCA_030593295.1 Methanomassiliicoccales archaeon | reverse complement strand
GTTACAGGATTCAAGTCAACGCCATGTTTCATTACGTTGGCTACGGCGTCAAAGATCCCGTGGGTTTGTTAGAAATCATTGAGTGAGAGGCTTCTGAGGGCGGCTTCACTCGTGCAGCTTAAACCAGATAGTGAACTTGAATTAAGCCTTCCTTCTCTTTCTGGAAAAACCCAAGACGATCAAACCGATGATTATCAACATCACCACCAACAGGAAGATCGTCGACAAGCAGACGGTCGTGTCATCGGCTCCTTCGTGTGTCTCAGCGTTCTCTTCATCCTCGGCAATGACGACTCCCGCTAACTGTGCAAGCAGAAGGAACGATAGCAACAAACTCAGAGCAATGACCGCCTTCCTCATCGGATATCCAGAAAGCCAGATGCGTATATCACTCTTTCGCAAGTGAATGGACACATGCCCAACTGCAACATGTATTTATAGAACCAATCTGCATAAAGAACGGGGCGCATGGAAGTAGAAAACGTTCTTCTGGCTCTGGAGGAAAAGAAGAAGTGGATCCGGAGGAGAGAGAAGCTCCAAAGGAGATTGGAGCAGGTCCGCAAGCAGAAGAGGACACACCTCAATCTACTTGATGACGTGAAGAAGCACGTGGCTCATTACGACGAGATTGTGACATCTCTGAAGGAGTCCAAGGGCCCGCCTGACATCCCTACCGCGCCGCCTCTGAGGTGAGAAAACTGGATGAGCAATTGAGAGTGGCCCAGCTGGAATTGGAGGACTGGAAGGAGAAGCAGGTCCACGTGGAGAAGGAGCTGGATGAGACCGAGGAGGAGGAAAGAAGCATACTCACGGAGCTTGCCAGGGTCCAAGAACAGATAGCGTACTACGAATCACTGCAGAGCGACATGAAGAAGGAGCTGGGTCCGCCCAAGCTCTCCGGAATGCTCAGTTCGCTCAAGAAGGGATAGGTGGTCCTTTGAAGGTTATCATTGAGGGGGAGAAGAGAGAGGTCAAGACCGTCTGGATGGAAGATGGCATCGTGAAGTTGATCGATCAGAGGAAGCTTCCGGACAAGTATGATCTCTTCAATGCCAGAAGCGTGGAGGAAGTGGGTTTCGCCATCGAGGACATGGTCGTGAGAGGCGCACCAGCGATCGGTGCGACCGCGGCATACGGAATGGCCCAGGCAAGCCTTAAGGACAGGGACCTGGACGAGGCTGCACACATCCTGAGGGATACCAGACCTACGGCGCACGACCTATTCCATGCGATTGACCACATGCTGAAGGAATTGAAGGAGGGGAAGGATCCAGTGGTCGCGGCAGACCTCTACGCGGATGACATCACGGAAAGGTGCAGGAAGATAGGCATCAACGGCAACGAGGTCATCAAGGACGGGGACAAGATACTCACTCACTGCAACGCTGGTGCTCTCGCTACGGTGGATTATGGAACGGCTCTCGCTCCCATGCGTTCGGCACACGAGAGCGGGAAGGAGATATTCATCTGGGTGGACGAGACCAGACCGAGATTGCAGGGAGCATGCTTGACCTCATGGGAACTCGTGGGCGAAGGCATTCCCCACGCTATAGTGGCCGACAATGCGGCTGGGTACTACATGAAAGATGGGCAGGTCGACCTGTGCATAGTCGGGGCGGACAGAATAGCGGCCAACGGAGACGTGGCTAACAAGATCGGTACGTACAGCAAGGCGGTCGTGGCCAAGGAGAACGGCATCCCATTCTACGTCGCGGCGCCGGTCAGCACCTTCGACTTCAAACTCGCGGAGGGGGATATGATACCTTTGGAGGAGAGGGACCCCCAAGAAGTGTTGGTATTTAGGGGCAAGAGAATCGCACCCTTGCAGGCGGAAGCAAGGAACCCGGCATTCGACGTGACGCCCGCGAGATACATCACCGGCTACATAACAGAGAAAGGGGTGCTCGCTGCCGAGGAACTGATAATATTGTCGCAATGATTTTAAAGTTTGGTTGTTCTCCTATTCCGATGGACTGTCCAGTATGTGGATATCATAATGATGGAAATGTTAATTGCTGCGGGAGATGCGGCACCGATTTCTCATTTCTGAAGACAGAAGATGGAACCGGGGACAATCCTGTGATTAGCGTCAAGAAGGGGGCAAGAGACGAGGACGAGAGCGACTGAGACGGTCATCTGAGATAAGATTTTAACCTATCAGCACTTTTTCCGCCACATGTACCTGGTCACCACGTGGTTCGGTTCGTTTCTCATCAAAGATGATGAAATCGTTGAGAAGAAGCTGTTCCCGATGGACAAGGAGGAGATAGCTCAGAGGTTGATCAGGGTCGAAGACTGGAAGATGGTCAGGGAAGAGAATGAACTGGTAAAGAACCTGGAGGAGTTCTTCGTTCTGGAAAAGAGGTTGGAGAGAATCGGAGGAACGTACTCTCAGGAGGAGCTGGAACAGCCGAAGCCGGAGGACCATGGGTTCAGCAAGTCCCTTCTGAGGGACGCTATGATAGAGGTCGCCAAGAAAAGGCTGAGAAAGGCGGTCGGGACGGATGATCATGTCTCCCAGGCGGTGCATGCAATCGATGACCTGATCCGGACGTCAAATCTTCTTTCCGAGAGGCTCCATGCATGGTACAATCTTCATTTCCCTGAGCTGGAGAAGTTCGTGAGCGGGACCAAATATGCCAAGCTAATTGCGGAACATGGAGACAGGGAGAGCATCCCGAGTGTGGAGTTCGAAGGGTCGGTTGGTGCGGAACTGGCCGAGGAGGACAGGGAGACCATAATGCACTTTGCGCAACTCCTGACCGAGGTGGACTCCGAGAAGGGGAAACTGGAGGAGTACATCGAGGCCAACATGAAGGTCATGGCTTCCAACGTGTACCATCTGGCAGGTCCCTTGATAGGTGCAAGACTGATCTCACTGGCCGGGGGTCTGGACGATCTCGCAAAGATGCCCTCGAGCACCATTCAACTTCTGGGAGCGGAGAAGGCCTTGTTCAGGCACATCAAGGAAGGGACGAAACCTCCCAAACATGGAGTCATATTCCAACATCCCTACCTCCACAAGGCACCATACTGGCAGAGAGGCAACATCGCAAGGACCTTCGCGGGGAAGATCGCGATAGCCGCAAGGGCGGACTACTACTCCAAGGAGTTCATAGCGGATAGGTTGAAAATCGACCTGGAGAAGGCCTTCAAGGAAATCAGGAAAAAGCACAAGGACCCTCCAGTGCGCCTGAAGAAGAGAAAGAAGTAGACCGCCGATAGACAAAACTATATGCAAAACTGCCATTATCACCCAGAGGGGTATCCATGTCCTGGAATATGGCTGAACTGAGAACTCTGAAACCCAACAGATTCATCATAATCGATGACGAACCATGCAAGATAACGAGCCTGAGCAAATCCAAGCCAGGGAAGCACGGAGAGGCCAAGGCAAGAGTGGAAGCGGTAGGGATCTTCGACAACCAGAAGAGGACCCTCGTTCATCCGGTCACTCACAAGGTCAAGGTGCCCATTATAGACAAAAGGAAGGCGCAGGTGCTCGTATTGATGGGGTCTGAGGTCCAGCTGATGGACATGGAGACATACGAGACGTTCAACTTGTCCATCCCGGACGAGTTCGCTGGGAAAATGGAACCCGGGAAGGAGATACTCTACTTCGAGGCGATGGGAAGGAAGAGGATTACCAGGGTGTAGTGGGGGACTCATGCCAGGACTCCTATTCGCAGATGCAAGTTCGACTCTAACTGATTCTGATTTTGCCATTTTTGGCGTACCTTTCGACGGCACCAGCTCGTTCAGGTCAGGAACCGCACAGGCACCCGAACGGATAAGAGAGGCCTCTCACAACTTCGAGACCTTCAAGTTCGAGCATGGTGAGGACATGGAGTCCATCAGGTATTGCGACCTTGGGGACCTGGAGGAGTTCGAGAACGTTGACCTCATGATGCAGGGAGTGGAGGCCTTCTCAAGTGACCTGGTGAGAAAGAACAAGTTCCCCATAGCTCTGGGCGGCGAGCATTCTATCAGTCCCGCCATCGTGAAGAGCTTCGAGGACATAGGGGTCATCTCCCTGGATGCGCATCTGGATTTCAGGAACGAATACGAGGGGGAGAAGAACAGCCATGCATGCTCCACCAGACGGATATCGGATTCCGTAGGCGTGGAGGGAGTGGTCCCGATAGGGGTAAGGTCAATGTCCAAGGAGGAGTCCAAGGATGCAGAGGAACTGGGCCTCAGATTCATATCCAGCTACGCCTTCTACAAGGATCCGAACATGGAGGAAACAGTGGAAAGGGCCCTGAAATGGATGGGCAGGGAGAAGATCTACCTGACGCTGGACATGGACGTGTTCGATCCTGCTTATGCCCCGGGCATCAGCAACCCAGAGCCTTTCGGACTGGAACCCATCGAGATCAAGAGGTGCATAAATCACCTTGCGGACAGGTTGGTGGGCTTTGATGTGGTCGAGGTCTCTCCTCCATTCGATAACGGCAACACTTCCGCTCTTGCAGCGAGACTTGTGAGAGAAGTGATAATGGCGGTCTGGAAAGCTCAGATGTAGCCGGGTATGTCCTTCTTTTTCTTCCAGATTGTGTCCAGGTCGTATCGGTCCAGCTCATTCCCGAACTTCTTGTCCAGCTTGTCCTTGCTCTTCCTGAGGTCCGCAGGAGAGATGCTCGGATCGTCGGATGCCGTCTTCAGCTTGTTTATTTCTTTAAGGAGAGCGCCGTCAAAACTAACGCCACCCATGACCAGTATGGCAAGGGTGTTCTTCATGATGTCGAGCTCCATCCTTATCCTCTCCCTGGTGTCCACCTTGTAGACCTTCCTGTTCATCCTTACCAGGAATTCGCGGTGGTTCTTCAGAGATGTCAGAATGTTTTCTATCCTCTCGCTGGTCCTGAGAAGGTACTCCTCCAGCTTCAAGATGGAATCGTTGAGCTTCCCGAGGCCGGCCTTGTCCCCCTTCCGGGTCCGCGTCGACATGCCCAGGGCGTCCATTACGATATCCTCCCGCCTGATCCTGGTTTCCATCTTCCTGGCCAGCTTCCTGGTCTCCTTCTTCTCCCTGTCCACCTTCTCGGAGACCTTGGAGAGGTTGGACTCAAGCTTCTTGAACGATCTTTCCAGGTCCTTGAGCCTGGAAGACATGTCGTCATCCTGGGAGGTCATCATCAATTCATACCGAAGTATCTGTTATTAAACTTACGTTTTGAGTTTCACCAGATGGAACGTTCGTTCCCAGAAACCGAAATAATCTTAATCCATAAGTCACTATTGAGGGCAGTTCTATGGCACAGGCTATCATTAAGGTGGAGAACCTATCGAAGACCTTCGTTTCGAAAGAGCGCAAGAAGTTTCTCAGGCCGAAAAAGAGGACGATCGAAGCGCTGAAGAATGTAGACTTAACGATCTACGATGGGGAAGTATTCGGCCTCCTGGGACCCAACGGAGCAGGAAAGACCACCCTCATCAAATGCCTCACCACCCTCCTCATACCCACTGGAGGGGCAGCCTGGGTCAACGGTTTCGACCTTCTGAAGGAAGAGAACATGGTGAGGGCGTCCCTGGGCTGCATGCTCATGGGTGAGAGGGGGCTTTACTGGAAGCTCACCGGCAGGGAGAACCTGGACTACTTTGGGGCCCTGTACCACGTGCCCAAGGAGAAGAGGATCGAGAGGATAACCTACCTCAAGGAACTGCTGAAAATGGAGGAGTTCATCGACAGGACGGTGGAGACTTACTCCAGCGGCCAAAAGATGATAATGGCGTTCGCCAAATCCCTGATCAACAACGCGCCAATTCTCTTCCTGGACGAGCCGACGGTCACCATGGATGTGCACGCCGCAAGAGACCTCCGAAGGATCGTCAAACAGCTCAACAAGGAAGGCCACACCATAGTCTACACGACCCACCAGATGTACGAGGCCGAGGAGCTCTGCGATAGGGTCGCCATAATCGACAAAGGGGAGATCATCGCACTGGGAACCCCGACAGAACTGAAGAGGTCGTTGAACGTGAAGGACACCATCGAGGTGCAAGGGGCCATACCAAAGGGGGTCATCCAGACGATCAAAGAGATGCCCGGGGTCATAGAGGCTGCCATCAAGGAGGAGAAGAGAGGGACGACCACGCTCGGGATCATGTGCGAGAACAGCCGGATCATACTGCCCAAGCTGATGGAGGTCCTGCTGGAGAACGAGGTGCAAATCGAGTACATCAAGCCCATGGACGCGACACTGGAGGACGTTTTCATAGTCAAGACCGGAAGGGCCTTGAGCGTGGACACCGCTGAATTGGCAAAGGAGAAGGGCAGGGACGCTGGGGGCAGGGATTAGTGGCGGGACCGATAGCTGGCTTGGGTTACTACGAAAGAAACTCCAGGACCAGTTTTGGGGTCTTCTCGACCGTGCTGAAGGCGAGGTTCAGGATCATCTCCAGATACAAGGGCGCCCTTTTGATGGAACTCTTCATGCCGATCGTCTTCGCGGCGCTGCCCATACTTCTGGGTGTCTCGATAGCCAGCGGAGGAGTGGACGTCGGGCAGAACTGGAAGGACACCACAGGAACGGCCGACTTCAAGGCCTACATGCTGATCGGCGCCTCCACATTCATGGTTGTGATGCTGATGACCTGGCTTGTGGGCTTCTGGCTGCGGAGGGAGATGGTCTCCGGTACTCTCGAGTCGGTCTGGGTATCCCCCGCAAAGAAATACCTGGTCATAGGCGGGGTCACTGGTTATGCGCTGATACGAGCATTCGTCGCTTTCATCCTGTCCTTCGTTCTCGGTTCGTTCGTATTCGGCATCAACCTCTTCCAGGGTAACATGTTGATGGCGGCGATGTTCATTCTGGTAGGGCTGCTTCCCCTGTGGGGAATCAGTTTCATGTTCGGTGCGTTGATCCTGAGGATAAAGGAAGCGGACTCGATAATCAACCTTCTACAGTGGGTACTGTCCTTCTTCATGGGAGTCTTCTTCCCGATCACCGTACTCCCGGGCTTCCTCCGGTTGATCGCCCAGTCCTTTCCTCCCACCTGGATGACCAACGGTGTCAGGGCGGCCCTGCTGGACGTGAGCTTCTTCTTCGAGACCTGGTACATGGACCTGGCCGTCATACTAGTTTTCGCCGCAGTGTTCCCGTTGATGGGATACGGCATCTTCGTTGCCACTGAGAGGAGAATGAAGAAAAGTCAAGGGTTGGGGATGTATTGAGCGCCGGCGGAACGATCCACAGGGGTTTTGGGCTTTCTGATCTGGGCTTACGGCAGACATTCTACACTTTCTTGAGCATGTCCAAGAAGACGGTGGTGGAGTTCTCCCGCTATCCTGTGTCCTTCGTGGCGACATTCGCGCAGACCCTCATGATACTGGCCATGTTCATGCTGGCTGCGATCGTGTTCATGGGCAGTGAGGCTGGGCTGTCCGAACTGGCAGGGATAATGGTGTACGGTTTCATACTGAACATGTTCCTGATCTTCGTCCTTTGGGAGATAGGGTTCTCCATAAGGGAGGAGCAGTACCGAGGGACTCTGGAATCTCTCTATCTATCGCCGGCAAACAAGTTCAGCAACCTGATATCGAGGGTCTTCGCAATCGGTTCATGGACAGTTGTGATGGTGATCGCTGCCTTGGCCATCGTCAACTACTACGTCGGGGGACTGCCGGCTAACGATGTCATGCTGGCGTTATTCGTGCTGTTCTTTTCCATTACTGGCATACTGGGAATCGGTTTCGTAGTATCGGCGATCGTGTTGAGGCTCAAGGAGAGCGCCGAGTTGCTGGTGAGTGTGCTGCAGTTCTTCTTCATGATCTTCTGCGCCATGTTCTTCCCGTTCTATGCCCTGCCCGACGAGATACTGAACTACGTGACCAGATGGATCCCCTTGAGCTACGGCGTGGACTCGTTCAGGTCCATTCTTGTTGGCCAAACACCTGAGCTCATCGCCAACGTTGGCATCGAGATAGTGATCGTCGTCCTGTTCGGGATCCTGTCGCCGCTCATTGGCTATTTCCTCTACAAGTACAATGAAAGAAAGGCAAGACTGGAAGGGTCCCTGGCCGAGTACTGATCGCTCAGGTCTTCAAGATCTTCTCGCACAGATCAAGGTCCGTTACCAAGCGGTCATGTACCGAGGAGTTCTCATCTATTACGAGCTTGACCTTCCCGTTGGTATAGTCCTGGCTGGTCTTCCCCTTCCATTCACCGAACATAACGACACCCGTCCCGCCAAGGACCAGGACACCGAACTTCACAGCAAGGTCGTGGAGCATCTGAAGGGTGCGCCAGGGACTTATCGGGCCTCCGCGGTATTCTGTCTCGGGGTACACCAGCGTATGATACATGAGCGAGTGGTTCTTGGCATGATCGGCCATGTTCTGGTCCATTGTGATCAGAGCGATGTTCATCCCGCATTGCTGACCGAAGAACTTGTAGCTCTTCACGATCTCGATGTCCATCTGCTCCTTGTCCCGAGGGATAGTGGTTTGATCTGTGGCGTGGGCGGACAGTTCTCTTGTGAAGTAGTCGAGCTCCTGCTGGGCGAGTTTCGCCTTCCTGGTCATGAGCATGTTACGGTTTGCGAACTCGTTCAGGTATTTTCGGTTCTTGAAGGATTTCTTCAACCTCACCAGGTTGCCGGACCTGTACTTGTGCTTGATGCGGTTGGATATCTCGGTCCTGACCAGGTCGCTGATGACCACCTCAACGTCTTCTGCGCTGAAGCCCATGTCCTTGGCAGGCAGAGTGCCGGTGAAGAACCTGTTGTAGAGGATGTTGGTGTCGATCGCGAAACACAGGGTGCCCGCCATTCTCCTTGGGTCTTTGGAACCTCCCACAAGATCGCTTATCCACTTGCTGAACTCGTCCCAGTTGGCATAATCCTGGGCACCACATGAGAGGAATGTGCTTTCAAGATCGCCATAGGAGGGCAGATCCGAGATCAAGAATTTGCTATCCGGCATGTGCTCGGAGCGGATGATCTGCATCTTCTCCTTCCTTATCACGTTCCTGATCCTGAAATCCAGGGAGAAATCGAACAGACTGACGTCATAGAAGGGGTACTTGACCACGAAGGAGCTTTTCCCCCGGGAATGAAGCTCGTTGAAGAGCACCATCAGGAGGTCTTGAGCGATCACCCTCTCGGTCATTCATTGCCCCCTTGAAGAAAATCGTTGGAGTGCTGGATGATGAGAGGTATCATCAGGTAAGGCCTGTCCGCGTTGGTGGTGTCCTCAATGTAAAGATAGAAGATGTGGTCGGCCTTGTGCCTGTCAGCGGCTATCAGAGAAGGGCTGGATATCGCCTTCCTGGCCGATGTGATGTCCAGGGCGACCTTGTTCTTCGCCTTCTTCTCCTTCTTGATGATGTCGGAGATCTTCTTGCCGGTGGCAATGAAATCGTTCTCAGGGAACTCCACAATGATTATTGAAGGCTTCTTGTCACGGCCCTCCAGAAGCGTCAGGATTCGTTGCTCATTCCTCTGGGCGCCCTTCATGTTCTTCTTGGTGCTGCAGATGTACACCTTATCCGGGATGTAGTCCTGCTCGCGAACGCTGGCCCAAAGGCTGTTGATCAACGCCCATTCTGACTGGCCTGACAGGGTGATGTATACCTTCAGCCGTTCTCCTCCTCGCTTTTGGATAGAGTACTGGCATAATATAGATTCGGATTATTGGACGAGATTCTCCTTATGGTATCTCTGCATATCATTTCCTGAGAGGTAGATGTTCCCGTCCTCCACGGTCACGTCCAGAAATTCCATATTCTTCAATTCCCTGATCGCCTTCTGCACGGAGGAAATGGCATTCCCGTCCTCGACAAGCATCTCCTCGAACTCCTTGCGCTCCACCTTCCCCTCCATCTTCAGGATGACCTTTCTCTCCATCTCTGTTAGCCTCTCCCTTGGGGTCAATCCCATTATGGTCGGGAGTTCAATGAGCTGGTCATCACAGTGATATGCTTTGATACCTTTCTGGAAACTGGCCAGCAGAGCAGCATCAGATAAGACCTTGGTCCCACCGCTGAAATTTACGATCACTTCCGCTCCTGTTCTGGAGTATCTATCAATGGCCTCCCCGACCTTCTTCAGGCAATCCATGAAGTCAAAGACATTGACGACAACCGTGTCCATGCCCGCAGGTCCACCTGACTCGATCTCTTGGAGACGTTTGTAGCTGTCCTTCTCCAGAGATTCTTCACCGGTCACCACGACGAGTCGGTCATAGGCCAGCATTCTCATTGCAGACTGGATCTTCGTATCGTCGAAGCCGAATGTGGTTATGAGAATGCGCGTGGGGTTCAAGCAATCACTCCAATAGAAGGTCTACGTGAGGTGCCAAGCTTATCATCCTCACCCTCGAATCATCCTCACCCGGAGCGATCGTTATGACGCCTTTCTTCTTGAGCTCCTTGATGTGGTGGTTCATGGTCGCCTTATGAATCCCGATTTCTTTTGCCAGGTTCGTCTGTGAGATGGGGCTCTCCTTGTTCTTCCGCAGGAAGTTCAGTATCACTTTCTGTTTGCTGGTGAAGTTGGATGAGTAGTCCATCTGAAGCAAGGGAAGCCGTATCTCCTCGAATGTCTCGTCATGAACATACATCGTGGGAATTCCCTTCAGTATGCAGACCAGGAGGGCAGCGGAGCTGGTGAGCCTCGTGCCGCCAGCGATGTTGAAACGGATGTTTGCGTTTCCTTCGGACCGGACCTTCTCGATGTCCTCCTTCATCCTCTCGGCGATGTCGATGAGATTGAACACATTGGGCAGTTGTATTGGCTGGACCTGAAGGCCGATCGAATTGCAGTGCTCAACGACCTTGTCTCTGGCCTTGATCGTCTCTGGATTGTCGCTGTGATAGAAGTAGAGCTTCTCGATGTCCTTGGTGGACCTGATCGAAGGTATGAGGCTCTGAGGCCTCCATCCCAGGGTTCCGAACAATATCGTCATGGTCTACCTCTAACTATGATGTGCTCTCAGTCCTTTAGTCTATGTTAATACTATCTGTATAATATTCAAACTATATCAAGTCTAGCAGATATACTCAACCGCCAATCCCTAAATGCAGATGACAAACAGCCAAAGAATAGTGTTCTTTGACGCGGAGGGAACGCTGTACGTGCCCAAGAAGGGGAAGACCTTTGACGATTTCTGGGAAGGCGGCGAACACACTCTCAAGAGGGCTCTGGATAACTTCGAACTGAACCAAGGGGTCGAGGAAACACTTGGGGAGCTGTTGAAGAAGGGACACGAACTCGTAGTTGTCTCGGTGCACAAACCGGATCTGCTACCAGATCTTCTGAAAGGACTGGGGATCGGGAGATGTTTTACCGATGTTCTGGTCAACGGGGATAAAGGAGAGCTGATGGAGGAATACCTCGATCAGAAGGACGTTCCCAAGGAGAACGCGGTGATAGTCGGGGACATTTACCACATGGACATCGAGCCGGCTGAGAAGGTCGGCATTAGAGGACTGCTTCTGCCCGGATCAGAACTGAAGGAGTTTCGAGACATTATCCACCATATTGACTGATTCCATTCTGTCATGGGAACATTCTTTATGCAAGACGGTTTCAGCGCCATGTGGACCCGTTTTCCCATTACATGGTGGCGTACGCTGCAGGCCGCAAGGCGGACATCAGCGTCAACAAGATGAGAGCGATTACGCTTGCTGGAGTGATACCTGATGTTGACAGCGTCTCGATCGTTTTCGGAATAGAAGCGTTCAAGAACTTCCACGGCGGTCCGGTGCACTCCATCCTCGTCGGAATGATCCTGGCCCTGGTCATCGCCTTGGGGTTCTATCTGTATACGAGGGAGAATGTGTTGCTCTGGTCGATCATAGGGGTCTTCTTCCATCTTCTTCTGGACATACCGAACACCCTCAACTACGAGCAGTATTTCGATGGACTTAGGTATTTCTGGCCTTTCTCAGACTACAGGATAGCGCTACAAAACGTCGTGCCTAACCCGGAGGCATGGCATCTCGCAATAGTGACGGCTATCTTCGGCCTCTCAATAGTGTACTTCGTGATATTGGCCAGAAAGGACGCATACCCTTGGAGAATCTGGTTTGATGAGAAGAAGCTCTTCCGGAAGAAAGAGGATACTACCTAGAACTGGTCCAGCTCCAACAGGCTGAATTTGCCATCTTTGAATCCGTACAACCTTGAGATCTCCTTGTAAGCAAAACTCTTCTTGAGAGGAGCCACCATAACCTTCCCCCAGCTATGTTCATCGGTCATATATCCCCTTGACCGGACATAGTTGACCTGCTTCTTTCCTCCCAGTGGAAGGACAGTGATGTAATCTCCTTTATCTCCGCATTCAATCTCACGGAACATTCGGTCCATGTTCTTCTTTGCCGGAACTACCATTTCCTCGACGACGATGTCGGCACCCAACTGTCTCTTCACGATGTAACCGCCAACACCATCTTTCGTTTCAACGACATTGATCATAGCCTTCAACGAATCCGAAATCTTCAATCTCCAATCGAAGTAGTTCTTCTGTCTCAGAACATGACCGTAGAGGTCCCTGGAGAATCGTTCGAAGATCTTATCGAGGTCGCGGACGTCCTTCTTCCTGAATTTTCTGAGAATGCTTTTCTTGGGTTTCTTCTTCCTTACCAGAGGTTTGGTACACCTCGGGAAGTCGACAGCATCTCGGTAGCCTAGTTTCACGTACAACGGGTATGCGACGAATGATGATCGTGTCAGCAGGAATGACATTCTCACTCCCTCGTTCACGGAGCGTTCATGAAGCTCCTTCATGAGGAACGTTGAGAGACCTTTCCTCGTGTGTGATGGATGCGTGGCGACTCCGGCAACGCCCAGGGATAGTTCTTCTCCATCAGCTGTCTTTGTTGGGATTCGCAGGCCCACGACCTGGGACGCGATCTTCCCCTTATCGACCGCGTAAAGGAGCGAATCCGAGGACCACCTATCGTCATACTTGATGAGGTCCTCGACCCTTGATGGGGTCAGCGGCCACCACAATGCGTTGATGTTCAGCATGAACGCTTCCTGGGAATCAATTTCGTCATAGGTCAGTATCTTCATTGGAAATCCTCCAGAACCTGAATCTACTTAACATTGGCGGTAATCCAGCCTTCTGAAAGGGGGAAAGCGAAGTGTCGCCTATCTCTCGGAGAATATCGCCTTGATCTCGTCCATCCTCACTTCCGGATTCTTCGATGGATTGAAATCGCCCAAGAGCTCTTTCTCGTACGTGGGGGCCTTGGTCTGATAGAATATCCCCAGCGGCATCTTGTCATCCTCACGGCTCCGTTTCCAGGCAGCATCGAAATCGCTTGGGTTGTGGTCCTCCATGATGTACGCCAACTCGTTCCACTCTTTGAAGGTGTTCAGGAAGGTGACGCACGGCTGCATCACCTGGACGAATGAAAAGCCCTCATGCTTGATAGCTGCCTTGAAGATCTCCTGCAGGTGCTTTATCTTCCCGACATAAGCTCTTGCCACGAAGGTCGCTCCGGAAGCCAATGCCAGCGCGATAGGGTTCATAGGTTCCTCCACGTTGCCCATTGGGGTGCTCTTGCCCTTGAATCCCTTTGCACTAGTGGGCGTGAACTGGCCTGTTGTGAGCGAATAGACCCGGTTGTCATGTATGATGAGTGTGAGGTCAATGTTCCTCTTTGCGGCATGAACGATGTGTGCGATGCCCTCGGCCAGAGCATCTCCGTCTCCTTGGAATGAGATCACCTTCAGATCGGGGTTTCCCAGTTTTATGCCAGAAATCGTTGTGAGCGCCCTTCCGTGTAGAGAGTAGAAGCTGTTCAGGTTAAGGTAATCCATGATCTTGGCGTGGCATCCGATGCCTGCGGAAACAACGATGTTCTCCTTCTTTAGATAGCCTTCCTCAACGAGTGCAGTGACGGCTCTCTTGAATGCGTTCTGCAGTCCCATGTCCCCGCATCCGGGGCACCAAGTGTTCTCGGCATATGTTCCAAGCTCCACTCAGATCACCTCCTTTATCTGCTTGGCCAAATCAAGTGGGTCGAAAGGCCTTCCGTCATATTTCCTCACAGAACCATCTGCCGTGATGCCATTATGCTTCAGAAGTGTTGTGAACTGTCCGTCGATGCTGAGCTCTATCGTCACAATCTTCTCGGCGCCCTGAAGCGCCTCTTCAACGGCCCATATCGGGAAGGGTTCCAGATAGATGACCTGCACAATCCTGACATCGTCCAGATACTTCGCCGCCTCCCGCACTGAGCATGTGGTGGACCCGTATGTCACCAACGCGATCTTTCCATCTCCCTCGGTTTCGACCGTCTTAATCTGTCTCAGTCCCTCTTCGATCGCCTTGCACTTCCTGGCTCTCTTCTCCATCATTGCAACTATGGCTTGCGGGTCCTCGGTCGTGATCCCGTTCTCATCGTGTTCGTAGCTGGTGGCCTTGATGACCGCATTCTCCACGGGAGGGAACAGCATCGGGGACATTCCTGAGTCGGTGATCTCGTACCTTCCATAGTCCTCTGGATTGCCATCGTACATCAGGAGTTCCTCTGTCTTGATGGAATCGAAGTCGAACCTTGTGGTCATGGTGCTCTCGGCCAGATGTTTCTCGGTTAGCACAATGCCTGGTATCTGATATCTCCAGAGCAGGTTCATGAGCTCTGCAGTCGTGGTGAAGGCCTGGTCGTTATCGGCCGGCGACATGACGATCCTGGAGAACTCCCCATGGCCTTGATACAGTGCGAAGTTCAGATCCCCTTGGGAAGTGTAAGTTGGAACACCTGTGGACGGTCCGGGTCTGGTCCCGAGATAGCATAGAAGAGGAGTCTCTGACTGACCAGCAAGGCTGAACGCCTCCTCCATCAAGGCGAATCCGCCTCCGCTTGACCCGACCATCGTTTTCACACCCGTGTACGCAGAGCCGATCGCCATGTTGATTGCGGCAATCTCGCTCTCCGGGTGAGAAACCACGATATCCAGCCTTTTGGCCTGCGCGGCGAGATAATGAAGAACGGATGACATGGGAGTCATTGGATAGGCTATATAACACTTCATGCCGCCCGCAACGGCGCCCAACGAGATGGCTTCATTGCCGGTCATGATAGCCCCGAGCTTCCCATCGCCGGTCTCGATCTGGTACTTGCCAATATGTTCGGAAAGGGCATCATACGTCTTCTTGGCCAGGCGAACATTAGGGTCGGCGTACTTGGGATACGCTTCCCTGATGGATTCTTCGAGAACGGCGAAGTCCACGCCGCCAAGAGCGCATGCAGATGCGACGCCGATTGTACCAGCCAAGACAGGATTGTTGCCTTCTTCTTTGACCCATGAATACACTGGAATGGGTATCCCCTCTGCACCTTCGGTCGCTTCAGAGTTGTATACGAGGGTTCCATCATCCCGCACCTTGTCTTTCTGGATCTTGTAAGCACAATCGTCCAAACAGGCGAAGACATGGACTTGGTCGTAGTGACTGGAAACGGGTTTGATACTGGATGCGATTATGGAGGCGTTGTGTCCGCCCCTAATCAAAGAAGGATAATCATCCATCTCGAAAACATGCCTTCCGACCTTGTTCATGATCCGCGAGAACAATATCCCGCTCATTCGAACTCCCTGTCCGGCTTCTCCCCCTATGAGGACGGAGTAAATGTCATCTTTCATACGAATTTCTCCTCGATGATGCCCCTAAATATCATTAGGGTTTTTCCATCTTTCGATTTGTACCATTGTATGATGTCGAGTATTAAAGGAATTCGCAACTAAAGAGAACGGAATCGCCAAGTGGCGCTGACTAATCCAATCCCTTCATAAGGTGGGAGATCTCCCTGAGAGCCACCACATTCTCTTCGCTGGCATCGTCCGAGATTATTTCGATGCATCTCGTGCATGTGCTCAGAGCTTTGTCATGCTCGCCTTTGGATCTAAAGACCTCGGCCAGAGATAGGTAAGTCCATGGGTTTTCGGGTTCCACTTCCAGAGATTTCTCGTAAAGGACCACGGACTCGTCCAGGTTGCCGTTGCTCTCCATTATCAGACCGAACTGGTTGAGCGGTGTGTAGTTGTCGGGCTGCATCTCGGCCCATTTCTGATAGACCCACTGCTCGTGAGAAGAAAAGCCAATGACACCGGCGAAGTAAGCGAAGTTCTCCAGGACCTCTTCGGGATCGTTCTCGGTGGATGCTAGCGCGACCGCCTTCTGGAGATATCTCGAATCGTCTGGATGCATCAACCTATCCCATATCATTCCCATGTAGAAGTTGCCGTACGGGTCCTCAGGATCTCGTTTGAGAAAGGCCCTGCAGTATTCTGCGGCCTCGTCAAATCGACCGATCATGGCCAGCGACTGGATCAAGAACAGACGCGCCTCTGCCAGTGACTCGTCCTTCTTCAATGCCATTCGAAGTTGCTCGATCGCAGCGGCCGGCTTGCCGGTCTCCATCAGGTGTTTGGCATAGATTACCCTGAGCGTCGGTATCTCCGGGTATCGCGTGATCATTCCTCTCAAGGACTCCTCGAAGTTCTCGGGATCGACCTCGGACAGAAAGTAAGACAGGCCAGTAGGACCCAGCCTCTCGAAGTAATCCCTCAACGAACTCTGGAAGACCTTGTTTCTTACGTCTGCCTCAGACTCACTAGAATCTCCCGTCATTTCCCATCCCATCCTAAAAGGGGTATGGAACACGGGGCTATAATTCTTTCTGGGCACTAGACATTGGAAAACAGGGACCTTTCAAAAACACGATAAATGCTCAGTTCTGATGCTAAGTAGAAAAACGAACAACACTGTTTAAATACGCTCAAAGACAATTAGATTGTGACTGTGAGGGACACCTATAGCCCGTTGGAGAGAGGCGGGATGACCCACGTAAGGAAGGAAAGAGGTTCCGGAACGATACGGATCGGCATACTTCTGCCAATGGTCGCTCTGGTTGTCATGTCTTTGGCGCCTTTTCTTTCCCAAAGTGCCGAGGCACGACCTTCCATGAGCGTTGATATGAGTGTCAGCGACGCCAATCTGGAACCCACGGACGTTTTCAAGTGTACGGTCTTCTTCAACAACAACGGTCATTCGTCAGCACCTCTGGTTTGGATCAATGTCACGATTCCTGACAGTGTGATGTATCTCTCTGACGACTCTGGAACGGAAAGGGGTGTGAAGGAAGGGAATCACACCTGGAGATTCCCGAACGTTGCCGAAGGAGAGCACACCTTCGACATCAACATGCAGGTTTCGGCCAATGCTCAGGAGGGAGATGTCACCATCATTTCCCATCTCGACTACCTGGACGACCTCCATATTCCCATGCCATCCTCTGATGCCTCAGTCACTCTGCCCATCACCGGATCAGTGTGGAATCTTGCAGAACCGGCCGGGTTCAACCCAGGAGACACCGTAGGTATACTGAAGGACATAGAGCCCTCCAAATCCAATATCTCGGTCAACTCCGATGTTCGGTCCGTCGGGCATGAAATTGGTGATGACCCGCCACCGGTAATCGATGACAAGGAGATGGAGGATCCTGCACCGCCCCTGCCAGTCACGGACCCTGGCACATCACTTCCAGGAGACAGAATGGAAGAACCAGGGATCGATACGGGAATCGCGCGGGACCCGGCTGACCAGGCTCAGGAGTCCCCCTCAAATCACCATGATCAATCTGAACCGGCCTCTACTCAACCTGAACCGGCAGCTACCGTAGAGGAAGATACCAAGATTAGGAGCGAGCAGCCCGATTCGTACACTGACTACAGCGTACCTAGCGAGGTCGTGCAACCAGCGGTCAGCCCAGTAACGAAGATCGAGCCGTCCGAAGTATCATCAAAGATCGTCAGCACCAGCAATGTATACGGCGCCGGGGACATGCTTTCGTTCACTATTTACCTAAACAACACCGGTTCTCAGACCGCGAGTCAGGTCTGGGTCGAGCTCGTGATCCCTTCCTCGGTCCGGCTGGTCGATGACACTTCAGCCCTGATCGGCGGCAAGTCGTTGGGGGAACTGGTCTATGTGTTCTCCGACATCGGTCCGGGTAACCATGAGTTCTTGATCTACTTGAGCTTCGAGGGAGAAGCAGACGAGTCCACCGAGGTGGAGGTCTGGGCCCATGTGTCCTACACGGACAGCCTGGGAGGTTTTGTGGGCGGATCTTCCCATCGTGCCAACTGTGAGATCGTAGCTCAGCCAGGGGAGTTCCCGTTGATGCAGGTGTCAATCGCCATTCTCTCCGCGGGCCTGATGACCGTGGTGGCGTACTCGACCAAGGAATGGGGAACTTACTCGCTTCTCCCGTTCATCGCCCCCCTGTATTCCAGGCTCAACAGAAGAGAGGTCATGGACCACGAGTCGAGAGGGATGATAGTAGGGTACATAAAGGAGAACCCGGGCGAGCATTTCAACTCCCTCAAGTCAAAGCTGGACTTCAGGAACGGAACCCTTGCGCATCACTTACACATCTTGGAGAGGGAACGAGTGATAAAGTCGGTGAGGTACGGCAAATACCGCAGGTTCTTCCCCGTGGGAATGATGGTCTCCAGGAAGGCTTACCCGACCGAGCTGGAGCAGGAGATCCTGGACGTGGTCAAGGAAAGACCGGGCATAAACCAGAAGACCATCGCCAAGAAAGTGGGCAGGAGCAAGTCCACCGTCAACTACCACATTGACAAACTGAGAAGAACGAACAACATACGCACCGAGAAGAACGGGCTGAGCCTCAGACACTACGTAATTGAATCCTAGGACTCGAAAAACGATTCTCTACTCGACGTACCTGCTGGACAGGTCGAGGCATTCCTGGAGCCTGTCGCCATCACCCAGTTTCTTATAGAGATTCCCAAGCACCCTCCAGCCGCCTGGATATTCCGGATTTCTGGTGAGAAGACCATACAACATCTCAACGGCCTCATCCAGGTTGCCGAGTTTTGCCAGCAGAAGACCTTTCATGAACAGAGCGTCCACGTCGTAAGGATTGGTTGCCAACCTCATTCCGGACATTGCCGCGATCTGCTTGAGGTTCTCATCCATTCCCTCGGCATTGTTCCAGTCTGACCCGTTCATCTCCTATTCAATCGATGGCTGATATAAGAATTATATCGACAAGAAAATCAAAGTCGATAAGCAGTCTGGCTATTCTTGCTCTATATCCTCTGGCTCTTCTTCAGCGGGTTCTTCCTCTTCATCCGAGGGTTCTTCCTCTGTAACAAGGGCCGCCTTCTTCCTCCTTATCAGGATCAGAACAACCACAAGAACGACCACGACTGCTGCAATTGCGGCAATGATGAGAATGAGGTCGATATCGGGTTCGGGGTGGTCTTCTGGATCCAATAGATCTGTCCCAGCTCTGCATTCCTGCCCGTTGTCATATCCATCGTCGTCCCAATCATCGTTGGCATCGGTCGCGTTGAGGGGGTCCATTCCGCAGCCGATCTCCTTCAGGTCGTCCACGCCGTCGTCGTCGCTGTCCGCGAGGTCAGGAAATGTCCCGTTGAGGTATTCTTCCAGATTGGTGAGACCGTCCCCGTCAGGGTCAAGAAAGGAATCACCTGCGGACAAGGGGTCTAGTATCTGATAATCGAACTCATAGCCATCTGGGATGCCGTCAGAGTCGGAATCTGGATTCGCTGGGTCAGTGCCAATGCTGTTCTCAACATTGTTCAGGAGACCGTCCCCATCGATGTCGTCGTCACTGAAATCCGGCTCACCGTCCCCGTCGAGATCGTTCACGCTACCGTTGAACATCTCGATGTGGCTGAGCTTCATACTTACGGACCGGTTGTTCCCTTGAAACGCCAGATCATGCCAGGACACGTGAATCTTGGTTACATTGTTGATAAGAGTTGGAGCGTAGGTCATGTCGGTAACTACCATGGGCTGCGAGAACCCGCTGGCATCAGTGGTCACATTGTATACCCGGTCAGGCCCATCGTAGACGTCCACACCTGCGTTTGCCAGATGTGTGCCGTTGTCATGAGAGATCACCTCGACCGTGAGGAAGTTCTGAATGTAAAGTACTGAATCGTCGGTTGGGCTGATCGAAACGCCAGGATTCATCTGAAAGGTCGCGAAGGATGTGTTCACCAGGTATACGGTACAGCCTTGAGAGAGCTCGAATGTGAGGATCTCGACCTGATCGACCGTGGAGTTCCAGAGCGTCGCGTTCGAATGGTCGTATGCCAAGAATCCCTCCTTGAATCCAGTAACGGTCAAGTCCTCGAAGACAACATTGGCATGGTCCTCCAGCTGGACGCCTTTCCAATTGCCCAGAAGGGCGTCGCCTGTGGAGTTCACAACGGAATTCACCACGAACATCCCTATGGTCTCGGAGTCCATTACAAGGTTGCCTTTAGTGGTATCATTGGTGTTCAAAAGGTATATGCCCACGCTCATGAAGTGGACCTCGTTGCCCTCTATGGTCAAGGTGGATCCGGCTGAGAGTATCCCGAACGGTGAAATCCCCGAACCACCCCTCTCGATGTAGTTGTCCCTGATGGTGCTGTTGGAGGAGATAGCATGAATGGCCTTTTCCAGGTTGTTGACGAAATAGGAGTTGGTCACGTTGACCGAAGCGCCGTCCAACACGAGGCCTTCCCTGGAGTAAGCGACGGTGATGTGGTCGAGAACCGACGTCTTGTCGCTGCTGCTGTACAACCTCAAGAAGGCCCAATCGCCGGGAGCTTTGGGGAAGAGATTCGAAGTGAAGATTATGGGATTGGCTCCATCTCCTTGAGCGATTATCTTGCCTTCAACCCCCAGGCTCTTGTTCTTGTCGAAGGCGACGGTCGTACCGGGTTCGATTGTGAGGGTTGCGTCAGTGGACACAAGTGTGGTTCTGCTGACAACGTGATTGCCCGGACCCCAGTGGTCAGGCACTGCGCTGAAGCTCTTGTTATTCACAATGGAAGCGTTCGTCTCGTAGGAAACGTTCACGTACCAATCGCCCAGACTCTCCACGTGGAAGTAACTCCAGGCGACCGCTTCGGCATCTGGATCGACGACGTCAGTGAACGCCAGGCTGCCGTTGGGGGCATACCACTGGAAAATGAGATTGTCCACCGAGCCTGGATTGGGTTTTGGAAAGGAATCGAATACGAGCCATGAAAGGGCTTTGGCAGTGGAGTTGTTCAGGAAGTCGTTGACGACTAGATTGACGCCTGTCACCTCAGCTGCCTGGACGGGCATAGGAACAGATACCAAAGAGAAGATGAGCAGAGAAGCCAGTATAACTCGCAGCCACTTCAAACCATACACCTCACTCTCAATCCAGGTATCTCTATTTAGCGTTTTCCGAGAGATTATCGTGCCCACCAATCGTTGCGTAGACACCAGTAGACTGACGTGAAACTCGTATCTGACCTAGATTGAACTCTTGGGACTCCCAACAAAAGAAAAAAGGGAGAGTGGTTGGGGCTCTACTTGCAGATAAAGCCGTCACCAACTTCCAGGTCGAAGCTGAAGGTGTCCGTCCCACCATCGTCATCCGTGACGGTAAGTGTGACGGTGTAGGTACCAGCAGCTCCGTATGTGTGGTAGGTCGTGTCCGTGACGATTACCGGTGGCATCGTTCCTGTTATGTTTGTATACCACGGGTCCCAAGGAGCGCCCAATGGCTCGTACGGGCTGCCAGGCGGGAATGCCGGGTCGGGCCCTCTCAATGGATCGTACAGATACGGGTTGGACGTCCAATTGCCGTCGCCCCAGTCCCAGTCGAAGGTAAGGTCATCTGATCCTGGATCAGTGGCTGTCGCAACGAACTTTATTGGAACTCCGGCGGCTGCACCGACGTTCAGGTCAATGATCCACGGCTCAACGTGGTTCCAGTGGTCGCTGTCCCTCTTGATCGACTGCTGGACGTTGAATGTGTGGTGCTGCTTGCAGATTGTTCCATCCGGGAAGGTGGCTGTCAACCAGATCGGGTTAGCGCCCCACAGCTGCCCGTTTATGGGTTGGTCACCCAGTATGGCGTCACCCTGATCCTCGAACGGATCGTAGGTGATTATGGCCGTGTACTTATCCTGTCCGCTCACATCGATGGCTATCGGAATGGAAGCACCCGTGCTCGGGTTCAGGTCTGGGTCTCCAGGCCATCTCTCCACTTCCATTGCACCGATCTCTTCATCCCATGTCTCGTTAATCGGATCGTAGTTCTTGACCACTTTGAGCTCGACGTTATGCCACTTCTCACCAGCGACCCTCAGGCTCAGCTCGAACTCTATGAAAGCGCCCTCGAACTCAAGGTCGGGGTCCACATTCAATACTGTCACATGCTGATATGCTGAGGCAAAAAGGCCATCATCATCAGTGACGGTCAGCTTGACATCAACCTCGTAATCGTCCCACCAAGTGAAGGTCACGACCGGACCAACGGCGTCAACATCGTTTGAAGCATCTCCATCGCCATCTGAATCGACATCGGCGTCGAAGTCCCATTCCCAGCTGACAATCTCTCCGTCTGGATCGTTTGAGCAGGTTCCATCGAACACAACCTCATCGCCCTCGTTGACGGTTCTCTCTTCCCCGCCAACAATGCACGGAATCGGTGGTTCCTTGTCCTGCGGTAGTGTCTCGGAAGATACCATGGTGACATCGTGACCGTTCGGGGTCTTTGCCAATGTTATGGTGTCAAAAGCATCGAAGTGGATCTCGAAATCGTCGCTTGGATCAGGTCCAAACACGACGCTTACTGTCAGATAGACAGTGCTCTTTGCTGGCACAGTCCCAGGTGCATGATGATATACATCCCATATCGCGTCCGTCCCCACAAACACATGGTGCTTTCCACCGAACGACTCATCGAACGGGTTGTACTCAGTGGAACCGAAGTCGCCCAGATAGTGTGTGGAACTCTCGATCGTTATGCTCACAAAGTCGTCCGAGGTCGTCTCTGGCGGTGGCAGATCTGGTCCATGAATGGCCATTACAATCCTAAGATCCGGGAGCGGATCCTTGCCACGGTTCTCCACAATCAGCGTAAAGTTATACACACCATCAGGCGTGTATTCTGCTGGGCATATGATTCCTCCAGCTTGCCATCCGCCGCCGTGAGCCCTTTGTCCAGGATCACAATCCAGCCATATGTGCCCCGCACTCCCCGCTGTAGCAGCCAGCGGAAGGTATGAGAGCGACATCACTACTGCCAGAATCATGACTACGGCTTTGTTTCCGTTTCTTGTCTCTTGCATTTCTCTTCCTCCTAAGAGGCTAAAAGGTATTTGTGTCCCTTTCCACCCGGGAAAGGGACCGCCGTAATCGGCTATGCGCCCCTCCTCGGCGCCCACAGGCAGTCTCCCCCTCTCCTATTAGGTTTGAGATCCTCACTGTGTTGCTTTGTCTATTGCTCTGTGGATATATAAGGGAAATCTGGTCTTCACCAAGATAGTTACCAATTACCAACCTCGAAAACCAGGTTGAAAACCTTTAAGAAGAGCCAGATTCTGTCATCATTCCCACGACAGTCACGAAAGTAATAAATCCACTCTGTCTGATATGAAGGCTGGGAACCATGTCTCGCTCGGTCTCCCCTCTCCTAGTGTTAGTATTCTCGTTTCTCATACTGAACAGTATGGTGATGGTAGTTAAGGCTCCGTTTGATTCGCCAGTAGTGACAGTCCAGAGCCCGGATTATTTCATTGGTGAGAGAGTTGAGGCTACGATGGTCGTCGACTACCAGGGACAGCCACCAAGTGACAGAGAAGTTAGGTTCGAATGGATAGATCCGGGGGGCGGTTGGATATTCAATGAGACAACGAATCTGTCAAAGGGATCCGGCACGTACGTGGCGGCCTTCAGCAATTGGACAGCCGACATGACAGGGGCCAACTTCACAGTCCGAGGTATTCACCTTGTACCCGCGGATTCGGACGAGGCTCACTTCGACGTTTTGTCCTACGATGAAAGGGTTGTTGTGGAAACGCTCTCGATAATAACCAGTCGACCCGTCTACGAGAACAACACTGTAGCTAAAGCTACGGCTGCTTTGGGATATCTTGGCAGTGGCACAAAGTTAGGAAATGTGTCATTTGAATGGAGATATCCAAACAGCACACTGGCTTTCACAGAGAATGTGACTTCACCGGACGGGGGGTTGAATGGAACCTCGGACGTCAGTAGCTTCTGGGCTGTTGACTTCGTGGGGACAGGATACGAAGTGCAGGCCACATACAACGGTGTCCAACCGCTGAGGGACACTGCCACCTTCGAGGTCATCCCAGTAAGAGTGACGACATGGAAGAACCAATCAGTTTCAGGAAACGACACTTGGTTTGAAGACGAAAGTCCCTTCGGCGTATGTGCTAACATGACAGTTGAGCCCGGCGCCATCCTGACTGTTCAAGCTGGATCGATCATAAGGTTCTGCCCGGATGCCGGGTTGACAGTGCATGGGACCCTTGTCATGGATGGACGTGTGAACTCGAAGATCAACCTTACATCTTATTTGTATCCAAGTAGTCCAGGTGACTGGAAGGGCGTCACCTTCGAGCAAGGTAGCAATGATGTCGGATCGGTCCTCAACCAAGTGATCATTGAATACTCTCAACAGGGTCTGGTTTTGAACGAAGCATCACCAACTGTACTCAATGTATCAGTGGCGAACTCGTCCGTAAGCGGGATGGAGGTCCATCTTTCTTATGTAAACATAGTTGGAGCGAAGATAACTGACTCGGGACGGGGCATATATGCTATTGACTCTACACTGCATCTGAGGGATTCAGAAATCCAACGCTGCGATGACGGCGTCTCAATGGAGAACTCCAACGGGACATTACAGGAGAACTGGATCCACCACAACACGAACAGAGGGATCTGGTTGGTCCGCTCCAATCCGTGGATTTGGAGCAATACAATCCTGTCCAACACCAACGAAGGGGTCAGGATAGACAACTCAATGGACGTTCTACTGAAGGACAACACCATCAGCGGGAGTGTCATAGGTTTCTACGGCTTCCAGTCAACCGGTTTGACTCTTCAGGAGAGTTACATCTCCAACGCTGCCTCGGTTGGGATCGCAGCCTGGACATCAGACGTCCTTGTCGAGAACTCGACCATCGCTTCATCGGTGACCAGCATCAGAGTGACGGCGGGATCCGAGGTCACCACCCTGAACTGCACATTTGACGATGATGCCACGTTCGTCTCTAGCGGATCCAGACTTTATGTCGACAACTACCTTCATGTTAGGGTGATGGACACCATTGGCACTCCTCTGGAGGATGCTTCTGTTACGCTTACGAAAGATGCTATTCCGGGGATGATAGGTTACTCTGGTCAAGATGGGTGGCTGAAATGGAACATAGTCAGATATGAGACGTTCATCGGGCCAAACCGGACTTTCACACAAGTGGCCGTGGATGTGAATCTCGATGGATACAACATCACCAACAGTCCGAGGGACGTGAACATGTCCGTGAGTCATACCGAGGACTTCGAAGGTCAACAGGTGGATATCCCGCCTGATGGGGATGGTATTGATGCATTCTTGATGATGATTCTCGGAATCGTGGGAGGCGTCATAGCGGCCCTAGCTGCGATCCTCTTCATATTGGCATGGCGTCGAAAGAAGAAGGCGGAGGAGCCCGAGGAAGAGATCGGTGCTCCCGAGTTCGATCTGGAGGAAGGAAAAGCCTACATCGTGACTCACGACGGACCCAGCAGAGGATTCGACAAGTTCGTCAGTGAGATTGGAGATGGGGCAAGTGGACTCTGCTTCACGAGAACATATCCCAAGAACCTCGAGAAGAGCTATGACCTGGAGAAGGCGAAGGTTCTCTGGCTGAGCAGGGACCTGGACAAGGGTGGGCTAATACCGACTAACCTGGGCCTCATAACCAACGAGGTGGACAAGTTCCTCGACGAGAACAAGGACGGCAGAAGACTCATACTCCTTGACGGGCTGGAATACTTGATCGCCCAGAACGGCTTTGGAAAGGTCCTAAAACTGTTGAACCATCTGCGAGACATGATGGGCGTCAGCAACGGGACACTTCTCATACCATTTGACATGAAGAGCGTGGAGGAGAAGGAGGCCGCCATGCTCAAGGCGGATCTTGAGGTCGTGTAGAATCGGATTACATTTCAAGGATCTCGGAGTTGTACACTGTATGAAGGCCACCGTTCTCATTTCAATCGATGACACGGACATGGAGGGAGGAGAGGGGACTGGGAGATTGGCCAGGAGGATCGTCAAAGAGCTGGACCTGGATGTGGAAGGGGTCACAAGGCACCAGTTGTTCATCCATCCCACCATCAAGTACACCAAAAGGAACAGCTGCAACGTGATAATGGCCATGGCTGGCCGGGAGATACGGGATGCGGTGAAGGAGATAGTGTTGGAGAGGTTCCAGGAAGGCTCTGATCCCGGACTCGCAGTCGCTTCCAACATCCCCAAATCCGTTCAAAGGTTCGGCCAGATGGCGCAGGGTAAGGTTCTGAGCAAACGGGATGCTGTCAAGATGGCTGAGGAAACCGGCATCTACCTTGAGGAACTGGGTGGAAGCGGAGATGGCATCATCGGTGCCCTCGCCGGACTGGGCCTGTGCTCAACGGGAGCCGACGGGAGATACATATTGCTGGAGGGACTGAGGGAATTGCATAGCTCCGTCTCGGTGGAAAGGTTGTCAGAAATGGGTATCAACACAATTGTGCTGGACAGCGGAAAGAAGGCCCAAGAGGGAACAGTGATGACTGCCGAGAGGATTCGTCCGAGCAGAGTTGCGGGAAGGCCGCTCCTTTTCGTAAAAGAAGGTGAAGGGGGCTTCTACCCAGTAGTCCTCTGATTCTGCAATCGTCCGAACGCTTTTATCGCGCCGAATGCCAAGAGGCCGCCTATTGCTCCAAACGTCAAGTGTGTGACCACAGAGTACGTGATACCCAAGTGTATGAAGAAGACAGGTATCCCGACCATGGAAGCGATGACCAATCCGACGAACAACTTGGCGAAGTTTGCCAGAGCAGCCGCCGCGACCAGCTTCACTGCCCCAGAATGTGCAGAACCATTCCAAAGAATCACGTCGATAACGGCGCCCATGAACAAGTACCGCGGTATCCCCAGAAGGAAACCTCCGCCCAATCCGAAGAAGGCCATCATGACACCGGATAGACCTCCGATCCCTATTCCACCCAGCCTGTTCCTGGATGCGTTCCTTCCCAGAAGCATCAGCGGGATCACATATATGGCACTATGTCCCGGGATGTGAAGAGGCACGCGGAAGTAACCCTTTGCCAGGGCAACGAATAATGAGAATGAAGCAACGACAGCGACCGTGTACAGGACTTGTCCCAAGTATCCATATCTATCGCGGACCGGCGCGTCACTTTCAAACACGGATGGTGTTCCCGTCCTCAATCCCCTACGCTCCTATCCTAATATCAGTAACATCTCTTACTCTATCTTTCTTTTGCGTTTCTGGCGATGTGAACTTGGTAGTTCCCTTGTTGGTGAAATCCAATATGTATGAGTTGGATTCGTTTGAGATCTCGCCCCATGTGACCGTCCTTTCCTCCCCTGTGAGGTCACTTGTCAAAGTGATCTCAGTTGAATTGGTCAACGAGGACTCGTTGACGATCAGGAGGATGACATCCTTCAACCATGGTCCCTCGTCCGTGGCGCCAGAACCGAGCGTGTCCACATAGCTGGTGGTTGGGAGCGTTTCCAGTTCAGACATCCTCACCTTCCCTATCGATTCGCTGCCGGACCAGAACTCGATCTTGTATTCGGTATCATCGGTACTGATGAGGTCGCTCAAGACGAACTCCCACAATGCAAAAGCAAGGACTATGATGACAATCGCGGTGACTATGAGCACAACCGGTCGCTTGAAACTCCCTGGGTTCTCCACCAACCTGATCCTGCTCCTTCGCAGGACATAATCGGATATGCTTACTTGAACATATCGTCCCTGAACACCTACAGCCAGAATCTGTGTCTGGTCATAGTTGGTGTCACTATATCACACAAATGATGTAGAAAGCCAGAACAAGGTCCATTCTGGAAGAATCATGCACCCCAATTCAGTTCAATGCCACATGCTGGGCAGTTGTCATCGTCGGAAGAGACGTCCGCATTGCATGATGGGCATGAAAAGGCCTCATTCTGAAGCAGCTCCTCGAGTTCTTCCAGTCCGGAAGTGTCCTCGGGAGTATCATCCAACTCATCCAGAACGGAAGTGTCCTTGGGAGTATCATCCAATTCATCCAGGCCGGTGTTTTTGAGCCTATCCCGCTTCTCCCTCAGAGTGTCCCTCAGGGTCTTGGCCTTTCTAGATGGGGCAGCTTCCTTGGCCCCAGAACGTTGCTTCTTGGCGCGGGTCTTGCGTCTCGGGAACTCTTCCCTTTTCTTCTTGGGCTTGTTCTTCAGAAAGCCCAATAAAGGCTTCTTCTCCGCAGGTGTCTCCTCTTCCAAGAAATCCTCCAGTATGTCAGCATCATATGGAAGGCCTTCGAAGACGGAATCGGTCTTGTCCGACAGAGCGAGCATTTGCTGCCCGATCTCCCTGAGGTTTCCCTTCATTCCCTCAAGCTCTTCGCGCTCTTCCATGATTTCTGATTCTTTGCTCTTGAGGCTGACCTCCCAGGCGTCCAGGAATTCGTTTCTCTTGGCGAGCTTCTTTTCTGCCTCGGCCATCCTGACCTCCCTGACCCTGAGCTTGTTCTGCACTGACCTGAGCGCCGCTTCCCGTTTCTGAACCCGGGCAATAACTCTGTTGAGGTCTTCCTTTGAACGTATCCTGATCCCTTTGGTGGATTGAATGGGATAACCCAATGCGTCACTTGAGGAAGCCATTGCGGAGAATCATGGAACGGGTATTGTAAAAGGGTTTTTGACAGTTTATCAAAAGTGATAGCCATATACAGAGGCATTGAGATGACGGACACGGCGAAGTCCGCACAATGAAAGAGTGAGCCATTTCGATTCGAGCCAGACCCTCTCCCAAAAACAATTTAAGCAATCATCCCATTGATAAGGCAAGGTGAGGTCGATGCACGATTGGAATGGCCCCGTAAAGAAGCTGGATGATTTCCGCTACGAGATCCCCCAGAAGTACAAGAGCGAGATGAGAACGAGAGGGATAATCTACGCGGACGAGAAGATGATAAGATCCGTGGTCAAGGACAATGCCCCAGAGCAGGTTGCGAACGTCGCTACACTACCTGGAATAGTGGGCAGTTCGATGGCAATGCCGGACATACACTGGGGGTACGGCTTTCCAATAGGTGGCGTCGCCGCCTTCGGCATGGATGACGGTGTCATCTCCCCCGGTGGGGTGGGATTCGACATCAACTGCGGTGTCAGGATGCTGACCACGAACATGAACGTCAACGATGTAACTCCAAAGACCAAGGACCTTGTGAACAAGATGTTCGAGAACGTGCCTTCGGGTGTGGGTTCCAGAGGAAAGATCCACGTGGACAACCAGACGCTCAGGAGGGTTCTGGAAGAAGGAGCTGGATGGGCCGTCGGCGAAGGGTACGGATGGGACGGTGACCTTGAACACCTGGAGGAGAACGGATGCTACAAGATAGCGGACTCGGAGAAGGTCAGCCAGAAGGCCATCGAGAGGGGGAAGCCCCAGCTCGGGAGCCTTGGTGGGGGAAACCACTTCCTGGAGATCCAGAGGGTGGAAAAGATACTCCAGCCGGAGATTGCCAGCAAGTGGGGAGTGACCCATAAGGACCAGGTAGTCGTAATGATCCACACCGGATCCAGGGGCTGCGGTCACCAGATCGCATCAGATTACATCAGGGTCATGGAACGGGCTGGAAAGAAGTACGGCATCAAGCTGTTGGACAGACAACTGGCTTGCGCTCCAATTCATTCCGATGAGGGTCAGGACTACCTGAAGGCGATGGCCTGCGGTGCGAACTACGCGTGGACGAACAGGCAGATGATACTGCACTGGGTCAGACAGTCCTTCGAGAAGGTCTTCGACCAACCGGCGGAGGACATGGGTCTCAAGGTCATCTACGATGTGGCTCACAACATAGCGAAGATCGAAGAGCACGAGATAGAGGGAAAGAAGGTCGAGCTGTGTGTGCACAGGAAGGGTGCGACGAGGGCCTTCGGAAGCGGCAGGAAAGAGGTCCCTCAGGATTACCGGGAGACAGGCCAGCCGGTCCTCATACCGGGAGACATGGGAACCGCCAGCTACCTGCTGGTCGGAACGGACGCGGCTGTGAAGGAATCATGGGGTTCGACCTGCCACGGGGCCGGGAGGACAATGTCAAGGAGGGCCGCGACGAGAAAGTTCAGGGTGGATCAGATCAAGAGCCAATTGAGCCGTAAGGGCATCTACATCCGGGCAGCCAGCAAGGACGGCATAGTGGAGGAGGCCCCGGATGCATACAAGGACATCGATGACGTGGTAAGGATCGCAGACGGCGCGGGACTATCCAAGATCGTTGCAAGGATGCGCCCTATGGGTGTCATGAAAGGGTAGATGGGGCGGAGGCGGATGGAATGATAGTCGAATTCAGCATATTGCCAGTTGGAGCGGGAGAGAGTGTGAGCAAGCACGTGGCCAAGGCATTGGACATCGTGGATGAGAGCGGACTGAAGTACCAGTTCACCCCCATGGGAACGATACTGGAAGGCGAGTACAAGCCGGTAATGAGAACGATAAGGAGATGTCACCTGGCAGTATTGGAGGACTGTGAGAGGGTCGTCACCACAATAAAGATGGATGACAGAAAGCATGCTGTGGGGGAGATGGAGAAGAAGATCGCATCCGTGGAGAGCCGGCTCGGCAAAGAACTGGAGAAGTGATTCATTTCCTCATTATGCTCGTGAGCATCGTTGCGGCGATGACAGATAGTACCATCCCGTAGAGGAACGCGTACTGGACACCGACGAAGGTCCACAAGGCGCCTGCAAGGATACTGGCTGTGAGTTTTCCAATCCCCACGCTCATGTGGTAGGTTCCCAGGCAGGTGGCCTTGATGCCCTCGGGTGCGAGATCGCTGACGAACGCTCTCTGGACCCCGTCGATGAATCCATTGGATAGACCGAACATTATGAAAGAGAATGCGATCAAGATCGCTCCTATCTCATACGCGAACAGGAAGCTCATGGCGGCGAAGAACACGTAGCCGATCGCTATTGTTGGCACCCGTCCTATCTTATCGCTCAAAGCCCCCGCAGGGATCGACGAAGCGGCAAACCAGATGTTCATCAGCAGATAGAACGCCAGCGCCATCACTTGGCTCTCCCCCAGGTCCACAGCCCTCAGCATCACGAAGAAGAACGAGAAGTTGCCCAGGGCGAAGATGGTGGCGATCACAACGAAGACCCTCAACCGGATGGGCAGGAACTTGAAACCTATCTTGACCCTGACCTTGTCCTTCTTGGACTTCCTCTTTTCCTTCAACAGCAATGAGAGCCCGAAGGCGACGAATGCTGGGATCGCTGCGATGAGAAAGATGGGCTGGTACGAGGTCGCGAAGATGGCGAGCAGGATTATTCCGAAGATCGGTCCCAGAATGGCACCGCCGGTATCGAGGGCCCGTTGGAAGCCGAACGCCTTCCCCAAGGTCTTGGGAGAGGTGGACTCGGCCACAAGAGCGTCCCTGGCCGGTTCACGGATCCCCTTGCCCACCCTCTCCAAGATCCTAAAAACGAAGAAGTGCTGCCAGACGGCGGAGAGAGAGAAGAAGAGCTTCATTATGGCGGAATGGCCGTATCCACCGGAGATGAACGGTTTCCTCTTCTCGGCCCGGTCGGACAGGTGCCCTGAGAACACCTTGATGACAGATGCAACGAACTCTGCGACACCCTCCATAATCCCTACGATAAAGTAGCTGGCCCCAAGCTGGATGACCATGAAGAAGGGGAGCAGGGGGAAGATTATCTCACTGCTGAGGTCAACGAAGAAGCTGACGACGGCAAGAAGAACGACGTTGGCCGAAAGGCCGGCACCAAATCTCTTTATCGAAGATCTCATCCGCTCCTCCCTAAGGGTGGAAGAAGAACCCTATCGCTATGATCGTGTAAACCATAATCAGAAGGACGCCTTCGTACCAGTTGGATTTCCCGTCAGCAGAGACCATATGGACAACCACGACTGCCAAAGCGATGGCCACCAGCTCGAATATCTCGAAGGCCAAGGTCATAGGGGTGGCGAAAAGGTGGGAGATGAAGACCAGGACAGGCGCCACGAAGAGTGCGATCTGGGTGCTGGAACTGATTGCTATCCCGACACTCAAGTTCATCTTGTTCTTCCATGCCATCAAGACGGCGCTGCCGTGCTCCGCCGCATTGCCCACGATGGCGATCACGATGACGCCTATGAATATTTCCGAGATGCCGGTTACCATTATGGAGGATTCAACGGACGATATCAGCAGTTCGCTCAGGATGGCGACCCCGATGGTCGCAAAAGTCAGTACGATAATGCCCCTTCTTTTGCTCCAGATGGGCTCACCCTCTTCGCCCCGGGGATTATAGAAGTGCTTATGCGTCTTCAGAGAGAAGACCAATCCCAGGATGTATGCCGCGATGAGGATGCCGGATATCCCAATGCTCATGGCATCGGTTATTCCTTCGACGCCGGCCTCATGCACGAAAAGCACGAAAAGAGTCGGCATGGCCAAAGCGATGACCGCGAGGGTCAACATGGTCGACCGGGTGGTTGCCGCACTGGATTCGAACTCCTGTTCCTTGTATCGAGTTCCCCCGACCAGCATGCTGATGCCCAGGACCAGCAATATGTTCCCGATTATCGAGCCGGTGATGGACGCTTTCACGATCTCGATCATTCCAGAGCTCAGGGCGAAAACGGCGATTATGAGCTCGGTGGCGTTGCCGAAGGTCGCGTTCAGCAGACCCCCTGGACCGGGTCCCAGGTGAGCAGCCAGTTCCTCCGTCGCCTTTCCCATGACATATGCCAGCGGAATTATGGATATGGAAACGAAGATGAAGGTGGAAATGCCTGGATCGGCAAGAGATACGAAAAGGCTCAGGATGACAAAGACAATGCACAGAATGAATATCTTCTTCGACCTTCTGGCATCGGCTTCTTCCACATCACCAGACTCGTTCATCGGAATAAGGAAAAGACCGTTGAATATAAATATAACCATCCAAAAAGATTGATATAGTGCACCACTTCTTTTCCCGCCGTGCTTCCCTTCAAAGAGATAAATGTCCTGGACAGGAACTCAGAATTTCACGGGGTCCCCACCATCAAGTTGATGGAGAACGCTGGTGAGGCGGTCGCGAATGTCTTAGAGAAGAAGTTCGACCTGGAAGGGAAGAAGGTCCTGGTGATTTGCGGGACTGGCAACAATGGAGGGGACGGCTTCGTCGCGGCCAGATACCTGAGCGAGCATTGCAGAGTGCAGGTAGCCCTGGTCAAAAGCGTGGAGGAGATCAAGTCCGGGATAGCGACCAAGAACTTCGCCAGGATCGAAGATGAACTGGACATCGTTGAATCGGCATCCAATCTGGACGTTCTCATACGCGGCTCCGACATCGTAGTGGATGCTTTGCTCGGGATCGGAATATCAGGCAAGGTCCGGGAACCCTATCGGTCCATGATAAAGAAGGTGAACGCTTCCAAGAAGCCAGTCGTCTCGATCGACGTCCCAAGCGGCCTGGGTGCGGACCTGACCGTTCGTCCGACAATCACGGTGGCGTTGCATGACAAGAAGGAAGGCCAGACCAAGGAGAACTCAGGTCAGATACTCGTTAGGAGCATCGGAATCCCGGAAGAGGCGGAACGATACGCTGGCCCTGGAGAGTTCGTTTACTATCCAATACCAAGAGAGGATTCCCACAAAGGGGAGAACGGAAGGGTGCTGGTAGTCAGCGGAGGACCCTTCACGGGCGCTCCAGCCCTGGTAGGCCTGGCTGCCTACAGAATCGGCGCGGACCTGGTTCACATTGCGACCCCCAAGAACGTTCACGACGTGGTCGCGTCCTTCTCACCCAATTTCATAGTGCACCCCCTATCCTCAGACAAGCTGGTCCCTGACGACATATCCGAAATCAAGAAGGTGGCCAGGGAAGTAGAGGCGATAGTGGTGGGACCCTGCCTGGGAACGGATGCTGAAACGCTGGAGGCGGTGAGAGGGCTTGTCAGAAAGATCGATCTGCCTTACACGATAGACGCTGATGGCATTACCGCCGTCGCACAGGACCTGACATGCCTGAAGAACAGGAAGGGGGTCCTGACCCCACATTCCAGCGAGTTCAAGAAACTCACCAAGTCCAGGATGCTGAAGGGGCTGGACGGACAGATCAAACAGGTATCTTCCCTGGGGAAGTCGACCAAGTTCACCGTACTCAAGAAGGGCAGGACGGACATCATCTCGGACGGCAAGAGAACCAAGCTGAACCAATCCGGCAATCAGGCCATGACAGTGGGGGGAACCGGTGATGTCCTGGCAGGCATAGTCGGAGGACTTATCTCCAAGGGCGTGGAACCCTTCAATGCAGCAAGGATGGGCGCGTTCGCGTCGGGTCACGCGGGTGATCTGGCTTTCAGGAAGAGGAGCTACGGAATGATGCCCATGGATGTGGTCGATGAGATTCCCAATGTTCTTAAGGAGTTCCTCTGAATTATGATGCAAGGGCCCAACATGGAAACAATGCCCATTCCCAACACGCCAGCGCTGATCATCGACGACAGGATTCTAGTCGTTGCTGACCTCCACATAGGGATGGAGAAAGAACTGAAGGAAGCGGGTTTCATCCTGCCCAGCCAAACAGACAACATCACCAACAGGCTCATCTCGATCCTCCAGGACAAGAAACCAGAGAAACTGATAGTCCTCGGTGACCTCAAGCACAACATACCCAAGACCTCGAGGCAGGACTGGGACGAGATACCGCTCCTTGTTCAGACGCTGCAAGAATACGTGGAGGAGGTGGAAGTGCTTCCCGGTAATCACGATGGGGGTATAGTCAGGATATTGCCGGGGAACGTGAGGGTGTGGACATCGAAGGGGACGGTGGTCGGAGATGTGGGACTGTTTCACGGACATGCCTGGCCGTCCAAAGAAGTGATGAGTTCCAAGATCGCCATAATGGGCCACGACCACCCGACAGTGAAGTTCGTGGACAGTCTGGGCATGAAGGCCTCGAAGAGATGCTGGGTAAGAACCAACTTCAGGAGAAAGAGCGAGAGGTACGGGAAGTTGCCGAAGGAGCTCATTGTCATGCCAGCATTCAACGATTTCTGCGGAGGGACGCCGATAAACGACCCTAAGTCCAAGCTGTTGGGCCCTGTGCTCTCCAACAAGTTCCTGGTCCTCAACAAGTCCAAGTTGCACCTTCTCGATGGGACGTACCTGGGCATCAGGTCGGACCTGATGCTTTGATTCCACGACGATGCTTTTCTTCCTGGCTGGCACCCAGACCGACCAAAAATCTATAAATAGACAAGTATATCGGTTGACGCTGGGCAAAGGCCCTCCTGAGGAGAGGTTGAAATGAGGAGATACATCGGTTTGGGGGTATACTCGATAGTCTTGCTTCTGACTGTGGCAACTGTGTTCTCGCCGGTCGCACTGGCAAGTGTGGGTGTGTTCAATGAGCCACGGAACGATCCCGTGGACATGGAAGAAGGAATAGTGGCCGACAGACCTTTGGGGACGCTTATGGGCTGGGAACCACCCATGCCCTTGATGCCTCCCAACATCGTAGGTTGTACCGCGATACCAAGTCCACAACAAGTGGGGAATGCAGTGAACGTGTCATGCATGATCTTCGATGATGGGGCCGTCGTCGGCGCTTGGGTGGAGGTGACCGACCCTGATGGACTGATAGCTGGGAACTTCAGCATGCTCTATGACGGATTTATGATGCAGTGGTATAACGAGACCGTCTACTACAAGGCAGGACTCTATACTTTCACCGTAACGGCCCTGGACGACGGTGGTGAGTGGGACTGGGACGAGGGTATGGGTGCATATAATTTTCTGATGGAGGACCTGATTCCGCCTACGATTACGAACGAAACGGCCGCTCCATCCCCACAAGAGATAGGCCAGGATGTCAACATCACCTGTGACGTGACCGACAATGGTGCGGTCAAAGAGGTCTGGGTTGAGGTCTGGGATCCGAGCATGGCCTCCATCGGTAACTTCTCGATGAGCCTCGATTCCGGCACCGGGAAATGGTACAACGAACAGGGCTACCTGGATGTGGGCACATATTCCTTCACGATTACCGCATATGACTATGCGGGTAGGTGGGATGTCGCGATGGGCAATTTTGTCATGGAGGACACCACACCCCCGACGATCTCTGACCCTCAAGAGAATCCGAATCCCCAGCAAATGAACGACAACGTCAACATATCGGCACTCGTTACAGATCTGGGCGGCATTTCAGAGGTTCGCCTCAGGGTCGTGGATCCGAGCATGGCGGAGGTGGGCAACTGGTCCATGAGCCTCGATTCGGGTACTGGAAGATATTGGGACAACAGGACTTACGCCGCAGTTGGCGTGTACACCTATGAGATATGGGCGTCGGACGCCAGCGGGAACTGGAATTCCTATTTCGGAACGTTCACCATACTGGCCGATGTTACGCCGCCAACGATCTCCGGCCAGATGGCAACACCAGATCCACAGGAGGTCTTATTCAACGTGAACATAACCGCCAACATCAATGACAATATTGCCGTCTTTGGGGCATGGGTCCAGGTTTGGGACCCGGCAATGGGATTGGTCGGCAACTTCTCCATGGGTGATGATGGCGGCGGAGTGTACTTCTACGAGCAGTCATACGGCATGCTGGGGATGTGTACTTTCACCATCTGGGCGAATGACACGTTCGATTGGTGGACCTCCGCATCCGGTTCTTTCGTGATGCAGGACGCGACCATACCAGTGGTCGATCTGATTACCGCAATTCCAAACCCACAAGAGGTCTTCCTACAGGTGAACATCTCCTGCAGGGTGACCGACAATTTCGCAGTGCAAGAGGCCTGGGTTGAAGTTCGCGATCCAGCGATGGTACTGGTCGGCAACTTCAGCATGGTCTTTGACGTAGGCACCGGAAGATGGTCATATGAGCAGGCGTACAACATCGTGGGTCAATACTCGTTCATCATATGGGCCTCGGACACGAGCGGGAACTGGGGCTCAGCCCCCGAGTTCTTCATGATGGAGGACACGACACCGCCTCAGATAACCAGCACGATAGCCACACCCAACCCGCAGCAGTCCAGCAGCATAGTGAACATAACGGCGACCGTCACGGACAATTACTTCGTCTTTGAGGGTTACGTGGAGGTCATCGATCCCTTTTTGGTGCTCGTGGGCAACTTCTCCATGATATGGGATTCGCTGGCAGGCGAGTTCAGCTTCGACCGGAGCTACTGGGAGCTGGGAGACTATGATTACACTATTTGGGCAACCGACCTGGACAATAACTGGGACTCGCTTCTGGGGAACTTCACCATAATCGACACGACAGATCCGATCATTTCCAGCGTCCAGAGGCAACCACAACCTCAGGAGGTTCACCTGGCGGTGAACATCTCCGCCATCGTCACAGACAATTACATGGTCCAACAGGTTGTCATCGACATAGTGGACCCGATCGGGGGAGCTGTGGTCAACACCGACATGGGCTTTGATGTCGGAACTGGGAGATACTTCTACACTCAGAACTTCGACATGGTCGGAACGTACACGTGCACCATCTGGGCGAGGGACACCATGAACAACCAGGTCACCACGGGCTGTGACTTCGACATGGTCGATACAACACTTCCAATGATCTCGGACATAACCAGCGTACCGGCCCCGGGAGAGGTCAATGCGCCGCTGAACGTCTCTGCGAACATAACGGACAACTATCAGGTGGATGTCAACAACGTCTGGCTGAATGTACTTGATCCATTCTCGGTGCTCATAGGTAACTTCTCCATGCTCTTTGATACAGGCTCTAGGTTCTACTACGAACGATCGTACAGTCAAATGGGTCTGCATCCATTTACCATATGGGCGGCCGATGTCGGTGGGCTCTGGGTAAAGGCTCAGCAAGGATTCCTGATCGATGATAGCACCCCACCCTCAATAACAGCTATGACAGCGATTCCAGATCCCCAGGAAGTCTATGGTCAGGTCAACATATCCGCACAAGTGACGGACAACGACCAGATAGACTGGGTGAAAGTGGAAGTGCGTAACAGGAACAACGGACTGGAAGTACCGAATCTCGACATGAACTACGACACAGGAACTGGGAGGTATTACTATGAAAGGGCATATGACATTCCCTTGGGGATTTATTTCGTCAACATCACAGCCAGAGACAGGAGAACAAACCAGGCTGTTGCCTTTGGCACCTTCTTGATCCAGGACAGCACACCTCCGACGCTGCTGAACACCATTGCATCACCTGACCCACAGGACGCTGGCGGTCTTGTTAGGATAGACTCGGAGGTCTCTGACAACCACATACTGGGCCTTGTCTACGTGGAGGTCTTCGATCCGTTCTTGGTCTCGATTATCAACACGACCATGACGGCGGGAGTGACCACACATTGGTACGAACAGGCCTATACCCAGCTAGGAACCCATACATTCACCATAACCGCCTGGGACAGCGTTGGGAACGTTGCGATAGACACCGGGAGCTTCGTCATCGTTGATCTCACCCCACCGAACATAGGGGCACCGACAGCAACACCGGACCCGCAAGAGGTGTACGGGAGCGTCAACGTCACCGTCGACGTGAGCGACAATAACCAGGTCCAAACCGTGTACATCGATATTACAGATCCGACCGCGGGATCAGTGGGCAACTTCAGCATGATAGACCTGGGGACAGGGGTATTCAGCTATGAGCAGACCTACGACATGCTTGGCATATACACTTGCACGATTTGGGCGATAGACACGAGCAGCAATCCGGCCTCAAGGGCATGCTCGTTCGTGGTCCAGGACACGACCGGGCCGGTAATCGCAAGCCCGACCGAGGACCCGCAACCGCAGAACGTGGGCGGAAATGTGAACATATCCGCACTGATAACGGACAACTTCCAGATGCTCATAGTCAAGCTGGTAATCGTTGATCCCAACTCACTGCCCCTCGGGAACACCACCATGAACTTCGACGCAGCGAGCGGGAGATACTACGTAGACACAGCATACGTGACCGTGGGCACATACAACTACAACATATTCGCCTGGGACACCAGCAGCAACATGGGAGCTTACACGGGTACATTCGCGATCGACGACTTGGTCTCACCGACGCTGACGATAACAGAGGCAAAACCGAACCCTCAAGAGGTGTTCAACACCGTCAACATCACATCGAGAATAGTGGACAACCTAGGCATTCAGACCGCGAACGTGGAGGTCATCGATCCATTCGCGGCGCTGGTTGGAAACTTCACCATGAACTACCTCTCAGGACCCAACAAGTTCTTCTTCCTGACATCTTACGACATGCTGGGCACATACACCTTCACGATTTGGGCGTCCGACCCGGCAGGCAACTGGGGAACGGATAGCGGTTCATTCGTGATCAGGGATACGACGCCTCCGGACATATCCAATATCGTCACCACGTCACCGCAGGAGATAGAGGTCGGAGCGATGGACATAACCGTCAATGTCACCGATAACTTCGATGACTCGTCAGCCATCCTTGTGTGGATCACCGTGCTGTATCCGAACGGCACATTGTTCGAGAACGTCTCCATGAGCTATGACGCGGGCAATGATTGGTTCACATACCAGAACACCTTCCAAGTGGAGCTGGGGGCGTACGACTTCGAGATATTCGCACTTGATGCGCAGAACAACCAGAACTCTGTCCTGGACTCTTTCGTCATTCAGGATACGCAGGACCCGGTCGCAGATGCAGGACTCGATCAAAACGTGGATCAGGCCGTCCTGGTCACATTCGACGGCTCAGGGTCAAGCGACAACGATCCGCTGTTCGATACCACTGTCAACTACACTTGGACGTTCCTCGACCTGGGAACCCAAACCATATACGGAGTGGCCCCAACGTACGCATTCGTGAGGGGCGGGGACTTCACTGTGACGCTGACGGTGACGGACAGGGCAGGGAACACTGGCACTGATACGGTGACCATCTATGTCGTTGCCGGTCCGAACCCGCCGTCGACCCCGAGGGTCACCGACCCGACCGAGAGCACGCTGACGATCACGTGGGACCCGCCGGCAACATACACTGATGGAACAGTGATACCTGGAACAGACATCAAGGGATACACGATATACCGGGCAGCGTCCTCTGAAGGACCCTACACCGAACGGACATTCGTTACCACTCTGACCTACACCGATACTGGACTGGTGAGGAACACCTCGTACTTCTACAAGATCACCTGCTGGTCACTGGGCGACGATATCGAATCGGAGATGTCTGACTGGAAATCGGGTACTACTACAACCGTGGCCCCACCGCCTCCGCCGGATGATGGTGATGGCGACGAGCAGGACATGATGATTTACTATCTACTGATAATCATCATTATCGTTGCAGTGGTCCTCGCGATAGTCGCTGTTGCGATGCGGAAGAGGAAGAAACCGGAGGAAGAGGGACTTCTGGATGAAGAGTACGAGGACGAGTACTACGAAGACGATGACCTTCCGCCTCCGCCGCCTGCCTAGAACCCTACGACCGACCATATCACGGGCCAATCACCAGAGACGTGCATCCAGTAGCCTTCCCCAGGTTGGAGATAATAGCTCGGGTCCAGTTCTTTCAAGTGGTACGGAGAGTTGGTGCTATCGTATCCTTCTACCCGGTCGATGTTCAAGGTTGGATCGTTGAGCAACTGCCCCACGGTGACCGCATCTGAAAGCACCGAAGGATAACCAACGAAATTCCATCCTGGTTGAAGTGTGATATCGGTCACATAGGATACGTTGACATCCAAAGTAAGCGTTGCTGGCGCGGAAGTTATGTGTATCCAGACCGCCATGGAGCTGTCGACCGTTTCTAGTGTTTGCAGAGGTTTCCCTGGGATGTAGCTCAGCCATTCGTCCGTTTCAGTGTCGTATGTCCTGACCTGGTCGTACTGGCCTTGGATGGGGCTGAGAACAGAACCTATGGTGCTGTCGGTCCTGGGCGGAATGAACGATATCGGACGCCAACCGGTGACGTTGAAGGTGAAGTTCAGCGGGAACATCTTTGGTCTCTTGCCGATGGTGCCCACGTCAGTGCATGAACCAACGCCCCAGTTCCCACACTCATCCATTCCTCTTGCGCAGAGTCTGTGGATCTCGCCGCCGTCCCAAACAATCGGGCTCCATGTCGTTGTGCCTGTTTCTGACGGAGAGTCCGTTTCGATTGTCATGGTCTTTGCTCCCGACCAGTCAATCAGTCTGGGGTCGGTCACACTCAGTGGCACTTCCTTATATTCTGCCGCGCTGATGTTGCTCATTCCGGTGTGTATGTCAGAAACTCCGGCAAGGAGCGTGATGGATTTTCCCCGTGTCGAAACATTGAAGGGATTCTGGACGGCGAATACTGGATCGGTCTCAGGACCTATCAGGTCCAGTGCAGTTTCCCAGTTGTGATGATAGACCAGAAGATAGACATCGTAGTTGACTTGCCTCATGGCCCCCTTGCTCATGTGGAAGGTCTCGTACACCATGTGGTTGGTCAGGCCGACGGTCAGTGAGTCAACGGTCTGGTGACCCTTGGGGTGGATGTCGCCAGTTAGGGTTGAATAATCGCTGATGGTGCTGAAGCTATCCGTTGTGGCGACGGCCATAAGGTTAGGGGTGTTGAACTCATTCGCATTCTCAAGGTAGGTGACCCATGTCATGCCGTCATTGGTGTGGACCATGTTGAATACCTGCCCCCGGCCCCAGTTCGCGTCCGATATCGAAAGCCCGATCGGACCATACGGTCCGTGGAGGTTGGGGCTAATCCCTGAATCTTCCGTCCTGTTCAAGCCGAATGGTGGATTGGTAGAACTGTAATGTCCTTCAAGATATCCAACCCATATGGTTTCGTCCACTCCACCCATGTCGTTTGCCACCCCAACGTACACCCTGTTTCCAGGGACTCCTTCGGCAGTCGCTACACAGGTCGGCCACTTCAAATTGGTGAACTGAGTGTTCCACAAGAGTGAGGCGTCATCGTTCGGGTTGATGGGGGTGTTGTCTCCTTGCCATGCACCGTCGTAGACTCTGACCATGAGGTCCCTATCATTCCCAGCAATCAACCGGTGGTAGAAGAAGACCCAAAGCACATTGTTCATATCGACGCAGGCATCTGGGAAGAAGTAGAAGTTGATGTCGAATGGACTGATTCTCCTGCATTCTGGATCCGATCCATCGCAGACCGGGAAGGTCTCACCACCATCGTGCGAGATAGCGACCCATGTCTGAACACGGATCGGGTTGGAGGAATCGGGATTCACATAGTCCAAATGCTCCCATATCCAGATGACCTCACCTTC
>JAUVHO010000023.1 GCA_030593295.1 Methanomassiliicoccales archaeon | reverse complement strand
GGACAGGTGCAGATCAACTTCGGCAACAGGACGACCATCAGCCCCGAGAGCCCGGAGGCGGTTCCTCCGTTCACACCCGGGCCGGCCACTGTGACACCCGCGAAGGTCGCCGACCTCAGGGAAGGGTTCGGAGGCGTTTCGATCACAGTGAGGATCCTCTCCGTGGAGGAGAGGGAGGTCATGGTCGAGGGCGACAAGAAGATGGTCTATTCCGGAGTGATGGCCGACGAAACGGGCAAGGCCCAGTTCACGGCATGGAAGGATTATGAACTGAAGGAAGGCGACGTGGTCAAGATCGAAGGCGGTTACATACGGACGTGGAGAGGCATCCCGCAGTTGAACTTCGACGAGAGGGCGGACGTCAACATAGTCGACGAGGACTTCCCGTCCATGGATGACCTGAAGACATCGCCGAGGATCTGGATAGAGGACCTTATCGAGAGAGGCGGCGCGGTGGATACCACCGTCAGGGGCATTCTCGTTGACGTGAAGGAAGGAAGCGGATTGATCTACAGATGCCCCGAATGCAGAAGGGTCCTCAGAAAGAACGCGTGCAGGATCCACGGGGAAGTGGAAGGCGAGGCCGACCTCAGGATAAAGGCGGTCATCGACGACGGGAGCGGAGCCATCACTGCCATCTTCGGCAGGGAGCTCACGGAGAAGTTCCTCAACAAGTCCATGGACGTGTGCATAGACATGGCCAAGGAGGCAATGACCCACGAGGTCGTGAGGGACGACCTGGCGGACATGCTCATAGCCCAACCCATCGAGGTGCAGGGAAACGTCACCAGGGACGACTTCGGCATAATGATGATTGTCAATACCGCAGAAATACTGAAGATCGAGGTGGAAAAGGAGGCGAGGGAGATGCTTGATGATCTGGAGGGCCTCACATGATAAGGGAGGTGGCGTGGAGAGTGTTCGCAGGCGAGTACAACGATTCAACCTACGTTTACACCGAGGGCGGGGAGAGGGCCCCGTCATACGTGGTCACCCCGCTCGGAGCCAGGATCAACCGTCTATTGGTGGTCGGGGTCATAACCGAGGTAGAGAACATCGCAACCGAGGAGGAGCCCATGTGGAGGGCGAGACTGGAGGACTCCACCGGGACCTTCTACATCTCAGCAGGTCAGTATCAACCCGAAGCAGCCCAGCAACTTGCGAAGCTTGAACCGCCCGTCTTCGCGGCGGTCATGGGCAAGAGCAGGGTCTATTCACCCGAAGAGGGCACGATATACGTCTCCATCCGTCCGGAGATGGTCACCGAGGTCAGCGAGGACCTCAGGGACTTCTGGGTACTGGAGGCGTGCAAGAATCTCAGGGAAAGGATAACGGCCATGAAGGAGGCTCAGCAGATGGACCCATTGACGAAGGAAGGACTCATTGCGCTGGGCTACAAGGAACGATTGGCGGACGGCATAGTCAGGGCCAAGCAGCACTACCTGGACCTCGAAGTGGACAAGTATTCGGGCTTGCTGATCGACGCTCTCAGGTATCTCTTACCAGAGTTCAGGGAGCAGGCGGACGTCAAGGAAGAGCCGGTGGACGAGGAGAAAGAGGACAAGGAGACCGACGTCCTTGAGCTCATAGGATCGCTCGATAAGAACGGCAAGGGTGCGTCATGGGAGGACATCCTCAAAGGCGCCAAGAAGGCCGGCATCAAGAAGGACGAGTTGGAGGAGATAGCTAACGAACTTCTGGACAAGGGTCTGGTCTACGAACCCGTCCTGGGACGGATGAAGAAAATCTAGCAGCCAACAATAGATTCTTATCCAAAGATTCCCTTTACCATCACATGAGTGGGATGCCTCTAACGCCAGAGATGGTTGAAGCGCACTTAGAGGACAAAGTGGACGATTTTCCGACCAGGAGGATACCCACCGGAGTCTCGGATTTTGACACCATCGTGAAGGGCGGTCTGCCCGCGGGTTCGGTAGTTCTTCTCCTGGGAGATGTTGGCGCCGGGCAGAGGGAATACGTCTACACGAGCGCATCCAAGATAGCCATAGTGACCGAGAACCCTCGCCTGAAGAAGTTCTACATGGGCTCCGCGGCCGAGGACGGTCTGCTGCCCAAAAACATCCACTACATCAGCTTCACAAGATCAAAGCGGGACATATTGAACGAGGTGGCGATGTCGTTCAACCCCCAGTTCGTGGAGGCGATGGAGAGGTTGACCACATTCAAGGACTTCTCAGGGGAATACTTCAAGAGGACCGTCGTGCCGGCTTCTTGGACGAACCGTGAGGACGACAACCCGTTCAGCGGTCAGAGCGGGAATCTGCTCGAGAAGCTTGTGACCTACCTGGACGACAATGCCATGGATTCAGTTGTCATTGTGGACTCCATAACCGACCTCGTGGAAACGGACGAGATCAGCAACGACGACCTCATTGCGACCATGAAGGGGCTGCAGAGAGCGGCCAAGAATTGGAACGGGATCGTGTACCTCCTGCTCACTCAGGGGATCATGGAGAACAGATACCAACAGATGCTGATGGACAGCGTGGACGGCGTTCTTACATTCCTGTGGAGGAACTACCTGAACAGCTCGAAGAGGCAGAGGTACATGTACGTGGAGAAGTTCAGCGGACTGCTTCCGCACTTGGAGAGCGAGCGCATTTCCAGGTTCCCCACGATGGTGACCAATCACCAGGGTCTTTCGATATTGTACATGGAGAGGATAATCTAGGTGATGTGATGGAGCTTATCAAGACGGGTGTTGAGGGATTGGACGAACTGCTTGGCGGCGGAGTCCCCAAAGGACATGTCGTCACCATCCTGGGAGGGTTCGGCACCGGCAAGACCACCTTGAGCTTGCAGTTCATCAAAGAGGGACTGGAGAGAGGGGAGAAGTGCATATTCATCACCCTCGAGGAAACGGATGAATCCATACTCGAGAACGCCAAATCATTCGGCTGGGACCTGGAACGGTTCAAGGGCGAGAGTCTTTCGTTGGTTAAATTGGAACCTGCTGACATGAAGAGCACTTTGACGAAGGTGCGGAGCGAGTTACCGTCGTACATCAAGAAGTTCGGTGCCGAACGAATCGTGCTGGACTCTGTCTCCCTGCTCTCGATGATGTTCCCCAACGAAGGTGAAAGGAGGGCGCATCTGTTCGATCTCTGCCAATTGATGAGGAATTCCGGAGCGACATCCCTGCTGACGGCCGAATCGAAGGACGAGAACCCGAGGTCGTCCAAGGACGGGCTGGTGGAATATGTCTCTGATGGCGTCATCTCTCTTCAGATCCAGGACACCAAGGGGTCGTCGGATGTTCAGCTCGTGATCCAGGTAGTGAAGATGAGGAGACTGGGCCATTCCAGGAGATTGAAACCCTACACTATTACCAGCGATGGGATAATCGTCCATACTGAAGCAGAGGTCTTCTGAAACGAGTGTCGAATCCGTCTGCTGCCGACGAGAACTTGACTGTTCGGTGCTTACAATTGACACGGTGAAACCACAGTTTTAATTATGTTCGCTACCATAATGTCAGCGAGAGCATGAAGCTTCTGAAGAGGGGGAAGGTGAAGGATCTATTCGAAGTGAGCGAGAACGAACTAGAGTTCCTTTTCACGGATAGGATCTCTGTCTTTGATAAAATTGTCCCGACGGATGTTCCCAAGAAGGGCGAGACCCTTTGCGGCGAGGCATCGTTCTGGTTCGAGAAGAGCCAGGAGATAGGAATCAGGACGCATTTCCTCAGCATGCCATCCCCCAACCGGATGAGGGTCAAGAGGGTGGACGTGATACCCGATTACAGTCAGATAAACAGCGAGACCACGAACTATCTGATACCTGCTGAGTGGATATCCAGACACTATGTGGCGGGTTCCCTTTACGACAGATTGAAGGCCGGCAAGATGGACCCGACCGACCTGGGTTTCTCTGCCAGTTACGCGCCGAAGTACGGGGACGAACTCCTGCAGCCCGTCCTGGAACAGACCACCAAACTGGAGGATGTGGACAGGAAGATAGACAAAGCAGAGCTCCTCAAGATGACCGGGCTCACCGAGGACGAGTACGAAGAGGTTCTGGAGTTGAACCTGGAGCTAGACGAGAGGATCGGCAACGAGGTGGGACAGCGGGGGCTCCTGCACGTGGACGGCAAGAAGGAGTTCGCGTTCGACGAGAACCGGAAGCTCATGGTCATCGATTCCTTCGGCACATGCGACGAGGACAGGTTCTGGGACATCGAAGCTTACCAGAACGGAGAGTTCAAGGAGCTCAGCAAGGAGACGGTCAGGCAGTATTACCGTTCAACAAGCTACTTCGACCAGCTGGAGGACGCCAGAAGCAAGGGCCTTGAGGAGCCGGATATCCCGCCTCTTCCACCCGAAATCCTGGAAGAGACGAAAAGCATATACATGGAGATGTACGAGAGGATAACGGGTCGGCCTTTCAAATCAGGATCGCAAGTTTAGGAGTGGAGAATATGGGACTCGCAATATATGTGAATGGCGAATATATGGACAGGGATGCGCCGTGCATATCGGTCTTCGACCATGGTCTATTGTACGGCGACGGTATATTCGAAGGTATAAGGGCTTACAACAAGAGAATCTTCAAGTTCGACGAGCATATAGATAGGCTCTACAATTCGGCGAAAGCGATTGACCTGGAAATCCCGCTTGAAAAGGAGGAGTTCAAGAGGATTATCATTGACCTGTGCAGGAAGAACAAGATAGTCAATGGATACATGAGACCCATCGTGACCAGGGGGAAAGGAGATCTCGGCCTTGATCCGAGAAGGTGCAAAGGAGCAACTGTCGCGATCATTGCACAACCGTTCGACCCGCTTTACGGGGATGCGTACGAGAAGGGTCTGAAGGTAGTAACGACGAGCTGGAGAAGGAACCCGCCGCAGTGCGTCAACCCCAACATCAAATGCCTGAATTACCTGAACAACGTGCTTGCGAGAATCGAGGCGAACCAAGCCGACGCGGACGAAGCATTATTCCTGGACAGTGAAGGATACGTTTCAGAAGCATCCGCCGACAACTTCTTCATAATCCTCAATGGCGTTGTCACCAGCCCACCTTCGGTGACCAATCTCAGAGGGATCACAAGGGACACGGCAATGGAGCTTGCAGAGCAGAGGGGGTGGAAGACCAGAAAGAGGTTGTTCACCCTTTTCGACGTCTACTCGGCAGAGGAATGCTTCATCACCGGAACCGCCGCCGAGATCGGCCCGGTCGTGGACGTGGATGGGAGGTCTATCAACGACGGGAAGCCGGGCCCGATGACGCTGGAACTGATGAAGGCCTACAAGGATCTGGTGAACAGCACGGGAACGCCCATATACGAATGAGAGTTCGGACATGAAACTCCTCGAGCACAAAGCGAAGGAAGTGCTGTCCAGATACGGGATACCGGTGCCGAGAGGTGTTGTTGCAAGCGATCCTGAGCTGGTGAAGGATTTTCCATTTCCTGCCGCCATAAAGGCACAGGTGCCCATCGGCGGAAGGGGGAAGGCAGGCGGTGTCAAGTTCGCAAGGGATTCAGAACAGGCAAAGGAGTTCTTCGACCAGATAATCGGGATGGACATCAAAGGGTATGAGGTCAAGCAGGTGTTGGTCGAGGAGATGGTGGAATCCGAAAAGGAGCTCTACCTCAGTTTCATGATAGACAGGAGAGAAGGAACGACACTCCTGATGGTCAGCGATGAGGGCGGAGTCGAGGTCGAGAGCCTTCCTGATGAGAAGATAATCAAGACGCACATATCGCCGCTCGTCGGCATTCAACCGTTCGTGCTGAAGGACCTGACGAGGTCCCTAGGCCTCAGCGAAAAGGAAGCTGAGGACTTCACGGGCATTCTGAACATGTGCTACCAGGCATACGAGAAGGAAGATGCGGAACTGATAGAGATCAACCCGCTGGTGGTCACCAAAGAGGGGAGATTCGTCGCCGTTGACGCGAAGGTAACGATAGATGACAATGCTTTGGCCAGACATCCGGAATATCAGAATGTGCCGCAGGACATCTCCGAATTGGAGAAAGAGGCGAAGAAGAAGGGCATCACATTCGTGCAGTTGGACGGGGACATTGGAGTCATAGCCAACGGAGCCGGCCTGACAATGGCGACTCTGGACGTTCTCAACGCAAAAGGGGGCAAGGGCGGGGTCTTTCTGGACCTTGGAGGAACGGACGATGCTGAGAGGGTGAAGGAAGCGTTCTACCTGATGCAGATGGCCAAACCCAGCGTCATATTGTTGAACATATTCGGCGGGATAACGAAGTGCGATACCGTGGCCCTGGGAGTCAAGGAGGCCCTCGAAGAGTGGAAGATCGACATCCCCGTGGTCGCGAGGATAAAAGGTCTGCACGAGAAGGAGGCGAAAGAGATCCTCAAGGATGCTGGCATGATCGCCACGGACACCATCTCCGAAGCTGCCGAAGAAGTGGTAAGGCTGGGTGGTTCCTGATGGCGATACTTGTCGACGAGAGCACGAAGGTGATCGTCCAGGGTATAACCGGACACCAGGGGATGTTCCACGCGGGAGCAATGCTGGAGTACGGGACGAAGGTCGTTGGTGGCGTAACACCCGGCAAGGGCGGTGAGGAGGCCCATGGTCTTCCGGTGTTCGACGGCGTGAAAGAGGCTCTGGCGGAGACCGGAGCGACAGCTTCCATGGTCCTTGTTCCGGCCAGATTCGCGATGGACGCCTGTTATGAGGCAATGGATGCCGGCATCGGACTATTAGTGCTGATCACAGAGAGGATTCCCTTCCACGACGCGATGAGGATCATGGCATACGCGAAATCCAAGGATACCAAGATCATAGGGCCCAACACGCCAGGGATAATCTCTCCCGGACTGTGCAAGATAGGAATAATGCCCGGTCACATCTTCAACAATGGGAAGGTCGGAATTCTTTCCAGAAGCGGCACGCTCACCTACGAGATAGTGGACTGGATCACGCAGGGCGGCATGGGGCAGAGCACATGCATGGGCATAGGGGGAGACCCGGTCATAGGCATCAATTTCATCGAGGGTATGGAATTCTTCGAGAAGGACAGCGAGACAGAAAGCGTGGTCCTGGTGGGGGAGATCGGAGGGACAGCCGAGGAGGACGCAGCAGAGATCGTTCCGAGCATGAGCAAGAAGGTTTTCGCGTACATCGCCGGACAGACCGCACCTGCGGAGAAGAGGATGGGGCATGCGGGCGCGATAATCTCAAGAGGCAGGGGAACGGCGGAGAGCAAGATCAAGGCCTTCGACAAAGTCGGGGTGCCGGTCGCAGCGCTTCCATCGGACATCTCCAAGCTTTTGATGGGACAGATTTAGTGATCTTCGGTCGAGCCAGTCATCAGTTTTTCTTCTCAAGATTGTTTGGCAAACGATTAAATATGGTATCTACTACTGAACGGGAGCAATGCGAAAACTAGTGATATGCGAGAAAAATATCTCGGCTTCCCGGATAGCTTTCATACTGTCCAACGGAGAATCCGAGAAGAAATCGGTGAACAAGGTCCCGGTCTGGAACTTCGTGAGGGACGGGGACGAGTATTCTGTGATAGGACTCAGAGGTCACATAGTCACCTTGGACTATCCTGAAGAACTGAATGATTGGGACAGGGTCGACCTGAAGGAACTGGCCAAGGCCCCTCCTGAGAAGAAGGTCCTCGTTCCATCGATCGTGTCCGCCACCGAGTCGATGCTGGATGGAGTGGACGAGATCATCATCGCCACCGACTTCGACAGAGAGGGTGAGCTCATTGGCGTGGAGGTTCTGGAGGCGCTTGGAGATTCGGTTCAAGAAATCCCAAAGAAAAGGGCGAGGTTCAGCGCGCTGACGAAGTACGAGATTGAACGGGCCTTCAGCGAGTTGCAGGAGATCGACTATCGCCTCGCGCAGTCTGCCGAGTCGAGACAGTATATAGATCTAGCATGGGGAGCCACCTTAACCAGATTCATGTCACTCGCCAGCAACAAGCTCGGACGGAGCTTCCTTTCCGTTGGAAGGGTCCAGAGCCCCACACTTGCTCTCATAGTGGACAGGGAGAAGGAGATTGATGACTTCATACCAGTGCCGTTCTGGGAACTCGTAGCGGAGTTCGAGAAGGATATTGAATTCCGGGCCAAGCACGCCAACGGGCAGTTCTGGGAGGAGAAAGAAGCGAAGGACATCCTGGAGAAGGTGCGATCTGCCCAAACAGGTAAGGTGAAGGAATTCACCGAGAACGATGAATTGAAGAGACCGCCATCACCGTTCGATACGACCACTCTCCTCACTGAAGCGAACAGGATCGGCTTCTCGGCCTCAAGGGCCATGAGGGTCGCCGAGGGACTCTACACAGCAGGATTCATAAGCTACCCCAGGACGGACAACACCGTCTATCCCAAGACCCTGAGCCTCAAGAGGATACTCGAGAAACTCCTTGAATCGAGCCTGTCCAAGGAAGCCAAGCAAATCCTGGCCCAGAAGGAACTGAAGCCCTCGAGGGGGAAGAAGTTCTCCACCGATCATCCGCCCATACATCCAGTCGCAGGTGCGACCAAGAGCAAGCTCAAGGGCGACAAGTGGAAGATCTACGAGCTGGTCACAAGACGGTTTCTGGCCACACTGGCTCCGGACATGGTTCTGCATGTCTCAGAAGCCAAACTGGACATAGAGGGAGAAGAGTTCGCTGCCAAAGGAACAATCATAGTTCACAAGGGGTGGTCCAAGTACTATCCATACTGGGAGACCAAGGAATACAAATTGCCGGTGATGGTTCCCGGTGAGGACATCCAGCTGAATAATGTCGAGATGACCGAGGACGAGACCAAGCCGCCCTTCAGGTTCTCACAGGGGGCGCTCATAAGGGAGATGGAGAATCTCGGTCTGGGGACCAAGAGCACACGCCACGAAATAATAAACAAGCTCATCGGGAGGAAGTACGTTTTCGGGAAATACCTGCAACCCACAGCCAGCGGGGTGGCTCTCATAAATACTCTGGAAGAGCACGCTAAACAGGTAGCAAGGCCTGAGATGACAAGCACGCTGGAAGCGGACATGTTGGGCATCGCACAGGGAGAGAAGGAACTGATGGATGTCGTCGACGAATCTCAGGAGATGCTGGTCGACACATTGAACAAACTTGAATCCCACAAAGAAGAAATCGGACGCGAAATCACTGAGGCCCTCAAGAAACAGGAGAGGGTCGGTGACTGCAAGAGCTGCGGCGGGAATTTAATCATCCGACATTCGAGGAGAGGCAGCCGGTTCATAGGTTGCTCCAACTTCCCGGATTGCAGGGTCACCCATCCGCTTCCCCGGAGTGGAATTGTGGTTCCGGTCGAGGAGGTCTGCGAGGAATGTGGCTCACCGAAGATAAAGACAGTATCAGGCGGAAGGACCGAGGTCATCTGCATTGACTCCGAATGCATCACGACAAAGGAAAGAAGGCTCATGGGCACGTGCAAGGCGTGCGGTGGGGACCTGATCGTAAGACATTCTGGCGCGGGAAAGAGGTTCCTGGGATGCTCCAATTATCCAAAATGCAGGGAGACCCATTCGCTGCCCCAATACGGACTGCTCCTATCGACCGATCTGGAATGCGAAACCTGCGGGTCGCGAATGGTCAAGATCATAAGCAAGAATAAGAAACCGTGGATTCTCTGTGTCAACTCAGACTGTCCAACAAAGAAGAACAGCAAGAAGAAATGAGTTTAAATAGCCGGTTCTCAATCGGATGGTGTTGATATGGCTCGATTCCCAGAGGCAGAGGCAAGGTTGCTCCACAAGAAGATTTGCATGAAATGCAGTGCCAGGAACTCCATGAGGGCCACACAGTGCAGGAAATGCGGGAGCAAGGAACTCAGGCCAAAGGCCAAAGAGGCCAGAAGACAGTAGAGCCAGCGTTTTCTCCGTAATTACGAAAGATTTTTAATAGACCGAGGGGCTACCCTTTTCCACACCCATTAAGCAACATGAACGGGGGATATGAAGGAGGACTAACTTTGAAAGTGGGCGAAAGGTTTAGGAAGGAATTCGTTCTGGCGATCGTCTTTCTGTTCGCGCTCAGCGGCTTCTTTGGATTGATTGGTGCAGCTGACGATGTTGAGCCGCGGGGAGGATTGTTCGGGGGAGAACTGAGGGTCGCCTTGCAGAGCGATATCGAGGAGGACCCCTTGGCTGCAAATGATGATGCCAGCGTGCTGGCGGTCAGCCTGATGTACGATTCTCTCGCCAAGATAGATGAGGTCACACTTCTGCCGGAGCCGTGGGTGGCCATCAACTGGACGCTCACATCCAACGATACTGTTGATGTGAACCTCAGGACGGATGTCGAGTGGCACGATTCGCACGATGACAGTCCCCATTATATCACACCAACAGACGTCTGCAATTCATACACGACTATGAAGGGTTCCGCTAACCAGGACTGGGCCGACCTGCTTCAGAACGTGGTCTGCACTGCGGGAACCGGCAAGGTCACCTTCGATCTAACAACCGCCGATCAGGCAAGGGGAGTGTTCTTCAGCAAGGTGCTCACCATGCCAATAGTCGGCCCCTCGAATCTCGGGTCCGGCCCATACCAGTTCGGAACGAGAGGATCCAGCACATTCTCCATAATGGATGACGTGGTCGAGGACAATGCAACCACAGGCCAGAGGTTCGTTATCGCGGGAGCGCACTACCACTACCTCGATTCCAACCCGGAGCTGCTGAAGAACGGCGTGGTGATGCCCGGTAGCAGCTATTCGGTCGACCCGTCCAACGGAACGGTCACTTTCATCGGCACGACGCTCACCGCTGGAGATGAGGTCACGGCCAACTACGGCGGCACAAGCCAGTACACCACCCTGGTCGCTTTTGAAAGGCATTTCTTCCGACGTCCGTACCTGGACGCGATCAATTACACCTTCTATGCTGACACGGATTCAGCCATCAAGGCCATGATAGACAATATGGTCGACTTCATCGGATTCGAGATACCGTCCGGAGCCCAGAACGCTCTGAGATGGGAAGGTGGCTCTGACGAGACCACTCTCGGCCTCACACCCACCGTAAGCGTCCAAACGACCAACCCCAAGCTCACACTGCTGTTCCTTGGAATGAACACACCGGTGAACCCGCTGAACGACACCCAGTTCAGAAAGGGGCTGTCCATGTCCATCAAGAGAGAACTTGCGATGAGCTTCGAGGCAAGTACGACCATCGCGGACACCATGATACATCCATCCAACACCTATTGGCACGATCCTACATGCCCCAAGTTCAGGGTTCCAAAGGACGAGAACAATCAGCCTATCCTTACCGACATCATCAACCACTTCCAGGACAGCGGGTACCTGGACCCGGATGAGGACGGATACCTGGAGGACCCAACGGGAGCTGACTTCAAGCTCAGCATCCTGGTGCCTCCGACAACCGAGGACCCTGCAAAGGCGTCAATCGGCGGGCAGGCGATCGGAGAGGTGTTCAATGACGTGGGAGTGGAGACCGAGACGGTCTACCTACTGAACAGTGAGATCAGGAACAAGGTGACCTTGGACAATTTCTCGCTCTATCTCTCCACTCTGGACGTGGAGGCAGATCCGATATTCCTATATGATCTGTTCCACAAGGACGGTTCTAGGAACGATGTCAACCTGGACGATCCTTTCCTCAACGACCTTTTGGACAACGTGAGACTGCAGGTGGACCAGAGCATCAGACAGGGTTACGTGAAGGACGCCCTGTGTTACATCGCCGAGACCGCGCCTGTCAGTACAATCCTGCATTACAAGGTCCTTGAATCCTTTGAGACGATCAACTACGAAGGTTGGGTCCAGATGACCGGTGGGGTGAACAACTTCTGGTCATTCATGGGTGTGCACTACCAACAGCTCGGAGCGATGAAGGCTCAGATAATCCTGCTGGTGGATTCCATCTTGGCTGGAGAATTGATCGATGTTGTCGTTTCGGCCACAAATCTGGTCGACTCTCCACTTGAGGGTGCATGGATCAAGGTGACCAACGATTATGATTCCGACATCGTCCTCGATTATGCCGATGCAGCTGGCCAGATAGTGTTCAATTGGACCGGACCGGATGTCTCGCTTTCGACAACTGTCACTTTCACAGCCACTGTCAGGATACCGCAGTACGATGAGACGACGGCTTCGAACTCGATAACCGTCCATCCAGAGCTGGGGTCCATGGATGTGACCGTCGGGGTGCAGAGCTACAATCTGATGACAGGAGAGGAGACGGTAGTCACTGTGGAGGTGGCCGACGACCTGACCGGAATAGGTCTGCCGGACGTGACCCTGCTTCTGACGATCACACCTGATGGCGCCGGTGGCAGCCTTCAGCAGTACAGTGGCATCACGAACCCATCAGGACAGTTCCAGACCACGTTCACCGGAGATGTCTCAGTATCGACCCTGTTCAACCTCAGGGCTACCGCTTCCAAACAGGGATACGAAACGTCAGAGTCCCAGCCCAGGTCCATTCTCATTCAGCCGGAAGGAGCGGGCGAGGAGGACATTACCATGCTCCTTGTGATCATCGTCCTCGTTGTAGTTCTGATGGTGCTTGTCCTTGCACTGGCCGCCAGAAGGATGCGGGCCGGTAGGGGAGAGGCAGAGGAGTTCGAAGAAGAACTGGAGGAAGAAGAGGAGCCTGAGGAAGAGGTTGAGGAGGAAGAGGAGTTCGAAGAAGAAGCCGAGGTCCTCGTGGAAGAATAAACGCATTTTGGCCGACTCCGACCGAAAACCACATAATCAAGCCATATCATGGATGGTGCAATGTCGAAAGACCTGTTGGACAAGGGCATCAAGCGCCTGGAATGGGCAAGAGAACACATGAGGGTTCTGGGCAACATTCGAAATGATCTCAAGAAGAGCAAGGTACTCAAAGGTGTCAAGATAGGAATGGCCCTCCATGTGGAAGCAAAGACAGGCATACTCGCTCTGACCCTCAAGGAAGCCGGTGCTGATGTTAGGCTGGCATCATGCAATCCCCTGTCCACCGATGATTCCATACCCATGGCTCTGAACAAGCGTTACAAACTGCCCACTTTTGCCAAGAAGGGTGAGACCAAGAAGGAGTACTATTCAAATCTGAACTCGGTCCTGGACCATGACCCGGAGATCCTCATAGACGATGGCGGAGACCTAATCGCCATGGTGCACACCAAGCGGAAGAACCTACTGGATGTGATCAAGGGTGCCAACGAAGAAACGACCACGGGGGTGGCCAGACTCAAGGCGATGGAGAAGGACGGAGCTTTGAAGTTCCCGGTCATCAACGTCAACGACGCACAGATGAAACACTTCTTCGACAACCGTTACGGGACCGGCCAGTCAACGGTCGACGGCATCATGTCGGCAACCAACCTCCTGATTGCGGGGAGGAAGGTGGTGGTAGCGGGATACGGATGGTGCGGAAGAGGCGTGGCGATGAGAATGGACGGTATGGGAGCGAACGTCTCGGTGACGGAGGTTGACCCAGTTAAAGCGATAGAGGCCAAGATGGACGGATTCTCGGTGGAGCCGATGTTGGAGGCGATAACGGACGCGGATTTCGTGGTTACCACAACGGGCTGCAAGGACGTGGTGACCGAGAAGCACCTGAGGGCGGCCAAGGACGGTTGCGTCCTGTCCAACGCTGGCCATTTCGACAACGAGGTGTCCAAGCCAGCTCTCAAGAAGCTGTCAAAGGGGAAGAGAGAGGTGCGGGACTTCGTTGAAGAGTTCACATTCAAGAACGGGAAGAAGGTGTACTTATTGGGCGACGGAAGGTTGATCAATCTGGTTGCTGGACAAGGACACCCGGTGGAGATAATGGACATGAGCTTCAGCATCCAGGCCTTGTCCGCGGAATATCTTCTGAAGAACTACGGGAAGATGGAGAACAGGGTGTATGAGGTGCCCAGGCAGATCGACGAGAGGGTGGCCAGGATCGAGTTGAAGCACATGGGAGTGAGCATCGACAAGCACACCAAGGAACAGAAGGATTACATCTCGGGCTGGGGAGAGGGAACGTAGGGCGCTGGACCAGGGTTTTGGCAATGGCATTTCCCGACGGTTTTGCATTCGCGACCGACTTCGATGGAACGGTCACGGTGAGTGACGTTGCGGCGTTGTTGTTAGATGAGTTCACAGACAACAGTTGGAAGAAGATCGAAGAGGATTACAGGGAGGGGAGGATTAACTGCCGAGAGGCCCTGAGGACGGAGTTCGAGATGCTCAAGGGGACAGAAGAGGAGATGACCGATTTCTTGGACGCGAATGCCAGGATCGATCCGGACTTCAAACCCTTCCTTGCCTTCTGCACAGAAAACGGGATCCCTGTCAGGATAGTCAGCGAGGGACTGGACTTCTACATAGAACATCTGCTTCGGATGAATGATATCGATGTTCCGTTCTTCACCAACAAGGCGCACTTCGAGGACGGGGGATTAAGAGTGAGCTTCCCAAATACCTCACAGGAATGCGAGGACTGCGGCACGTGCAAGTTGGAGGTCCTGAAGGACTGGAAGGACGAGGAAAAGAAGATAATATATGCAGGTGATGGCATGAACGACATCTGTCCTGCGAAATCGTGCGATGTGGTGTTCGCCAAAGGGGACCTGCTTTCTCATTACAGGAGGGAGGGTCTAGAACACATCGAGATCGAAGGTTATGCGGACATAATGTCAGAGGTCAAGAGGTGGTGAAAAGTGGAGGAGAACTTCCTGGGAGTGTTCGGCCATGTGGTTGTTGACAACATATTCAGCGTACCAAGACTGCCCAAGCCGAATTCATCCATGGCCACGTCAGGATCCGAGATAGTGTATGGAGGAACTGGGGCCAACATAGCGATGGTCGCCACGAAGCTGGGTGTTAAGACAGCTCTCGCCTCGTTCATCGGCGGAGGTTTTCCCAAGGGGTACAGAAGTGCTCTGAAGAAGGCTGGCATTGACATCCAAGACCTGCAAACGGTGGATGGATACTCAACGCCGCAGGCCTGGATATTCTCCGACCCGGACCAGAACCAGATGACCATCATAGACCAAGGTCCCATGAAAGAGGCCGCCGCCTTCGAGCTGCAAACGCACACGGTCGAGAGCTCTCAGATGATCCACATTGGAACCGGCAGACCGGAATACTACCAGAGGGTCATCGACCTGGCATCGAGCCTGGGAAAGAAGATATCCTTCGACCCGGCCCAGGAGCTGTCCTACGTGTACACGCCGGAATCGTTCAGAGGCATTGTCCGGAAGGCAGACTTTTTCTTCGGGAACCAGGTGGAGGTACAGGCAGCGATGGCCTACCTCAACCTGAAGGAGGACACGGGGCTCCTGGACTTCGTGGACGTCCTGATCGTGACCAAAGGCGGCAAGGGCAGCACCATAATCACCCAGGACAAGAGGTTGTTCATCCCGTCCATCCAGCCGGACCGGGTTGAGGACGCGACCGGCGCGGGTGATGCGTACCGCGCGGGATTCTTCGCGGGCCTGCACAAGGGCTCGGACCTGGAAAGATGCGGACTTATTGGCTCTGCCACCGCGAGCTACGTGGTGGAGAAGAAAGGCCCTCAGACGAACATACCCACATGGGAGCAGATAGAAGAAAGAATAGAGAGACTCCAGGACGGTTAAACGGTTCACTGGACTTGTTCCCAAATATAGAAACATTTAACTACAGACAAAACTTCTCCATATCGGGTTGTTGGATATGGCTATTGGATTCGTTCTCATAAGCACGGCTCCGGCAAAGGAGCATGAGGTCTATGAGCAACTGCAGACTGTGCCAGAAATCGTTGAGCTACATCCCTTGTTCGGGGAGTACGACCTCATCGCAAAGATCGAGGCAGACGATTTCAACATCCTGGGACAGATCGTGGTCGACAAGGTCAGGACCATCCCGGGAGTGATCGACACCAAGACCCTGACAGGGATCAGGTTTTAGGAGACTGAAAGATGACGGATTTCTTGAACTTCTGGGACCCAATGAACTTCCTTACGGTTCTGCTGTTGGTGTTTTCGCTTCTCCTATTCATAGCAGGAGTGTTCACCGCCTACTTTGGAAGCGGAAAGAGCAGGAAGATCGGCGCTGGACTGCTGGTGATCGGCCTTATAATCGGTATCGTTGTGACGTTCGTTTTCAGCAACTACGGGCCGCTCGATGATGTTGTGCGGATAACTGAGGTCATTTCACAATCGATTGCGGTCATACTGGCTGCGGTCATAGGTGCAGGAATCGCTGTTGGTCTGTTCCTGCTCGCCATAATGAAATCCTGATTCTGGAAAACATTATTTCCTAAGTCGTCCTTCTGGGGTTGATGTCAGTCCTCATAATTCTGGGAAGCAAGAGCGATCTTGAGGTGGGGAAGAAGGCGAAGAACATCCTGGACCAGTTCAAAGTCAAGAACAAGATGGTCGTTGCTTCGGCACACAGGACCTCACAGCATCTGGTGGAGACGGTGGAGAAGAGCGAGGCGGATGTTTTCATAGCGGTCGCCGGACTCTCCGCGGCACTTCCCGGGGCAGTGGCAGCCCATACCACCAAGCCAGTGATCGGCGTTCCGGTCAGCGGCAAGGTGAACCTGGATTCAATCCTCTCGATCGTCCAGATGCCTCCGGGGGTACCCGTTGCTGCCGTTGGACTTGACAGGGGGGAGAACGCCGCGCTTCTGGCAGTAGAGATACTCGCACTTTCCAACAAGACGTTGGCAAAGAACCTGGAGAAGCACAGACTCAAGCTGCAGGAATGGACAATCGAAGATTCCAAGAGCCTCGGTGATTGATTGTTCGACGCTTCCAAGTTCATTGACGAGGCCATAGAGAAGGTCAGAGAGGAGATAGTCGGGAAGGCGGTGGTAGCGACCTCAGGCGGTGTAGATAGCGCTGTGGCGGCGGTCATCGTCAGCAGGGCCATCGGGGACGACCTGTTGAGCATTTACGTTGACACCGGCCTCATGAGGAAGGGTGAGAAGGAGCAGGTCACCAGCATGCTGGAGGACCTCGATGTCAACTACGAGATCGTGGATGCCAAGGACGAGTTCTTCGAGGCGCTGAAAGGTGTTCTAGACCCAGAAGAGAAGAGGATGGCCATCGGAGGCAAGTTCATAGAGATATTCGAGAGAAGGGCGAAGGAGATCGGCGCCGAGTATCTCGTTCAAGGAACGATAGCCCCTGACTGGATAGAGAGCGGCGGAGACCTCAGGGACACGATAAAATCACATCACAACGTGGGCGCACTGCCCGAAGGGATGGAACTGACACTGGTGGAACCGTTGAGGGACCTGTACAAGGACGAGGTTCGGAAGGTGGGCAGAGAACTCGGAGTGACGGTATCCGAAAGACAGCCGTTCCCCGGGCCAGCTCTTGCGATACGCATACTCGGAGAGGTCACGCCGGAGGCCGCAGAAACGGCGAGGGACGCGTGTGCCATCGTTGAAGAGGAGATAGAGAAATCAGCAGAGAATGGTGACATGGAAATGCCTTGGCAGTACTTTGCCGGCCTTCTTCCGATCAGGTCGGTGGGAGTGAGGGGGGACATCAGGGCGTACGGCTACACCATCTTCATCCGGGCGGTCCAATCAGTGGACGGGATGACAGCGTCGTATTCCAGGATTCCACACGAAGTTCTTGACAAGATATCCATCAGGATCACCAACGAGCTTCCACAGGTCAACAGAGTGGTCTACGACATTACCAACAAACCGCCAGGTACGATAGAGTGGGAATGAGTTCTGAAAACCTATAATAACGAACAACCAATGCCCCTATGTGAAAGTATTCGTGGTGGACAACGGCGGACAATGGACCCACAGAGAATGGAGGGTCTTGAGATATCTGGATGTTGAAACGAAGATAGTCCCTAACACCACCACACTGGAAGAACTTGAGGTGGACGGACTCGTCCTCTCGGGCGGAGCCCCAAGGGTCGGATTGGACGCTGACAAGATGGGTAAAAACGCGGAGTATCTCGAGAAGGCGGAATTCCCCATACTGGGTATCTGTGCGGGTCACCAGTTCATGGCCATACATTTCGGAGGTGAAGCTGGACCATCAGGCATACCCGAGTTCGGCAGGACCCAGATCGTGGTGGACGAGGAGGACGAGCTCTTCGAGGGGCTGCCCAAGGCCTTTCAGGGTTGGGAGTCGCACAACGACGAGGTCACCGCCCTTCCAGAGGATTTCATAGGACTGGCCCATTCCAACAACTGCAAGTGCCAAGCGATGAAGTATCTCAAGAGGCCGATCTACGGAGTACAGTTCCACCCCGAGGTCGAACATACGGAATACGGAAATGACATTTTCAAGAACTTCCTCAATGTGTGCGAGGAGAATAGATGAACGACAGGGAGAAGGCTGAGATAATCTGGGAAGCGCTGAGGGACCTGCATTCCAATGAAACCCTTGAGAGAGCGATAGGAAGATATGTGAGGAATCACAAGAAAGATTACGAGGAATATATCAAGTTGATATCTGAGATTCGTCAACTTTCCCAGAAGAAGAAGCTCACCCTTCTCAAAGCGGCTGAGAGACTTGCCAAGTCCTACGAGTCGTAGATCTGCCCGTTCACTATGAAATCCGGTCTCTCACCCGAAAGGACCTTGTCAACCTGTTCCGCGGTAGTTGTCCCTGCTTTGATTTGGGCTTCTTTCGTGGAAGCACCCAGATGAGGGGTGAAGACGACATTGGGTGCGATCAGAAGTGGGCTTTCTTCCGGAGGCTCTTTGTCGAAGACGTCGAGGGCCGCGCCTCCTATCTTACCCTTCTCCAAGGCATCCACCAACGCGGCCTCCTCGATGATGGGGCCTCTGGCACAGTTGATCACACATGCGCTGTCCTTCATCATCTCGAGCTGTTCTTTCCCGATCATCCCTCTGGTCTCGTCCGAAAGAAGCGAATGAATAGAAATGAAATCCGAGTTCTTCAACAGTTCATCCAGCTCGGTGAAGGTGCACTGGATCTTATCCTGGACCTCTTTGGGCAGATATGGGTCGTAGGCAAGGACGTTCATTCCAAAGGCCACGGCCCTTGAGGCAACCTCGGCGCCAATCCTCCCGCAGCCCACGAGCCCGAGGGTCTTCCCATGGAGCTCGGTGCCCATCAACTTCTTCTTCTCCCACAATCCGGCCTTCATGCTCTTGTCCGAGAACGGAAGATGCCTGGCAAGGGATATCATATGACCAATCGCAAGTTCGGCGACCGACATCGTGCTTGACCGAGGCGCGTTGACGACTGCGATCTTCCTCTCGGTCGCGTAATCCACGTCGATATTGTCCACTCCTATCCCGGCCCTTCCGATGACCTTGAGGTTCTCCCCCTTCTCGATCACTTCTTTTGTTGCTTTGGTCTTGCCCCGGACTATGAGAGCGTCGAAGTCGGATATCACGTCCAGCAATTCGTCCTTGTCGTGGAACTTGACGATCACTTCGTACTTCGCCCTGAGCTTCTCGACGGCTTCTCTGGCTATTTGATCATTCACAAGCACTTTCATGGTGTTTCCCCGCCTGAAAAGGACAATGCTCTATTAAACTATCACGGAGAAGCGGTGTTGAGAACGAAATAAAGGAAGATCGAGACCAGTACCGCTGTGACGACGATTATGCCTATGATGATCGTGTAAAGCGTCATCTTCGCGTCCGAGCCCCACACAATGGGTATAGGACCCAAGAACACGACTCCACCGGTCCTTGGCCTCCCGGCAGGAGCCCCTCCCTGTCCTCCGGACGGCGACCGAGAGGCGCCTGGCGTCTCTTGATACGGCGCCGGAGCGTATCGTTTGAACATGTAGATCAGACCGACCACGATACCCAGGAATATCAGGAGCCCTCCGCCGAGAGCGTACGGGCCAGTCCCCCTGTAGACGGGGATGAAAAGCAGGATCATCAACTCCCCGTCACCATTGGCTGCACCAATGGCAAGTACCGCTATTCCAAGAGCGATCAGTCCAAATGCGGCCATCTTCAACTTGTTCATTCTAGGATTTCTAGGTGGTTCTTTTATACATATCTTTCGGGGTTGGCATGCTCTCAATTCAACGGAAGAACCAGGAGCCAGCAAGACGCTAGACAATATCCTTAAGTCTATCACGGGCATTACCGAAGGGAGATGATTAGACAGCTCATTGCGAAGCTTCTACGATCAACTGGATGTTCGGTGTCATTGGAGGGGGATGTTCTTACGGCATCGAGAGGTGACGCGAGGTTGACCTTCGGTTTTCCTTCCGAGAACTCCTTGCAGGACGTACTGGATCAAATCGCTGGCAAAGGAGGACAGGGAGTGCTGGTGCCTCTGCTCGACAAGTCCGTAGAAGTGCCTGGAATCATAGTCCTTGACCGAGAGGGTTTGGAGAACGACGTGATGCAGGTCCTTCTTGGAAAGAAGAAGACGAGAGAGACCGTCCTGGGAGATATGGTAACCGACTGCCTGGGAGATATGGATGAGATCCCCGAGGCGATGGTTAGACCGACGCTTGAGAAGGAAGACGTTGTGGAGATCGGCAGCAAGATGGTTGACGGGTTCAACTACATACTGGACCTGGTCCCATACTTCGTTTTCGAGTACACATCCTTGGTCGAGGATGATGGAGAGATCCACGAGTCCAAGGGAACGATCGGGGTCAATGCACTGACCGAATCCCCGGAGATATGGGACCATGACATGGAGAGAATGGACGGAATCGAGTACTTCGACAGGAAGCGGGAGCCCAAGACAGATGAAGTGGAGGCCTTCCAGATAGCCCAGCGGAAAGCGATAGAACTTGGGACCGTGGTCAGGGAGAGCGTCAAGGAGAGAGAGGACGCAACCATTGAACAGAAGAAGAGCGTCAAACCCAAGAAAGAGGATGTCCAGTTAGAGGGGTTGGGACTGGTGTACCTTCCCATCTGGTGCGTGGAGGGTTCGAAAGGCAGCATAATCATCAATGCCAGTACGGGCAAGATCCTGAAGGAGGATCTGTATTCGTAGAGATCGATGGCCTCTACTGGTGCAACATGAACTGATATGGTGTTTCCTACCGCTTTTCCTCTTCTCGCTGATGATTTCTCAATGAAAAGTTATTTATTTCTCGGGATGTTCTGAAGTTCGGGTCCTTAGATGGCAGCCTCCCCTTCTCAAAACGAAAAGCCGCAGCCAGAGCAAATGGGCGTTGGCCTGATGCTGGGTGGAGCGATAGGTCTTGTGATTGGAGGGGTTGCAGGTGGCGGCATTGGGGCTGCCATAGGCGGGGTTCTTGGAGCAATGGTCGGACAGTTCATTGAACATTTCGAAATGACCAAGAAGGACCACGAGGGAGGTTGGTGAGATGAACGAGAAGAGCCATCTCGAGCTTGCGTTCATAGGTCGAACGTACATGATTCTCCTTTATGTCATCGCGTCCATCTTCCTTCTGCTGATACTCGGTGAGATACTCAACAACACAACCGGGAATCCTAACAGCACGTACAGCCTGTACTTCGCACTGTCAATATGGATAGCCTTCATCGCCGGGGGAATCGTGTACGAATGGCACAGACTGGCCTTTAAGAGACTGGGCATGGAGAGGAGATCTGTGAAGATCATATTGCCGCTGGTCTTCCTTCTGATAGCCGGCGTGGTCGTCATCCTCATTTCGGCAAGCCCCTACCATCCCGCGATACGGTTCGTCATCTCTGTGATAGCCGTGATATCCATTTGGATCATCAGAAGGTCCCTGACGATGGCAATCAAGGACAGGTTGAGATCGGTCAGGGAAAGAGAGTTCTAGAGGCCCATCAGGACATATCCAGTTCTTCAATCGTTTTGGCGATCTTGTCCCAATGACTGCCCTGCCAGTAGTACTTTTCACATTCTGAACAGAACCAGAAATCCTCTTGTCGGTCGAAGACCCCTTCGGGAACCTTGCCTTCCACAGAGGACTTGTCTACCCTATCAACAAGAGAATTGCACAGGGAGCACCTTGACATTGGATCGGTGACCTTCAGGTCGAGCTCGGACAGGACGAACTTCAGCTGTTCTTCGAGAACGCCGCTCTCGACGTAGAGTGTTCGTACTTTGGTGGTGCTGGCGAGCTCCTTGTCCCTGGTGAGGACCATCCTGTCTTCTCGAGCGGCGATATCCTTAATCTCGCTGTCCGCGACCGGCCCTGGATAGATGACGTCGAACCCCAGAAGCCTCAACCATTTGGCAAGAGTTCCAAGCATGTGGTCGCACACGAACTTCAACGCTTCACCTCATACTCGAGGAGAATCCCATCCCCAAGCTGCGTCGACCTGGTCAGAGCAAGCGCGATGATGTCCTCGAACGAGGTCGCACCCTCGCCGCCTGCCGTGGTGGGAGATCCAGTGCCCCCGATGATCATGCTTCCAACGAATACCCTGAGCTCATCGGCGAGCCCTTCCTTCAAGAACGACCAAATCACCGTTTCCCCGCCTTCCACAAGCAGTTTCCTGACGCCCCTCTCGTACAAGAACTCCACCGCGGCAGAAAGGTCCACCATCTCATTCCCGAACCTTGCGACATCGGCCTCGCCGAATGTTGATTCAGAGGATCGCGTAGTCAGTATCAGAGTAGGTGCATCATCACTCAGGACCTCGGAGTCCATCGGTGTCCTTCCCTTCGAATCCAGGACGACACGTAGGGGATTCCTGACCTCATCCACGTGCTTCTCCTTCACGGTGAGCTTGGGGTCATCAGATAGAATGGTGTCGATGCCGACGAGGATCGCATCGCACTCATTCCTGAGTCTGTGGACCCTCCCCATGTCCTCTTCGTTCGATATCCTAGTCTGCTTTCGGGAGGGCAGAGCAATCTTGCCGTCTGCGGACATTGCACAGTTGATAATGGTATGTGGACGCAACATCCAGGGTATTCACACTCCTCATAATAATTGTTGGTAATCTTATCAAGAGGTTTAAGTAGGGATAGTGGATTTGCCTTCTTAATGGCTCCACAGGGTGATGTCCACATATACGAATTGAAGAGGATGGACCTTAAGGGGGCGACCGTTATCGACGGCTTTCCGAGCGTCGGTCTGGTCAGCTCCATAGTGGCGAACTATCTCATAAACGCCCTCTCACTCGAACAGATAGGCATGATGGACTCTGTCTACTTCCCAACGGTTTCACTCATCAGAGAGGGTGAGCCGATGAACCCGGTGAGGATCTATGCCGGGAAGGAGCCCACAGCTAAGCCCCATGACAAGATAGTGGTGTTCATCTCCGAGTTCCAGCCACCTCCGAACCTCATAAAGGTGATCGCATCGACGGTACTGGACTGGGCGCAGGAACAGAAATGCGAAATGATGGTGTGCCCCGAGGGATTGATAGTCGATAAGGACAAGGACATGGTGATCAACGAGAACATCGAGGTGTATGGAATAGGCAGTACGAAGGAGGGTTCGGAACTGCTGAAGAACCATAACGTGACCATCTTCGAGGAAGGTGTAATCACCGGTGTCGCGGGCGTTCTCCTGAACGAGGGCAAGAAGAGGGATTTCAACGTCCTCAGCCTTCTATCCGAGGCGCATCCAGATTATCCGGACGCAAGGGCAGCTGCCAGAGTCATAGAGACGATAGACAAACTGCTTCTGCACACCGAACTTGACGCACAGCCGTTGTATGAAGAGGCGGAGAGGATCGAGGACCAACTGAAGACGATACACGCGCAGACGCAGGTGGCAAAGAAGTCCCCGGTTCCAACGCGGCCTTCCATGTACGGTTAGATTACCCGGGCCTTACGCTGATTTTGTGCAGATCTCCATGCGTTGACTTTTCAAATTCTACGTCAAAGAACTGTTCAATGAGCCACATGTTGGTCTTGGTGTGATTCGTCAGCTCCCTCACGAGGAAGGATGATTCCCCATCGGCCATGGCCATGTAGGGCAGTATCTGGTCGGAAAGGTGGATGTCCAGCGTTGCACCGCTCTTAATCTCCTTCCAAAGCTCTTTTGATGCAATCTCACCGACGGTCTCGGCCTTGACACCTCTTTCGGCAGTGGCGTTCCCACCCAAGATGGTGTCTTCGTTCTTGGCCCAGATGACTATCGCTCCTCCTTGACCAAATGCTTCATCCCCGCTGAATGTCTCGGAAACGATATCGGGTCTCCCCAATCTGATGAGGTCCTTCTTGGCGGACTTGACCATCCGTTCAGGGATGTGGTCAGGCAGATTGCTAACGTGTGAGATACCTTTGATTATCAGCTGTCCCCTCAGTTCATCCAGTTGCAGGGGTGAAAGCGTTTCTTGGGGTTCGATGTGAAGTACGACCTTTCCTCCGCCTTTGGGATAATAGCCCCTTTTTATGCTGTCCACCTTTGCGGAGACGCCCATCTTCCCGACCATTGGCAGGAATACGTTCTGGAAATAGTCCATAGGAGGAGCCCAGCGTACATCTGTACCGCCAGTGACGGTCAGAACGCACTTCGTAGGTGCGTGAAGTGCGGGTATGAAACACGCCTGGAAGACAAGAGTGATGCTGCCTGCAGTCCCGATATCGAAGCGGAACTTCCCGCCTCTCAGTTCTCCCGGATGAAACTCGACCGTCTGGGACCCTATGTCCAAACCTTCCACTTGGGCACTGGAAATCTCTCCCACGGACCTGATCGCGGTCAGGTGCTGTGCGGCCAGACCGGGCTTCTTTCTTCCGGCCCTGATCTTCACTATCTTGACGCTCTTGCCAGTCACTGCAGACAGAGCAACTGATAGCCTGAGTATCTGTCCGCCTCCTTCTCCATAGGAGCCGTCTATCTCGATCATCCTCGCACCTTACTGATAGCGCAACTCATTCCTGTATCTAATGGTTTCTTGCCGCTGATTCACTCCAACCAGGAATATCCCGAACTCCGATGAAAGATCCTCACAACGAGAATCTCACTCTCTTCGATGGTATACACCACTCGATAATCCCCGACGCGCAATCGGAAGTAATCCCTCCTGGGGCCCTTGAGTCGGCTGATATCAGCCTTCGGTCGAGAATGGGTCGGATCATCACTTATCTCAATGAGAGCTTTCTTGACGCGTTCCCTGGCCCCCTCTTCCAGAATGCGCAGCTGCTTTCTGGCGGTCTGGGAGACCAGCACTTCATACTTCGTCAAGGGGAACGAACTCCTCCTTGTCCACTATCCTATCCAGATCCGCGTAGAATTCGATTTCCCTCGCAGCCTTCATCAACCGTCTGATGAGCTTGTCGTATGTCTCACCCTTATGTCCAATCTCTCGGAGCCTGTCCCGGGTATCCTTCTGAATCTGTATCGTAGTAACCTGGCTCATGACAATGCCCTTATGGATTTCTATATGTTATTATATGTTATATATAGTTTTCTTGATACCAGGCCCTCTACGGTACTCAGGCCCAATTCTGTTGGGATTAGCACAAAGAGTTTATTTACCGCATACATTTGTGAGTAAGAATTCCATGGCACCGACAATACATCCCACGGCACATGTGTCCGAGGACGCCCAAATCGGAGAAGGCACCCAGGTCTGGCACGAGGTCCAGATCAGGGAAGGAGCGAAAGTGGGCAAGGACTGCAGACTTGGCAAGTGTGTTTACATAGGCGTGGACGTGGAGATCGGCGACAACTGCAAGATCCAGAACAGGGCCACAATCTACCAAGGGGTCAAAGTGGGCAGTGGTGTTTTCATAGGCCCTCACGTGGTGTTCACCAACGACCTCTATCCAAGAGCGGCAACGGTCGACTGGAAGGTTATTCCGACGATAGTCAAGGATGGAAGCTCCATAGGAGCCAATTCGACCATACTCTGCGGCATATCCATCGGTGAGTACGCCATGATCGGAGCGGGCTCGGTGGTGACAAGGGATGTGGAGCCGCATGAGCTCATAATCGGCAACCCGGCCAAGAGAGTGGGGTACGTCTGTCACTGCGGCAGGAAACTGATGAACAACTACTGCGAGCGCTGCGACAAGAGAGTGAACGTGGGAGCTTTCGAATGATACCCATCGCCAAGCCCAATATCGGGAAGGAGGAGGAAGAAGCCGTTCTGGAGGTTCTCAGGTCCGGAATGCTGGCCAGGGGCCCCAAGACCAAGGAGTTCGAAGCTTCTTTCGCTCAGTACATCGGGACCGAACACGCCATAAGCACCAGCTCCGGGACGACAGCGCTTCACATCGCACTGCTTGCGAACGGGATAGGAAAGGACGATGAGGTCCTGATACCACCAGTGACCTTCTTCGCAACTGCATCCACGGTGCTGTTCTGCGGTGCCAAACCAGTGTTCGTAGACACGGATCCAGATACGTTCAACATGGACATCGAGAAGGTAGATGAGGCGATCACTCCCAAGACCAAGGCGATTGTGCCGGTTCACATGTTCGGACAGCCAGTGGACATGAAACCCCTGATGGAGATAGCGAAGAATCATGACCTGAAGATCATCGAGGACGCCTGCCAGTCCCACGGGGCAGAGTATGATGGTAAGAAAGTGGGCACCTTTGGTGACGCTTCTTGTTTCAGCTTCTACCCGACCAAGAACATGGTCGCTGGCGAGGGCGGAATGATAACGACTGACGACGCCGACCTCAAGACAGAGTGCATGCTCCTGAGGGAACACGGCGAGATCACCCAATATGAACACATTGTTCTGGGCTACAACTTCAGGATGACAGAGATAGGGGCGGCCATCGGAGGGGAACAGCTCAAGAAGCTGCCTGGGTTCATCGAGAAGAGACAGGCGAACGCGAAGAGACTGAACGAAGGATTGGGCGACCTGAAAGGCATCCAGACCCCGAAGGTCATTGATAATGCATCACACGTTTACTATCAGTACATCATCAAGGTTGACGATTTCCCGTTGAACAGGGACGAACTGGTCGAGTTCTTGAAGAGCAAGGATATAGGAGCCAGACCCAGCTATCCAAAACCTCTCAGCGAGCAGGCGATACTCAGAACATTGGGTGCGAGTGCGGATTGTCCCGTTGCCAGAGGAATGCTTCCAAAGATGATGGAACTCCCAGTGCATCCACTGGTATCGGATGAAGATATCACTTACATTATCGACACGGTCAAGGTCCTGGGGGGGAGTTGGTAAATGCTGAACACAGGCGTCATTGGTGTAGGATCCATGGGCAAGAACCACGCGAGGGTTCTCTCAGAGATATCCAACCTAGTTGGAATCGCGGACCCGGACAAGAGTGCAGGACAATCAGTGGCCAGCAAGACCGGAGCCCAGTATTTCGAAGACTACCACGACATGCTCGATGAGGACATCCAGGCCGCCTGCATCGCGACCCCGACCGAGATGCATTTCGGCATCGCCCAGGACGTGATATCCAAGGGCATCCACTTCCTAGTGGAGAAGCCCATGTGCTCGACGCTGGAGGACTCGGAGAAGCTGGTCGGTCTGGCGAAGGACGCAGGACTCACCATGGCCGTTGGACACATCGAGAGGCACAACCCGGTAGTTGGATTCACCAAGAAAGCTCTCGAAGACGGCGCCTACGGAGATGCAATTGCACTTGCGGCCAGGCGGGTGAGCTCTTTCCCTGCGAGGATAAAGGACGTCGGGGTGATCATGGATCTCGGTATCCACGATATTGACGTGATGAGGTACCTCTTGGGAAGCGAGGTGGAGAGCGTTTTCACACAGGGTAGAAGACGGAAACATAAGGTCTTCGAGGACCATGCAAACATACTCCTTGATTTCGAGAACGGGACCACGGGATTCGTTGAGATAAACTGGTTGACGCCCATGAAGGTCAGGAAGCTTTCACTGACATGTTCCAAGAACTTCGTGGAATTGGACTACGTCAAGCAATCGCTGGTGATATCCTCGTCATCATTAGGGGAGTTCGATCCATTCAACCTGTACCAGATACATCTGGAATACGACATCAGAAGGGTCTCCCTGCAGAAAGAAGAGCCTCTCAAGAACGAGCTCAATGATTTTCTGGATGCGGTGAACGAGAAGCGGGACCCGTTGGTCAGCGGTGAGGACGGCCTCAAGACAATGAGGGTTGTAATGGCCGCCGCGGAATCCAGTAAGACCAAGAAAAAGGTAGAGCTCTAGTGCTTCTTGCCGACGCCTTTGTAGACGAATCCTTCTTTGATGCATTTCTTCCTTTCGAAGAGGTCCCTTCCATCGATGATTATCGAGTTCTTCATCTTCTGCACCAGGTTCTTCAGCTTCATGCTCTTGTAGCGTGAGTGAGCGGTCACGAAGATCGCACAGTCCGCTCCTACCAGTGCCTTGTTGAGGTCTCCAGTCATCTCCAATCCATCCACGGCTTTGACGTACGGGTCGTGAACGATGACCTCCGATCCGATATCCATGAAGTGCTTGATCACTGGGGCAGCCGGCGTGTCCCTTGTGTCATCCGAATCCTCGATGAACGCGTAACCCATGACAGCTATCTTCGCTTTCTTTGGAGTGACGCCGGATTCTTTCATCGCTTCTTCGGCCAGCTCTATCATGTGAAAAGGCATGGAGTCGTTGATCTCCCTCGCAACAGGTATCAACTTGGGTTTGAATGTCTTCCCAGAACCATGCAACAAGAGCCAGGGATCCTTAGGCAGGCAATGACCGCCGACGCCCGAACCGGGGAAGTGCATGGCCCTGGAAAGTGAGGTGTTGACCAGTTTCCTCAATTCGAAAACGTCTATTCCCAACTCTTCGGAAAGATAGGCCAGTTCATTCGCGAAAGCGATCTGCGTATCCCTGTATGCGTTCTCGGTGGTCTTGGTGACCTCGGCCGTGAGCGAGTCGGTGACGTATATCTTGGCCTTGATGATCTTCTTATAGAGCTCCTTGGCCTTCTTTGAACTCGCTTCGTTTATGCCGCCTATGATCTTGTTATAGTTGGTGATGGCCTCCAGAAGCACGCCCGCCCTCAACCTTTCGGGGCAGTGTGCGAGGTAGAAATCCTCTCCTGCTATCAGGCCGGACTCCTTTTCCAAGATAGGTTTGACCAGATCGGTCGTGGTCCTCGGAGCAATGGTTGATTCGATGGAGACCAGCGTGTCTTTGCTGAGGTTCTTCCCGACCGATGTAAGTGCGGACCTCAGGGCCTTGTATCTGGGTATGTTCTTGTCATCCACCGGGGTCTCGACCATGATCAAAATGGCGTAGGCGCGTTTGCATTCGGAGTAATCGTCAGTTGCTTTCAGCTTGCCTGCCTTGTGGACCTTCTTGAGAAGCTCGTCCAGTCCTGGCTCCTTGCCCTTGATGGGGGATTCGCCCCTGTTGATCATATCGATCTTTGACTGGGCAATGTCTATTCCAACCACTTTGAATCCGGCATTCGCGAAGCAGCAGGCGACGGGAGTGCCGACGTACCCAAGTCCAACTACCACTACTTTCTTCATGGCGTCGTCACAAGAACAACATGACCATATTAACCTTATTGCCCGAAGGCTACAACCAGTCAAGTTTCCTGAAGACATACAGAAGGAAGACGGTCCAACCTGCTGAAACACAGGTCCTGATCATTTGGAACGCCAATGGATTTGTGCTATTTGTATGGTTCTCGGCGGACGCCAAAGACAAGAAAACATTTAACTTCGTATCACTTTCGAGAGCCGTTCATGAAGATCGTTTCAGTTGTGGGTGCAAGACCCCAGTTCATCAAGGCCGCCCAGGTTTCCAAGGAGATCCGCAAGCGTCATGAGGAGATCATCGTCCACACCGGACAGCATTACGATCCCCCAATGAGCGGCAACTTCTTTGACGAACTCAAGATACCTAAGCCGGATTTCGATCTTGGAGTGGGCTCAGGTACACACGCAGAGCAGACGGGGAAGATGGTTGTGGGCGTCGAGAAGATACTGATGGATGAGGAACCCGACCTGGTCCTGGTCTACGGAGATACGAACTCCACTCTTGCAGGGGGATTGGCAGCAGTGAAGGTGCACATCCCGGTCGCCCACGTTGAAGCCGGTCTTAGAAGTTTCAACAACAAGATGCCTGAGGAGATAAACCGGATCCTAGTCGACCGCATGTCACAACTATTGTTCTGTCCAACGACGACCGCGGTGGAGAACCTGAAAAAGGAAGGGATCACCAAAGGAGTTCATCTGGTCGGGGATGTGATGTACGACGCCGCACTGCACAACAAAGAACTTGCTATGAAGAGCCAGATGCTCGAGAAACTGGGATTGAGGAAGAAGGAATACCTATTGGTCACGGTTCACAGGCCTTCGAACACCGATAAGAGAGAGAACCTGGAAGCGATTGTGGATGCTCTGATATCGTCCGGTGAGACCATCGTCCTTCCGGTCCATCCGAGGACGCTCAAATCCCTCAAGAAGTTCAAGCTCCACGCCAAGCTGGACGAGGCGATCAAGCTCATAGAACCAGCTGGATACCTGGATTTCACCTATCTGGCCATGAACGCCAAGAAGATCCTCACTGACAGCGGAGGGGTGCAGAAGGAAGCCTACTTCCACGGGGTGCCATGCATTACATTGAGGGAAGAGACCGAGTGGGTGGAGACCGTGAAGGACGGGTGGAACGTCCTGGTAGGGGCGAACAGGGAGAGAATCCTGGATGCCATCAGGACCTTCGAACCGAAGGGGGAGAGAAGGGAGAGCTACGGGGATGGGAAGGCGAGCGAGAAGATGGCCAAGATCATTGATGATGAACTGGCATAGACGCACGCGTGGAAGGATTTTGTCATCTTGAGTTCTGAGCATCTGGCAACTGCTATGGAGGGAGGAACATACACATCCTCATGATCCAAGTAAGTCGCTGAGGGTACGCTGGCCATACATCAAGACAAGAGCGCGAATCCAGTGGTCGATGAGCCCTCGAAGCCCAAACTCAGATCCATAAGATCCGCAATCACATAATCACCTGCAGACCGACTGAGACCATCAACAGAACGGTTGCCACTAACAGGGTAATGATCATGAAGGGGAATGCTTTGACAAAGAATTCACGGAATCCGATGGGGTACCCGAATTTCTCCGACAACCCGACGGCCACCAGATTTGCAGAGGCGCCTACCAACGAACCGTTTCCTCCCAAACACGCCCCGATGGAAAGGGCCCACCACATTGGATTGACGTGGAATGAAGCCAGCTGGGGGGCAAATATCGGGCTTGCGGCCAAAGCTGCTATCAACGGTATCATGGTCGCAGTGGCAGGTATGTTGTTCATGACAGCGGACGCGAAGGCTGAAACCCATAATATGAAAAGGAGCGCAACGAAGAGATTGCCACCTGTGAGAGTTTCTAATCCTCCCGCGAGTAGATCCATGATCCCCACCTCCACCACACCTCCGACCAGTATGAAGAGTCCCACGAAGAAGAAGAGGGTGGACCAATGGACATGCTGTAATGCATCCCCGGGATGAATCCCTGCCCAGACCAAGATGGTGATGGCTCCCATTAAGGCTACAACCGCGATTGGAATGTGGAGAGTGTGATGAACCAGGAATAAGACAATCACAGCCCCGAACACTACCATCGACTTCTTCAGAACCGGCATGTTCTTGATTTCCTTCCACTCATCTTTTTCCATCAGAATCTCTACGTGCTTGGGTTCCTGCTTCAGATCCTCTTTGTACATCCACTTCAGAAGAAAGATCGAAATAAGCATTGTTACGATTATTATGGGGCCTATGTTAAGGATGAACGTCAGAAAAGGTATCTCCGCATAGCTTGCTATCATGATATTGGGAGGATCTCCAATCACTGTCGACGCACCACCAATGTTCGATGCGAGTATCTCTGCCATTATCAGGGGAGTGGCCTTTATTTCCAGCGTATTGGCGATTGTAACAGTGATGGGGATCATTAGGAGGACAGTTGTAACATTGTCCAAGAAGGCTGACGCTACTGCGGTCGCCACCATAAACATCAACATTATCTTCCAAATGTCCCCTTTGGCTATTTTCGCCATCTTTATGGCGATGCAGTCAAAGAAGCCAGTTTCCATGATCACCCCAACGATGATCATCATCCCCAAAAGAAGGCCGATGGTGTTGAAATCGATGGCGCCGAAACCTTTCGAGGTGTCGTAGAAGCTCATTACTGTTCCTGCAATAATCATGAGCATCGCACCGAAGAGAGCCGAGGTTGTTCTGTGCAGCTTCTCGGATGCTATGAGAACGAAGGTGAACACGAAGATGACGGCAGTGATTATCTGTGCATCAGTAGCCATGGCTCACTCCCGGAGTTTCCCCGACAAGAATCGTAGGAATTGGAGCGTACATGATCGCCCCAATCTCGATGTTCTTCAAAGGAAGTCTCTTGATAGCCATGATCACTCTATCCTTCCAGCTCTGCCCCCCTCGGCTGGTTACAAACAGGTCATGGCTCCCGATGGTTTCGGCCAGTTCTCTAGCCGATGTATGTCCAACAAAATCAATTTCCACGCGGACGCCAATCTTTTCTGCCTTCCCTTCCAGATGTGGGAACACCTGACTGCTCTTGAGCCTTCCAACATAGAGGATTGTGCAGAAAGCTCCCAGCCACTTGGAAAGTCTCATTCCGAGGCTGGCGGCTTCTTCAGAATGTCCCGTGCCACTATAGAGAATGCACACAGATTCGGGTTTCTTCAGATCGGCCGGTCTGTCCATGAAGAGAATGGGTATCTTCACGGCTCTGAACAGCCCCTCCAAATGTTCGGAGAAGTGCGATTTCTTCTTCTCTTCGTCGATGTAGGTCTCGATGGCCACGAGATCAATCTCGTTCTCCCTAACATATTTGTCCACTATGGCCTGGAAGTTCCCTTTCTTTATCGTCTTTCGACTGTCTATTCCTGCCTCCTCAAGAACTGATGCGCAATGAAGCATGGCCCGAAGTGCGCTATCTTCCAAGGTGTCTTCGACGTAGGGGGTCACTGATATGATGTCGTATCCGAAGTCTATGGTGCTGAGAACATGATATTCCGACAAAGGGAAAACACGAGGAGTATATCTGAGAAGAAAGTCAATCAGTTTGTAGTTGTCCGCTAGAACGAGTATTTTCTGGAACATTGAGGCACCTGCTTCTTGGACTTCTCACCATGTGTGTTTGCCTAATCTCAGATGCCGTAAGACTGTTGTAACGAGATTTGAGCCTCCAACGGGAGAAGGGGGGTAATCACCGCGTTGATTGGCTTCTATTACCGCACTTTTCTTCTGATAGAACTTCTCTTCATCTTCCATTCTTACAAAGGCCAGAGCGAAAAACACCAAAGAACCCAGTTTGAGCACCATTTGTCTTTTCCCCCAATGTCACACCCTCATACCATATGCCAAAATCAGTCGATACGTATATAATACTAGTGTTATGTTTATAATCATTACCGTAGATTCCTGAAAGCGGAGCAAGGAGGATCGACATTCAAAAATGCTGCATTCTGCCTGACAATCTCAGAATGAAGTCTGAAAGCAATCCAGACCACCCGAAATATGCAGTGAGTGAATACTCAGAACGTGGATGGGGCAACTTGTCGCATTTCAGAAAAGCAAGTCTGGTAGTTCTTGGGAGAATGTGTATCCGGGCAACTCCAAGAGATCTCTAGTCAGCCTCAACTCTCATCACGGTCACGGCCCCATCCTTGGTGAGAATCCACCTTATGGCGTCCCCGTTTTGAAGCTTGAGATGCACAAAGATAGATGAGGGGATGGTTGTCCTGTGACGATAGCCGCTCACTGTAACGGTTGTCTCTTCTATGTGAAGAACTCTGTCCAGGTCCAGTTGCATAATTATCCACGACATCGAACAAATACGTATATTTTGGAATATTGACACTATATCCCCCGAGGCAGAAGGGGATCGGGCAGTATGGCCTGACGAAGACAGCGGTCGAGAACCTCGAGATGGAAGGAATGACAAAAGGGGTCCACACTGTCGGGGACGTTATGTATGATGCTGCCCTGCATCGCCCTCAGGGAAGAGACCGAGTGGGTGGAGACCGTGAAGGACGGGTGGAATGTTCTGGTGGGAGGTGATAAGGATAAGATCCTGGACGCTGTAAGGACCTTCGAACCGGATGGGGAGAGGGGAGAGTTACGGAGATGGAAAAGCGGGTGAGAGGATCTCCAGAATAATCGGTGTAGAACTGGCCAGATCTCCTAGGTGGGCGCGGACCTTCTCCGGTACCGCCACGTTTTGAACGATTCCATGATTATGAGAACCGACGAGGCTGTCAGTATCATCCAAAACCAGTCCATCAGCTCCAACGGGGATGTGGAGAAGGCCGTCTGGAGAGGTGGGACATAGATGATCATCAACTGCAGGAGAATGGAGACCGCGACCGCGAGTATCAGCTTCTTGTTCCCCAGGAATCCGAGCTTATGCAGCGGGATGTAAGGCGACCTGGCAGAGAACACGAAGAACATCTGGAACAGCACCAAGGTAGAAAAGGCCATTGTCCTCGCCCTATCAACACCGACTCCTGCACTGAACTCCAGGTGGAAGATCAAAAGCGTGCCGAAAGCCATGATGAGGCCGACTGCGATCATGATGGCGATCATGTCCCTTGTAATGGGCGGCTCGTTCGGGTCCCTGGGTTTCCTTTCCATTACATTCGGATCTGCGGGCTCGACCCCCAACGCGAGGGCCGGGAGTCCATCAGTGACGAGGTTCATCCACAATATCTGGACTGGCAGGAAGAACGGCAGTATACTAGGATCGACGAAGATCAGGGTAGCGATGAACATGGTGGCAACTTCGCCAGTGTTGCAGGACAGAAGATAGAGAACGAACTTCCTGATGTTGTCGTAGATAGACCGACCCTCTTCCACCGAGTGAACGATGGAAGCGAAGTTGTCATCGGTCAGGATCATGTCTGCGGACTCCTTCGAAACGTCAGTGCCGGTGATCCCCATAGCGACCCCTATGTCCGCCTTCTTCAGTGCTGGTGCATCATTCACGCCATCGCCGGTCATGGCAACGATGTGACCCTTCTTCTTCCAGGCATCGATGATTCTCAACTTGTCGGCGGGGGAGACGCGCGCGTAAACGGGCGTGTACTCGACTTGATCGTGGAGTTCCTGATCAGACATCTTGGACAGCTCACTCCCTGTGAGCGCATGGTCGACGTGTTCCTCGATGAGCCCCATTTCCTTTGCAACCGCCGTCGCCGTCAGCTTGTGGTCGCCGGTGATCATCACAACATGTATCCCAGCCTGCTTGCACTCCTCGATGGCCTTCATAGCGTCGGACCTGGGAGCATCGATCATGCCGACATGTCCAAGGAATATGAGGTCCTTCTCCACGACCTCCTCGGAGAAATCAGTGAGATCGTCAGGAAGGGGTCGATAGGCAAGTGCCAAGGTCCTCAGACCCTTCATCGCCATGGCTTCGGTAGCGCGGTTGATGGAGTCCTTCTTCTCCTGATGCAGTGGGACAACTTGCCCGTCC
>JAUVHO010000002.1 GCA_030593295.1 Methanomassiliicoccales archaeon | reverse complement strand
CGCAACCTGAGAAGGGTCATGAAGGACTCACGGCAGGTAAGGAGCGAGACCGGAAGAGAGAAGGCGCTCAGGGGAGAGGTCATCGTGACCACCAGCGGGATGATGGACGGTGGACCAGTGATTCGCTACATGGAAAGGATTGCCAACGATCCAAGGAGCGGGGTATTCATCACGGGCTATCAGGTCGAGGGTACCAACGGACGCCTGCTGAGAGATACTGGAATGATAGACCTGCACGGGGTCAAGGTGAAGGTCAAATGTGAGGTCTCGTTCTTCGACTTCTCGGCCCACGCCGACCACGACGACCTACTGGACTTCATTGACGGCTGCGATCCGGAGAAGGTGGTCCTCTGCCACGGGGAAAACAGAAAGGAACTGGCGAACGATATCGAAGGCAGGGAAGTCATGATGCCAATGGAAGGCGAGTGGCTGGACATTTAGTGAAGTATTTATAGCACCATGGAGATTGTTCAACGTGGCTCTCAAAGACTTCCTCCGGGAGGATCTTGGCAAGGGCGACATTACGTCCAAGGCGTTGTTGGGGAAAGAGAAAGCTGAGGCAGTAATCATCGCCAAGGAGGATTGCGTTCTAGCGGGATTGGAAGAGGCTCAGGGGATATTCGGGCTCCTGGGACTGAAGACATCAACGGTTTTTGTGGACGGACAACGGGTGAGGGAAGGCGACAGGGTCCTCAGGATCGAGGGTCTCGCCAAGTCGATACTGGCGGGAGAGAGGGTGGCGCTGAACTTCATCATGAGGATGAGCGGGATTGCCACTAAGACTTGGGACCTGGTTCAGAGATGCAAGGTAATCAACCCGGATGTTGTCGTTGCTGCAACGAGGAAGACGACACCAGGCTTCCGTTATTACGAGAAGAAGGCGGTGACGCTGGGGGGCGGTTACCCGCACAGATACGGATTGGACAGCGAGTTCCTGATCAAGGACAACCATCTCGAACTTGTGGGTTCGATCAGCGAGGCCGTCAAGAGGGCGAAGGCCAAAGGAAAGGGTAAGAAGATCGAGATCGAGGTCACCAACGAACCGGAAGCCTTGGAAGCGGCCAGGTCGGGTGCGGACATAATCATGCTGGACAACATGACGCCCGAGGTCGGAGAGGGGATCGCGAAAAAGATCAGAGAGCTCAGCGACGCCAGCATAGAAGCATCCGGAGGCATCACACCAGACAATATCGAAGGTTATGCCAGGTATGCCGATACGATTTCACTGGGCTGGTTGACCCACTCATACAAATCAATGGATTTCTCGTTGGATATCATTTGAAAAGTGCTTTCAGAGACGGCGTAAGGAACTTCATGAACTTGGGTTCTTTTCTCAGCAGATGCCACCCGATGCTGGACGGGAACGTTATATCACCCGTCTCCGAGACCATCTCAAGTATCTCATCATTGTCCAGAAGTTTGAATATCTCTTCCAGCTGCTTGTCGGTCAGGTCCCTGCACAATCTGTGAAGGTGAAGGCCTCTCTTCAATTCCCTTCCAATCGCCTTCTTCCAGTTCCGGTGGTACCTGCTCAGGAACTTCTTGGAGAAATCATCGGCTTCCAGTGCAAGGATGGCGGTGTCCGCGCATATCTTCGACGCAACGAGACCGGTGTAGATACCTCCTCCTGTGCTGGCCTTGGCCTGGCATGCGGCATCGCCCACGATCATAACGTGGTCTTCAACGGTCCTGCTGAGCAGACCGAAAGGAATGGCACCAGCAACGAACGATACAGTCCTCGACTTCTTCAGGAACCTGGCAGACTCTCCTTTTTCGAAAAGGGCGTTGAAGTACTGGTAAGCACTTCCCTTGGCTACGCACAGGCCCACCCTGGCACCTCCCTCGCCAGTGGGGATTATCCAGGCAAAGAAACCTGGGGCAACATCATTACCAGTGAATATCTTGGCGAAGCGGCGGTCACAGTCCACCTCCACAAGTTCGGCCTCGAACCCCTTGACGATGCTCTCCGCCTTGGGGAGCTCGAAGCGTCTGGAGACTTTGGACCTTATTCCGTCCGCCCCTATCAGTATCCTGCAGTTGACCTTCACCATTCTTTCGGGTGTCTGGACATCGACCTCCATACCCCTGTCCTTCTTCTCGGCGTTGACGAATGTCGACCCGAGGAAGGAGGTGGCACCGTGCAGCAGGGCGTCCCTCGCAATCTCACTGTCAAAGGCAGCCCGATCGAGAACAACGGCCTTGGTCTCTCTGCCATCAACTATCAGCTCCCTTCCTTCGGGTGAATATATCTCTGCACCACGGAGTGAATTGACAACGGTCAATCTCTTGTCAACGATCTCGAAAATCCTGGGCGTGACCAGACCCGCGCATTGAACTGGGACCCCGATCTTCCTGTGTTCCTCGATGAGGGCGACCCTCCATCCCGCGCTGGAGATGATATCTGCAGCGTATCCTCCCATGGGTCCTGCGCCTACAACCACGACGTCGAAATCCACGAACCGAGTAAAGGGACATCGATATTTAGAGTTGATGTGAACGCTACAGAAAAACAGTGAGCTCCACTATGTTGCCATCCTCCACGTCGAGGGTGGAGCGCAAATGATGCTTTGATATGACCTCGAGGACGTCGCTGTGGTGCGACCTCACTGGCATTATGACGGCGCATTCCACGTTCCTCATCTTCGCCGGGAAACACTTCACGTCCCCGAAGGTCCGGCCCTTGCTCTCGAACCCTTTGATGAGTATCCCGTCCGAGTCTTCCAAGATGTTCAGTTTGAAGACCTCGCTGGTGCCCACCTTGATATTGAGCGTTCCCTCGTACGGTTCGAACCACAGCTTCTCCTCGAACTGGACCTTGTATTCATTCTGCTGGACGTAGTATTGACCCTCTCCCAATCCTGTTGTCACCGTGCCGCTGATAGTGAGCCTGTCCTTGAGCTCGAATATCTTCTTGTAGTCCGCGTACTCGCGGGTCAGCGCCTCAACGCCCTCTTTTGTGAGCTTGAGCCTCTGTGCCCTGGTCCCAAGATCCCGAGCCATCAATCCCATGTCCAGGAGCTCGAGAATCCTCTTGGAGGCCGACTGCTGGCTGATCGACATTGTCCTGCCGAGACCGGCGGATGATAGAACGACGAAATCGTGAATACCTCCCATCAGGGCAATCTGTTTGAGGGTCTGAAGATGTTGGGGTTTCACGTCAACGCATAAGTGAAGATAAAGAAAAACCTTCCTAGACCATGCCTTCCAGTTCCAGATGGGTTCTGGACCGAAGAGAGATGACCGGTATCCCGGACTGCTTCAGTTCCCCTATCAGCTCCTTATCATTGGTCACGACGATGCCTTTCCTCCGACGAGCTAGCGCCAACAGAGAGACATCACCGCTATCCTCAACCTCCACGATGTTGTACTTCTGGGCAAGGGTCAAGGCGGCCTTTGCATCCCTGGTGGTCCCCTCCTGCTTTCTCAATTCACCCATAACGGAGGAAGGGACAAGGATCTCGCATTCACCCACGAGCCTCTGAAGCTCTGCGTCAAGGTTAATCCTGAACTGAAAGGGCATCAGGAGCGCATTGGCGTCCAAGATCACTACAGGTCTTCCGGTCACGGGCCGATGAAAGCGATGGGGCGTAATTATCCTTTTGGGACGGGGCAGTCGAGAAAGCGAACACCGCAATGTAAAAAGATGGCCACCAACACAAACATACTAATAAGTAAGTAATCTTTACAAAATCGTGAATGGCTTCTCCATTCTGAGGAGAATTCGATGACCAGATTGTCCTGTAGACCGGTGGCTTTTGTTTTGGTATCTCTTATGGTTATTTCCTTTGTCTGGTCGAGTCCAGGCAGTCTTGATGTGACCAAGGACGATATCGGTGCACGTACTGTTCAGGGAGGGGTCGCACCAGATGGAGCAACGGTGACCACTGAATGGGAAATCGACGACGCTGCGAATATCGATCCAGCGTTCATGTCCAAGATCCAAACAGATCTCAGGGGGAGGATTGCGGGTCTAGGTTCTGAACCGGTGAAAGTGGTTGTTTTCGCGGATTCCATCTCGATGGTCCATGAGGCGCTTAGAGCGGGCAAGATGTTCGAAAATGGTGATGTCGTCTCAAATGACGAAGGTATGGGGACAACAATCCTCGAACTTCCGGCAAACGTAATTCCCAAGGTTGCGTCACTATCGAACGTTCGAGCAATACTCGATTACGAACTCCCGCAACCACCCGATCCAAGAGACTTCTGGCAGGGACCATACTCAGGAGACTCGCCTTCTCCGCAGATGTGGCAGGTGACACTAACCCAAGGAGCGGTTGAGGCATGGAGCCTTGGATTCGAGGGTGAGGGTGTCAAGGTGGCCGTCCTGGACACGGGAGTGGATTTCGGCCATCCGGATCTGAACGGAACCCAGGCGAGGGTGGAGGACCCGGGTTCGCCCTACTTCGGCTGGCCGATAACTTTCGACTCCAGATCCATGAGGTCGTTCCTCTCTACCGGCAATGGATTCCCAGGTGCCAACAACTGGTTCTCCGACACTTCAATCATTGACACGGACTCCAACATGGATGGTATCCTGGACAGTACCGGATACGATATTGGCGCAATCCCGAGCCAGAGCGGGGTGTATCACCTGGGCGTACATCCGGATGATTACCTGCGCATCAGGTACGGGGCCTACGTGGGCGTGTTGGTGACGGACACGACCACCTCTGGAGTGTATGATGCCGTATACGTGGACCTCAACAACAACAATAGCTTCGCAGATGAGAAGGCTGCCGTGAAGGGGGACGAGGTTTCATCCCACGACCTTGATTCTGACGGCCTTGCGGATCGGTCGGGTGGACTGGTGTACTTCATCGCCGACGGGGTCAACTTCGTACCGTATTCAGATTCAATCTCGCAAGATATGGGAGTTCCCAATATCATACCCAACAACGGAGACCTGGTCGCTTTCGCTCTGAACGATGCGACCGAGGCCGGCGGCTCGCACGGAACTTTGTGCGCATCCGCGATCGCGGCCCAAGGAAAGATCGCAGGAGGAGCAGTCGTAGGAATGGCACCCAAGGCGAAGATCATCGCTGTGGGCAACATCTATCAGGGAGGCAACTGGTGGGACAACTACGTTTTCGCCGTGGAAGGCTACGACGGTATTCCTGGGACTGGTGACGAGGCGAACATCCTGAGCCTGAGCTTCGGCGGTTCGTATTCCATCAACAAGGGCTTCGGGTTCGGAGAGAGGTTCGTCGACGAGATCACGACCTATTACGCTCCCAAAGCGACCTTCATGGCCGCGGCCGGGAACGGTGGTTACGGCTATGGAACTATCATCACTCCAGGTTCCAGTCCAGGGGTCGTAACGGTGGGAGCTTCTACCAGCACTTGGACCGCGGAGCCCGCGAACTACACAACATGGGGCGACGTGATCCCGTGGTCCGATCGAGGCCCGACTGCACTGGGACAGGTGGACCCGGATATCCTGTCAGTAGGTGCATATGGTTCCGGTGATGTGACGGTGAATCAGGTCAACAACGCCAATCAGGCCTGGGGTATCTGGGGGGGAACGAGCATGGCAACGCCGGTGGCTGCTGGGATCATGTCCTTGCTCTACGAGTCGTACACCGAAGCTCACGGCCAGTACCCAGATTCTGCCGTCGCCAGAGAGATCATCATGTCCTCCGCGGACAACATTCACTACGACGCGATGCTTCAGGGCGCTGGGATAGCGAACGCATCCAGGGCGGTCCAACTTGCCAACGAGAGATACGGCGTGGAAGCATCCCCGTCGTTCTGGACGGCTGGGGACTATCGAGGAACCCACTACGACGCCTTTGCGAACATCCTGTTCCCCGGAGGAAATGCCAGCCATACGTTCCAGGTATACAATGCTGATCAACTGAACTCCACCCAGGTGACGGTTTCCGATGAGGCCCATGTGAGAACCAAATCCATCTTCTACAACATACAGTCGGACACATCACTGGAGGATGGCTACCAAGGGGTCAGACCCGATTACCTGATACCGCTGATCGATAATAAATCCGGACTTTTCGAGATACCCCAGGGTACCGACCTGGTCAAGGTCTCGGTCTATCTTGACTACTTCGAGTTCGATCCTGATTGGGACTACGGGATTGAGAACCGATTCTCGCTGGCTCTCTATGACTGGTGGGACGAGGACGGTGACGGCGAATACTGGATAGATGCTAACTCCGATGGCGTGGTCCAGCAAACCGAGATCGAGGGCTACCCGAACTACTCGGAGATACAGAGGTTCGCACTCGCATCACAGGCCGCCAACAGGTACGAGACCAGGGTGCGTGACCCGTATGAGAGGATCCACGACGGCCTTCTGGTGGGAATATTCCACACGCGTACGACCGGGCTGGTTCCGATAACGAGCGTGAATGTGAGGGTGGACACCTACGAGCTCATGGACTGCGGCTGGCTTTCTGTTTCACCTACCACTTTGAACTTGGCTCCGGGTGGGACCTCGACCTTCCAGGCGGACGTGGATTTCCCCTCGGATGCCGAACTCGGACTGTATCAGGCTTTCGTAACGCTGAACTATGATTCCAACGAGACGGCGATACCGGTAACGGCGAACATCGCCTCCACGACGACCGATTTCCTGATCAACGAATCGAGCGGGGAACTGTACGACAACGGAGCGGTCTTTGGAGGGTTCAACTGGGGCTGGAGGTATGAGTCCGGTGATTGGAGATACTACTTCGTGGAGGTCCCGGACGGTTCCTACAAGCCTGGACAGCAAATGGTGGCCAACGTGTCATGGGACTACGTCCCCACAGACATCGATGTCTTCCTGATGGGTCCAACCGCTGACTCCTTCTCGGCTTCATATCCAAGCAGATATGGACCTTACACACTGGAGACCAAGGGCAGGAGCGCCGACACTTGGATAGGTGGCGGCAGGTTCGTGTTCGACACGGCGACCGGAGGACCGCAGGAGATAGTGGCGACCAGCCTTATCCCCGGTCTTTGGGGCATAGGGCTCCACAACGTTCTGAACGCGGGGCTGGAGTCCATGGGCAACATCTCCGTCGATCTTGGGATGATAGAACTGAGCCCCAATCCTTGGGATGTTGGTTTGGTCACCGACTTCTCCAAGCTTACCGGACAGCAGACCTTCTTGGCGAACTCGACCATCAACCTTCCTGACATTGATGTCACATCATTCGGCGTCTCACAGCCCATCCAACTGACCAACGAGACCATCATGCAGGATAATCCGGGCGACGCTTCCACGTCTAGCTGGTCGATGGAGATAGACATAGTGGACGGAGGACTGCTGGAAGTCACCACCGACAGCTTCAATTCCATTGACATTGACCTTTACGTATTGAGGGACCTCAACACCAACGGGGTTCCCAACTGGGGTTCGGAGATAGTCGCCTCATCTACTTCTCCCGACCAAACAGAGTTCGTATCCATCAAGAAGCCAGGGAACGGGAAATACTGGGTGTTCGTCCACGGTTGGTCTGTGGGGGGTCCTTCTTCGACCTTCGATATCGATATTGATGCGATCCAAGGACTTGACCTGCAATTGAGCGACCTGCCCACTGGGCCTTTGTCAGCATACCAGCCCGAGAACTTCAATTCCTCCTACACTCTGCCAGCTGCGGACGGGATATACCACGGGATAATCTTCGCCGGACCCTCTTACGCATCCGAGGTCCTATCGGTGCGGTTCTACGGAGAGGTCCTGGACACACCGCCAGAGTTCTACGCATTCACACCCACACCCGGATCGATAATCAACGACAATCAGCCTCTAATGGGGGCGAGCTTCGCAGACAACGGCACAGGAATGAACCTGTCCACCGTTCAGATGCTTGTGGACGGGTTCGACATCACCAATCTTGCCACGATCACATCCTCATCGATCATATGGACCACCCCCTTCCTGCTGACCGAGGGACTGCACTGGGTCAATGTCTCTGCAAGGGACAACTTCGGCAACTACAACAGCACAGTTTGGAGCTTCACGGTCGATACGATACCTCCATTTCTCGCGGTGCTCGGTCCTCCGGACGGTTTACTTACAAATTCCTTCAACGCCCGGGTCGAGGGTCTGACGGAGACCGGTGTCGATCTAAGGGTCAACGGGATATCCACTTTGGTTCTTGGCAACGGATCGTTCTCCACGTTCGTGGGCCTGATCGAGGGGGGCAACCCCATCTCGGTAGTAGCGACGGATCTGGCTGGTAACTTCGCGAGGGTCGATCTCACGGTGTACAGGGACACGAGTCCTCCGCCTCTGATGGTGACAGAGCCTGTGAGCGGTTCATGGGTGAACTACCCAACAGTGATCGTGAAGGGCATCAGCGAGCAGGGAGCGACTGTTTCTGTCGGCGGACAGCTAGCGATAGTTCAATCGGACGGTTCTTTCGAGGTTCCAGTGGCCCTGGTGGAAGGTTCCAACCTGATCAATCTCACTGCGACGGATATGGCTGGGAACGGCGCAAGCACCCAGGTGACCGTGAACGTGGACACGATCCCACCTTATCTGCTCGTGTCAGATCCGGATGACGGGCTCCTTACGAACGCTAACAGCGTTCAAGCAGCAGGAATGACAGAGCCCACAGCCAGTCTTACGATCAACGGACTTCCGGTAACGGTGCAGCCCGACGGGAGCTTCGCTGCGACCATCTCTCTGCAGAGCGGGGCGAACGACATCTTCTTCAACGTCACCGATTTGGCCGGCAATACCAACAGCGTGATGCGGTCCGTTACTCTGGACCAGAGCCCTCCGTCGCTGACGATACAGAGCCCTGCGGACGGGGTAATCACCAACAAGCCGTTTGTACGGGTCCAAGGTTCAACTGAGCCAATGGCCAATCTGGTGGTGAACGGTCAGTTCTTCCAGGTCGATGCGAACGGCGCGTTCGATGGGATGATACCGCTGGCGGATGGGGACAATCTGGTGGTGGTGACCGCGTGCGATCTTGCAGGCAACTGCGCCGCGGACAGCAGGAACGTCTTCGTGGACACCGAATCTCCGGACGCGGACGCCGGCAAAGATGTGGAGATACTGGATGGTGTGGAGTTCACCTTCGACGGATCGGATTCTTCCGACAACGACCAGATAGAGACCTACTCTTGGACGTTCAGAGAGGACGGCAACGAGATCGAGATGGAGGGACCAGACCCGAGCCATGTCTTCTCCTCAGTTGGCGTGTACGAGGTCACACTGAGGGTGACGGACAGAGCCGGCAATTCGGACGAGGATGTCCTTTGGGTCAAGGTCATTCCGCCGGACGATGTTGATGAGGACGGCATCCCTGATGCCTGGGAGAATGAGAACTTCGGAAGCACGGCATTCAATCCGGAGGATGATCCAGACCGAGACTATCTGAACAACTACGAGGAGTACCTCATGGGAAGTGATCCGAACGATTCCGACACCGATGGAGACGGGTTGAAGGACGGTTTGGACGACGATCCTCTTGTGATGGAAGGACTTGGGATAGAAGATCTCTGGTGGATCTTTGTGGTTGTCATAGTTGTGCTACTTGTGCTGATTCTGTTCATGATAATGCGGTCCCGAGAGACCTTGCCGCCACCGCCGGAGGACGAGGTTCCAGAGAAACCGGAACCAGCAGCAGACGAAAGCCCCATCGAATCCGAGCCTGCGATCCCTGAAGAATAGTATAAGGACGGTCTTCCTAGCCCTGTTCTCTGTACTTCAAGAAATCCTCGATTATCTCATTGTGGTCGAAGGCCAGATCAGGTATCTCATCGATACCGACAAGTTCTATCGCCTTCGCATCATCGCCCGATCTCAGTTCTCCGCCCACTCGCTTAAGGACATAGGCCGCTGAAATCACATGCCCCCTTGGATCACGCCCAGGTTCTGAGTACACTCCCAGCAACTTGACTATCTCAACGTCAAGCCCTGTCTCTTCCTTCATCTCCCTGCGAACGGCGTCCTCCACCCTCTCGTCGTACTCCACCATGCCCCCGGGGAGCGCCAGCTTTCCCTCGAAGGGGTAGAACTTCCTCCTGATCAGAACCAGTTCATCGTCAATCACTATGAGCCCATCGGCCGCGACCAAGGGTGTTCTCATTCCAAGTGAAGAAAGGGTCTGCACGGTTCCATTCATCTTGTCAAAATCCTCCAGGAGCCTCTTTCCCTCATCGGTAAGTTGGGTCTTTCCTCCATCGACGCCCCCTCTCTCCGAGTGTATGATCTCCTTACCCAGCGCCTCATTGATCTCCTGAACGATCCCCCAAGCGTGGCGATACGACATCCCCATCTTCTCAGCCGCCTTGGTAAGTGATTCGAACTCGAGTATGAACTTCAGTAAAGTTGCTCTACCTTCGCCGATGATGACCTTGCCGTCCTTCTCCAGCCAGTTCTTGGACTTGAACTCGTACATTCAACGCCTCATCATTGGTATCTTGACGCCGTGTTCTGCAGCGAAGCGGATCGCCGCCTCATACCCCGCGTCAGCATGCCTGACCACACCCACACCCGGATCGACCGTCAGGACTCGCTCCATCTTCTTCTCAGCCTCTTTGGAGCCATCAGCCACAACTATCATCCCAGCGTGAGTGGAGTATCCTATCCCGACACCGCCCCCGTTATGGATGGCGACAAGGTCGGCACCTGCGGATGCATTCAGCAGAGCGTTGAGAAGCGGCCAGTCAGCGACGGCGTCACTGCCATCCTTCATCTTCTCAGTTTCCCTATTTGGGGATGCGACCGAGCCGGTGTCAAGGTGATCACGTGTGATCGCTATGGGACCACTCAGCGCACCTTCTCCCACCATCTTGTTGATTATCTTGCCGAACTTCGCCCTCTCACCATAGCCAAGCCAGCACACCCTTGCGGGAAGTCCTTCCCATGGAAGATTCTCCTCGGCCAGCTGTATCCACCTGACCAACTGCCCATTGTCCGGGAACTCCCTCATGACCACCTTGTCGGTTTCCAGTATGTCGTTCTCATCACCAGAAAGCGCTATCCACCTGAAGGGACCCCTGCCCTCGCAGAACATGGGCCTGATGTAGAGCGGCACAAAGCCATCGAAGTCGAACGCGTTCTCCACGCCCGCCTGGTACGCCTGACCCCTGATGTTATTGCCATAATCAAACACTACACTGCCAGCCTTCTGAAAGCCCAGCATCGCTTTGACGTGAATTGCCATGGAATCGTAGGATTCTTTGAGATAGGCCTGCGGGTCGCTCTCCCTGAGGTCCTCGGCCTCCTTTAAGGTCATCCCAGCCGGGATGTAGCCCTTGAGGGCGTCGTGAGCGGATGTCTGGTCCGTGACCGCGTCAGGAGAGAACGATCCTTCGAGGAGCTCCGGATGTGTCTCGGCGCAATTGGCGATGAGCCCGACGGACCTGGGACCGTCCTCCTTTGAGTTGTTTGCTATCTCCACAGCTTCATCGATGTCGGTCACGATCTCGTCGCAGAAACCGGCCTCCTGCCTTCGTCTGGCCCTGCGTTCGTCCACCTCCACCGTCACCGAAACGCCTTGGTTCATCTTGATGGCCAGGGGTTGCGCTCCGCCCATTCCTCCAAGACCGCCGGTGAGGACCATCCTGCCCTTCAGCGACCCGCCGAAGTTCTGTCGGGAGCACTCGGCGAAGGTCTCGTACGTACCCTGGATTATGCCCTGAGTTCCGATGTAACACCAACTTCCAGCGGTCATCTGACCGTACATCATCAATCCCAGGTCCTCCAGCTCGTAGAACTTCTCCCAGGTTGACCATCTCGGTACCAGGTTGGCATTGGCTATGAGCACCCGCGGGGACCCTTCACTGGTCTTGAACACGCCCACAGGTTTCCCGGACTGCACCAAAAGGGTCTCATCATCTTCCAGTTCCTTGAGCGATTCGACGATCGCATCAAAGGCATCCCAGTTCCTGGCAGCCTTTCCGGTCCCGCCGTAGATTATCAACTCCTCAGGGATCTCAGCGTTCTCAAGATTGTTCTGGAGCATCCTCAGAAGGGCCTCCTGCCTCCACCCCTTGCACTCTATCTTGGACCCTCTGTTTGCCGTTATCTTCCTCATACAATACCACAATCAGAATAAGGCCGACAGAATTAATTCTTTTGGAATCACATCTTCAAGTTCACTTCGGTCAGCACTTCGGAGCGAAGGAGCTCGGCCTCCTCTTCCATCTCCCCCAGCTTCTCGGCGACCTCGTCCTTGAACTCCTGGTCCTGTATCTGATTGAGATTGATCTTGACGTTCATGGACGCGGCGTGAAGAGCGGCGAATGCCAGCATGGCCCCGGACCCTGAATCGGACAAGGCCCCCTCATTCCCCTTTCGGACGACCAGATAGGCGAGTCTTATGGCCTCAAGAGAGAGTTCCATTACCTCCACCGGAACGGCTATCGCCCTTCTCAGTCCGTTCTGCATCGCCTCCAACCTCTTCCCTTTCTCTTCATCGGTCCCTTTGGGGAGACGCAATGCGGTCACGACGCTGGCGTACGCCTGCGCATCCTCGTCCACGAGTTCGGTGAGCCTTTCCACCAGCTTCGATGAGTCTTCCAGGGCCCTCTCCATCTCCGGCCTGACATCATCGTACTTGTCCCTGCCGATGGTGAGATTGCAGACCATGGCTGTCAACGAACCGCTCAATGCACCGCAAAGAGCAGCGACACTGCCGCCCCCGGGTGTTGGCGAGCTTGAAGCGACCGACCTGATGAAATCCCTGACCTTCTCATCAACCAGCATATCATTCCCTCAGTTTGTACTCCAGTATCTGACTTCTTGAGAAATCCTCGATCTTGAGATAATGTTCGGCAGAATCCACAAGCGCATCCTCCGGGATCAGACCCACGACCTCCGAGCCCATGATCGGAACCCCGTATTCTTCTGCATGCGACCTGACAGCATCAAATACAACGTGAACCGGTGTCTCCCTGAAGTTCACCAGGTTCATGGAAACCTGGACGACATTCTCCCGATCCGTCTCGAACCCAAGGGCCTTGACATTCTTCAGACCGCCGTCCTTCTCCCTCACCGCCTTGGCTATCGCCTTGGCAATACTCAGATCCCCGGTTCCGAGGTTGATGTTGTAAGCGATCAGCGGTTCCCGTGCCCCGATGACGACCGCACCCGCGGTGGGATGCAGCTCGGATGGACCGAAATCCGGAGCCCTCTCCGGGTTCGTCCTTATCTCTTCCCTCAGACCTTCGAACTGCCCCTTTCTGACCTTGGCCAGGTTCCGTCTTTCGGGTCTTGTGGCAGCCGCTTCGTACAGATAGACGGGAACGTTCAGTTGAGCCGAGATCTCCTCCCCCAATGACCTGGCAAGTTGAACACAGTCGCTCATGGTGACCTCGCTGATCGGTACGAACGGGATGACGTCCACCGCACCCACCCTGGGATGTTCCCCCTCATGTTGGTTCAGGTCAATCAACTCCACGGCCTTGGCAGCGCAAGCGAAAGCGGCGACCTTCACCTTCTCGGGCTCTCCGACGAATGTGATCACCGCCCTGTTATGGGTGGCGTCCATCTCCACATCGAGAACTCGGACACCATCGACGGCTCTGGCCGTGTCGGCTATCGCATCAACGACATCCTTCCTCCGACCTTCACTGAAATTGGGGACGCACTCGACGATCCGTGTCATGAACCTCGGCGAAAAAAAGGCATGTTCATATATAAGGCTATTCGATTATTGAACTACTATAATCTTATACTGAGTGGCTCCTAATAAATGAAAAAGGTATATATATGGATACTTCTTACTCACCCCGAAAGTCGTTCGACCTGAAGGAGGAGGACGTGGATGAAAAAGATATTTGCTTGGGCTAGCGCTATAGTGGCCGTCATGCTTCTAACCGGCGCCATCCCTATGATTGGAATAGTGAAAGCGGCGATACCCGTTCCACACAATTTGTGGGGTCACCCGTATGACGAGACTAGCGTTCAGATGCCAGTCGGCGAGCTGATCACGTCATGGATCGACGGTGTGGAATACGGCAGGAACGACACCTTCATGGCAGCGGCCGAGGTCTGGTTTGACGTGGACACGGCAGGCAACTGGGTCACCGCTCCCGGCGATCCGAACTCACCTTGGGTGAAAGAGGGTGGAGACTTGGATGAGCCCGTCATGTACGTCTGGGGCGACATGACGAACCTCAAGACCGATCCTGACGGAGATACCGTGTTGAATTCCGGTGTGTTCGTGGAGTCCGAGCTTTGGAACACGACCGTGGTCACCCTATTGGACATAAACCTGGCCATAGTACAGCCGACACACTTCCCCAAGATCAGCCAGATAATTCCCGAGCCGACTGATGGTCATCCGGACTACGTTTTCATATACACCGAGGACCCAGCATTCCTCATGGACGGATACTACCTGCAGAAGAACGATGGTGTCCTTAACGGACCAGTCCAGACATTGACTGGTATCTCGAACACAACTGCGTACTTCTATGCGAATCTCACTGCGATAGACCTGAACGGATGCGGGGATGAGCTCAAGCTCGTCTGGACCAATACTGGACCTGCGTTCGGCGGAAGGGACATCGTGGTCGACAGGGTAGAGTGGAACGCCACCGTTGGCGGATGCCACTTCACAGAGCCGGACAACACAATCGCTACGGATGCAACAGCTCCGGCAACTGGCTTTGCGATCCACAGAACTGGTACGGGAATAATCTTTGCTGACGATACCAACGACAACGCTGTCGACTTTGTGACAGACACACCTTGGCCGAGACCGGTCATTGGTGCACCGGTGTTGGCTTGGGACATACCCGCCGGTGGAGAGGACTGGACAGGTGGAATGAACCATACAATACAGATAACGGCCTATGATGACAATGCTCTGAACAGCCAGTTGGATTTCTGGATAAACTACTCCACCAACAATGGTGGCACATGGTCCGAGGCGGCACTAACAGGTATACCCACACATCCGTTCCCAGGTTTTGGTGATGCAGTGACTCCCATGGTCTTGGAGTGGGCTGTGCCCTGCGACGTGCCATACACAGACCTTGCTTTGCTGAATGCCGCTGCAATAAACCCCAATGGAAAGGATGTAGATGTGTTGTCACAGGTGTTCACAATAGATTGCGAAGTACCGATCGTCCTTTCAACCGACCCATTGGACATGGCAATCGACATACCAATAAACAAAGTGATCACTGCCACCTTCAGCGAGGACATGGGCATCACCAACGCGACGATCGACCCAGATCCAGGCGGTGTTGTGGTAACCAATCCAACACTGGATACATTGCAGATTGACCACAATGATTTCCTGGAAGATACGGTCTACTGCGTATACGTGTTCGGCTCTGATGACTCGGTCACAGGCAATTCAATGGTAGCTGTGTACAGCTTCTGCTTCACCACATATTTGGTGACCGTTCCAACAATCACCGTGGATGTTCCGGTGGGAGGAGAGATCTGGAGCGGAGATTCCCTTCATGATGTCGAATTCACCATGACCCATGCTGGAGCGGGAGCCGTGTGGTTCTTCATCAACTACACATGCAATGCGAACAGCGGACCAATAGTCAGTGGAACTGATTTGACTTCGCCATACAGCTGGACGGTGCCATTGGTTGACGATTTCGACTGTACGGTCGATATCGAGGTCCAAGACATGGACGACGGAGCTAGTGACATTGACTCAAGCGGATTGTTCATAATCGACTCAACAGATCCTACGGTGCAATCGACCAACCCACTGGATGCGCAGATCGATGTTATTATCGACACCACAGTGGTCGTGACGTTCAGCGAGGAGATGGTTCCTGCTTCGGTTGTCCTCACACTGGAAGAGACAGTTTCTGGAACAGGTGTCACTGGTTCCGAGGCCTGGACCGTTGGAAATACGGTTTACACGTTCACTCCTGACAGCAATCTGCAGGGAGCCATGGAGTACACTGCGACAGTAGCCGCTACAGCTAGGGACATCTCTGATTCAGGCAACACTCTGGGAGCTGACCACGTGTTCAGCTTCACGACCATACTCGTTGACCTACCACCAACAGTAACAGTGACAGTCCCGACTGCAACCACCCTCTGGGCAGGAGGAGCCACCGAGCTCATAACCTGGACAATGGATGACAACAACGGTGCTGAGAATCTCACAGTGGATGTTTCGTACATCTACAACAGTGATTCGACCGTCATCGCAACTGGACTCTCCGGCGCGGTGAACTACTCATGGACCGTGGCATGTCCTGCAGGAGCAGGTGCAGATGCTGTAGGCGTCACGATCTTCGTCAAAGTCACTGACGCGTCAAGTCTCTCCGCTAACGACACATCGGACGGGTTCAATATAGACTGCAGTGACCCGACAGGCACGATCGCATGGACTGGCGATGAGAAGGAAGGCGAGACGATTTCCTTCCGCATTGACGGTGGAAGCTCCGACATCGCATCCTATTCCTGGAACTTTGGAGACGCTGAAGTTGGAGTCGGCGCAACACCGACGCACTCGTACGATGACGGTGACACGTACACAGTGTCATGCACTCTGACCGATACAGCTGGAAATAGCGCAACGATAACAGCCTCAATCGAAATCGAAGCAGTTGAAGAGGTGGACTTCCTCACCCAGTATTGGTGGATCATCCTCATCATCATCGTGGTGGCGATAATAGCCATAATCGCCCTCGCAAAGAGAAAGAAACCCGAAGAGGAAGCTCCAGTTGAGGAAGAGGAAGAAGAGTACGAGGAAGAGGAGCCCGAGGAGGAGCTGGTGGAAGAGGAAGAGGTCGTCGAGGAGGAGCCCGAAGTCGAAGAGGAAGCGGCTCCAGCCGAACCAGAGCCAGCGCCAGAAGCGGCACCCGCAGCAGCGGCCGCACCAGCGGCGGAAGAGGCTGCGCCAGCCGAAGAAGCACCAGCCGGCGAGACCAAGGAATGTCCCTCATGCGGAACAGTGGTCCCCGGTGACGCTTCGGAGTGCTTCCTCTGCGGTGCCACCCTCTAACCTTTTTTCATTTTTGACCGACCAAAACCCTCATAAGAATGGGGGCATACACCTTGGTGAGATAATATGAGGAAGAGAGAGGATTTCACAGAATGGTACCCGGAAGTCATAGAAAAGGCCAATCTCAGCGACAAGAGGTACCCGATCAAGGGCATGAACATCTGGACCCCGTACGGATGGAAGGCCATGAAACTGATAGACGGTTTCATCCGAAAGGAGTTCGACGCCACCGACCACGATGAGGTCTATTTCCCGCTTCTCATCCCGGAAACAGAGTTCAAGAAGGAAGCGGACCACATCAAGGGGTTCGAGGAATGGGTCTACTGGGTCACGCACGCAGGTACGACAGAGCTTGATGTTAGACTTCTATTGAGACCGACCAGCGAGACAGCCATGTACCCCGTTTTCGCCCTGTGGGTGCGTTCTCACGCCGACCTGCCGCTCAAAGTGTACCAGATAGTAAATGTCTTCAGGTACGAGACCAAGCAGACAAGAGCGTTCATGCGCGTCAGGGAGATACATTTCTTCGAGTCGCACACCTGCCACGATTCGTTCGAGGACGCGGAGAGGCAGATACAGGAGAACGTGGAGATCATTGAACGATTGAGCAAGGAATACTGCCTGCCGTACATATTGTGCAAGAGGCCGGAGTGGGACAAGTTCGCGGGTGCGGCATACACCATAGGGATAGATTCACTGATGCCCACTGGCAAGACACTGCAGCTTGGTTCCATACACCAGTACAAGACCAACTTCTCGGAGGCGTACAACATAACCTACGAGGATGAGAGCGGGCAGCACAAGCCGGTGCACCAGACCACCTTCGGCATGGCGGAGCGTCTTCTGGGCGCGGTAATAGCGGTCCACGGGGATGACAAGGGAGTGATGTTCCCGCCGCAGATCGCACCGATACAGGTCGTAGTAATTCCTATATTGGCAAAGGGATCGAAGACCGCGGTGAAGAACGAGTGCCAAGAGGTCTACCACGAACTGAAGGAAGCGGGGTTGAGGGCGCATCTGGATGACAGGGACCTCAGACCGGGGAACAAGTTCTACGACTGGGAAGCGAAGGGAGTTCCGTTAAGAATCGAGATCGGGAACAAGGACATCCAGGCCAAAGCGGTAACCGTGGTGCGGAGGGACGCCGAGACCAAGGACATGATCCAGAGGACCCACATGATGTCCAAGATCAAGGACCTGGTGAATCAGATCCAGACCGAGATGATGGACCGTGGCGAGAAGGAAATGAGGGAGAACACCCATCTGGTGACCAGTCTTGATGAGACCAAAACCGGCATACTAATGATGGGATGGTGCGGAGAGGAGTCCTGCGGGCATGAGATTGAGGAACAGACGGGCATGTCGGTCCTTGGGGAGCCGGTCGGCCACGAGGAATTCTCTGGCAAATGCATCATCTGCGGAAAGGATACCAAAACACCCATCTGCGTTGCCAAGACGTACTAGCGTCTTGAGTAGAGAAGGACCCCTGTTATGCCGAATCCTATCAATATCACAACGATAGAGTACACACCAATGTTCTGAGGCGCCAGCAGGTCCCAGGATCCGAAGTACATGCCCCAACCCAGGTACATGAGGAGACCCAACACTATCAGGAATGCGTAGAACGCAAAGGCGACCTTCTTTGGAAAAGCACGTGCCTCTTCTTCCTCGTCCATTCGAGCGTCAAAGGTGTGATTGCGTATTAAACCTTTTTGCGGGAGCTAGCGTCATCTTTCTTCTTCTGGGATATCCGCTTGGACTGCTTCATCGAGCTCCGGAACCTTATCCACGGGTTCGCCAGTCCGGGCCACTTGTCCGGGTTCTCCTCCAGGTAGAAGAGCAATGCAAAGACGATAGCCACCACGGCGACGATCACCAGGGCGTAGAAGACCAGGGCCGGGAACGGCTCCAACACTCCAAAAGAGGTGTCCGGCAGTATCCCTGAAACGCCAAGGTGGGTAAGATTGAGCCCTCCCAGGTAATTGGGGTCGCTGGGTATCGTCGGGTCCTGCCTCGCGAACTCCCATTCCTCCCAGGTGAAGAAACCCCTGGACCTCATGAGAGCGTGCTCGGAAGTGCCGTTGGATGGATGCACGTAGTCGAACTCGAGCTCGAAGCGCACGAAGTAAGAACCTTGGTTGAGTATCCCCCCGTGAGGAGCGTCCAAGCTTGTGACGAGGGTTGCTGATATGTTCTGCTGGCCGAGCACTCCTGGCTCAAGGACCGCAAAAGACCAAGTGTGGTCCCTGATCCCTTTTCCATCCTCCTCGAAGTAAGGTTCGTCCCAATCCCAGTCAGAATCCACCGGGACCTCCTCGTCCCAGGACACGTAAAGGTAGATGCTGGCGGTGAGGCTGACGTTGGCCATGTCGTTCACATACGGATTGAACAGCGTCAGGTCGACGGTTCCCTTGTCGCCGGGCGCAAGCTGCGGTGTCTTGATGACCGAGATTATCAGGTTGACGTCGCTGGGATCGGCCAACGATGACACCCCCTTGACATTGGGCGCCAGAAAGACGAGTATGACCAGAAGAAGGAGAATCCTCCTCATTGAGTAGACGGAAAACCTCTTCGTTCATATATGTTTGGTGCTGAAGGTTTTTATTGGGCGCCACGATAACAGCCTGATGCTTGCTCTCCGCGTTGAGAGGGAGAAGGCCGAGGACCTCAGGCTCGAACTGTCCAGATTGAACCTCCTGGATTCCCGGAGGAAGTTCCTGGTGGGCGATGAGTTCGTCGAGATACCCGTGCTGGGGATGGAAGGTGTCGATCTTGCCAAGTGGGGTGCGGTATCCGTAGAACAGGAAGAGCCAGTTGAGAGAGCGGAGGTCTACGACCCCCACAAGGAGATCGTCGATAACCTGCAGATTCCGGATGATCTGGTCGGTCTGCTCCCCAAGAAGTGGGAGATGCTGGGAGATGTTCTGATACTGAAGTTGAACGAGGAGCTGAGAGAATACGATACTGAAGTTGCGAAGGTGTATGCGGAGGTTCTGGGTGCCGCTACGGTACTGGAGGACGTTGGGGGAGTCTCCGAAGTCATAAGGAAGCCTGATGTCAGGTTGTTGCTGGGAGAAAGGACGGTCGCCACGCACAGGGAGAACGGGGTCCTGTACAAGCTGGACGCCAAGGAGATCATGTTCTCGTCCGGGAACATCGACGAGAGGATCAGGATGGCAAAGGTATGCGATGATGGGGACATCGTGGTAGATATGTTCGCTGGAATCGGGTATTTCTCGCTGCCCATGGCGGTGCATTCCAGACCGGAGAAGGTCTATGCTGTGGAAATCAACCCAGTCGCTTTCGGCTTTCTGGAAGGGAACACGAAGCTGAACGGAGTGGAGAATGTGGTGGAACCCATCCTTGGAGATTGCCTTGAAATGGCCCCTGAGGGAGTGGCGACAAGAGTGGTGATGGGATACCTGAGCGGACAGAATTACCTTCCAAAAGCAATGAGGGTCATTGGAGAAAGGGGGACCATTCACTACCATGAGAACTGTCCGAACGAGCTTCTGCCAGACAGACCGGTTGGGAATGTCAAAGATGCGGCCAGGAAAGAAGACAGAAAGATCGAAGTTCTGAATCAAAGAAGAATCAAGTCATACGCTCCAGGGGTTTCTCATGTCGTACTGGATGTCCACGTCAGTTAGATCTTCTGGGTAGAACCGCTGGCCTTCAGAAGCTCCTGCAACGATTCATGATAGTCATCCCCTTCCATTTCCATCAGCTTCTCAGCGTAATCCTTGAGGAACACCCCGAAGTCAGTCTCCTCCTTGGTGAACTGCCAGTCCTTCCCCGTCGCGGCGCTGAACGCGAGCAAGAACGCGTACCTGACCGACTTTATCTTGGTGTCCGGACTGCTTTGCGCTTTGTTGATCTCCTTCAACGCAGACTTCTTGCCCTTGGCCTTGTACGCCCTCACTATCCGATCCGCGAACGCTGCAACTGGTGGCAAATCCCTGTACTTGGGGAGAGCTGACTCTATCTTGTCCTTCTTCGCCTTGGACTGTGCGGTCTTCAACACTTTGGCCGGAGTGTCTTTCTTCCACTGCCCTTTTTCGAACACCTTCTCTGCGATGTCTTGGTCGCCGACTATCGATTCCAGGATGTCCACGCCGTATATGTCCCAGTACATCATCAGTATCTTGTTTGGAGTGGCGTTCTCCACCACGATGCTCTCGTCCAGATTCTCCAGCAGATATTCCAGGGCTCTTCGCTCGATGTTTGAGGGGTTCAGGGCGTTGATGAAGGCTTCAGTGTCGTCGCCGTAGCACTTGTTGCCCAATGCGAGTACTGTTCCAGCACTGGCGGGGACGTTCTCGCTAACGTATTCCATATGTTCATCGATGAACTCGATGTCGTCCATCTCTCCCTCCATGTATCTGGCCAGGGCTTCTCTGGGCGGGGTGGTCATCTCATTCAACGTAGACCCGTCCCCGCATTCGCATTTGAAGTTGGGGTAAACCTCGACTCGGAAGCTGGTCTTGGGATCGAGAGAGAGGAACCTCTTTGTCAGGTTGATGTAAGTGTTCTCCTTCTTGGCACAAGAATGGCATAGCATGACCTCAACTTCCGGAGCGAGCCAGGCGATCTTGAGGTACGGAACGCCTTCCCTCTCGCAGTGGACGCAGATGTGACTTTGTCCTTTCTTGGTCAAGGAACACTTGGCGGCAGCCATCGCTTCAGCAACGTACTTGGACGGAGGTTTGTCCTCCTTGCCCGTGCACACGAACCCATCCTTCATGGAGTAGAGATGCAGCCGTTTCAGCTTGGCGATGCGTCCGAATGCCAGAAGCCGGAGGTCCGGGTCGTCGAAGTACTGCACACCGACCAGTATCTCCTTCCTGGCCTTCTTGTTGTAAACGATTGAAACGTCCTTTCCACCCAGGCCGATGGACATCAGACGGGGAACCTCCTCTCGAAGAGCCATCTGTAGTGAAGTGGCGAAGACTCTTGACAGCTGGTCCCCCCATTTGGTCAGAGCCGCCAGCTTCTTCTCGTTATCCTTGAATCTGGAGACCCTTTCGAACTTGATCTTGTTCTTGAAGAAGTGGTCCTCGTGCCCTTCGCACTTGGGGAACAGAATATCTGGATCATCTCTGAGCTTCTTCGCCCTTTCGACGAGAGCCTCTTCCAGGACCTTGGTGGCTATCCTCGGTCCCCGCCTGCGACGCCTCCTCTTCATCCGCCCAAAATAGGCTCCTACGATAGTTAAGCCTTTGGTCTGTTCTCCCCCAGCCCATGATAATAGGGAAACAATAATATCGTTAGATTCACTACTCCGTCAAGGTGTGAGAATGGGTGAAGAAAGTCCTGAGATGGTGCTGCATCACAATGTTGAGGATCTCCGTGTGGAGGACATCTACAGCAAATATGACATTGAGCCTTCCGTTGTCAAACAGGGTGACCCAGTGTGGAAGATGGTCGCCGCCCTGATCACGCGTCCACGCGGCCGGAACGTGTATGTGGTCGATGAAGAGGAGAAGTTGATCGGGATGATCTCATTCCGAGACATACTCCGGGTGACCAACGCAAGACTGGGAGCCAGGCGTGCTGGTGTCGTGGGTTTCGTCAAGTATCTGGGTGACCTGTTCCGAGAGGACGTTGACAGTCTCATGCGCGATCCCATCACGGTCAAACCAAAGACGCCCCTCCTCGACGCTCTGAAGATGATGGAAGAGTGCAAGCTGAACGACATTCCAGTGGTGGACGAAGAGAAGAAGATCGTGGGTGAGCTCAGCGGAATGGAGATACTTCGCTTTGCCTACGCCGATATCAGAGAAGGGGACGAGAAGACGCCAGAGATCAAAAAGAAGGCATGGGAAGAGCGTTAAGGTTACTGAGGGTTCAGATGGATTTGGAGGACAAGATCTCAATACTGGAAGAAGGCACTGAGGAGATAGTGACCAACGATGAGCTGAAGGCGCTTTTGGAGACCAACGACAGCCCCCGTGCGTACATCGGTCTGGAACCCTCCGGTCTGATGCACATTGGGCAGGGAATACCCATCTCCGAGAAGTTGAAGGATTTTACCAACGTTGGTTTCGATGTGAGAGTTCTTCTGGCAGACTGGCATGCATTCATCAATGACAAGCTAGAGGGTAATCTGGAGAACATCTACATCTGCGGCAACTATGTCAAGGACGCTTTGGTGTCGCTAGGAGTGGACGAATCGAAGGTGGAGTTCATTTTCGCCAGTGATCTGGTGGATGACAAGTCATACTGGGAGAAGGTGTTGAAGGCTTCCAAGGCCTCCACTGTGGCACGCATAAGGAGAGCGATGTCCATCATGGGTAGAACTGAAGAGGAGGCGGACCTAGACGCTTCCAAGATGATATACCCAGCGATGCAGGTTACCGATATCGCACACATGGATCTGGACGTTGCCTACGGAGGAATGGACCAGCGCCATGCACATATGCTGTACAGAGATATTTCTTCCAAACTCGGATGGAAGAAGATAGTTGCGATACACACTCCATTGCTACCGAGCCTGCAGGGCGGAGGAAGGATGGACGCGGCCGATGTCAAGATGAGCAAGTCAATGCCAGAGACATGCATTTTCCTGCACGATAAGCCAGAGGACATAGAGAAGAAGATCAACAAGGCGTTCTGTCCAGAGAAAGAGGTTCACAACAATCCAGTTCTGGAAACTGTGAGGATAGTAGTTTTCAGGAAGAAGGATGAGCTCAAGGTGGAAAGGCCAGAGAAGTTCGGAGGAGACGTGGTCTATGGGAGCTTCCGTGAATTGACGGATGCCTACTCTGAAGGTGAGCTACATCCAGCGGACCTGAAGTCTGCGACCGCGGGAGAGCTGACCGAGATTCTGGAACCGTCCAGGAGATATTTTGAAGCCAATCCGGAGAATCAGCAGAAGATAGCCCAGATAATTGGCATCGAGTAGTCAGGCTGACTGCCCCTTCTAACATCAAAAACTATTTACCATAGCTAAATCTATCTTCTAGTTGCCAGGAGACCGTGGGCGGCTGACGGTGCTTAGCGCTGAGGAAAGTCCCCCCTCCACTTCAAGTGTGGATCGACGCAAGTCGGTGGCTCGAGAGGGTCGGCAAGGGCGCAGAAACGACACAGTCCGCAACGAGGATGAATCGGTTGCCGAGGACGTTGTTGCGGGATTTGGTGAGACGGCGACTCCCCATCGGAGCAAGTCCAAACATGGTAGGACGCTTAGTCAAATGCCGCTAAAACAGAAGGGGGCTTACGGCGGTGACCTGGCACCCTTCATTCTTTTGTGGAAACGATTCATGGGCCTCAACGCGATACGGATCACCGACCTAACCAAACATCTTAAGTGCTTTCCATTGGATTTCGTGGGTCGGGAGAAAGGGAATGAAGAGTCCACCGGAAGACCTGACAGACCCTGAAGCAGAAAGAGCGGCGAAGAGACTCAGTTCGATCTCTGGAGGTAAGGTTCTAGATATCGCCACGGGGGACGGAACGTTCATCCAGACGCTCATGAAGAGCCTGAAGGACTACGAATCCTTCGTTGGAATCGACATCTCCGAGGAGAATATTGAGCCCGCGAGAGAGAAGCTGAAGGAAGAACCCGTGGAGATCCTGGAGATGAACGCCGAGTCACTGGAGTTCGAGAAAGAGCATTTTGACTCTGTCTGCATATCCTATTCACTTCATCACATGGTCAGATTGAACGAGGTGCTGGCGGAAATGAACCGGGTATTGAAACCAGGTGGCCATTTCATCGTCACGGAATCATATTGCGATGGGGATCAGACCGAGGCACAGAGGACGGGCATACTCAGCCACCACTGGGATGCTGAAGTCGATTCCTTGAGGGGGGTCCCCCACGGGAAGACGCTGAAAAGGGATGAGATCAAGGATGCTCTTGGGAATCTAGGATTGGCAGATATTGAGATATTCGATTCCACCCAGTCCATCAACTGTTTGTTATGCAATAGATGGTCGGAATGCAGCGACCCAATGAATGAGGAAGGAATTGAGAAAGCAATCAAGGGGATTGAGCGTAATCTTGGCAATTTGGAGGAATTGGAAGAGCCAGAAACGCGATCCCGTCTTATGAAAGAAGGAGAGGAGCTGAAGAAAAGCATTAGGAAGACCGGGACCTCTCCAGCGTGCAATCTGTTCCTCATCGGAACGAAGTAGTCATTCTTCTTGGCACGGACAGGTGATGCATACGAACAGGGTTGTACTTCAAGGACCTGAACTCTTTTGTGCGTTCTAAGAGCAGAGAAAACGATTAAGATACTCCACGGATGTGGCTCATCAATCAGGGCCCAATGCAAAACCTTTTTCTATCCAATGAACGTTCACTGAAACTCCCATCTGAATCTGGGCAAAATGGTGAACTCGATGCTAGACAAGAAAGCAGACCTGGCCGGTCCCGGGATCGGCAATTACGAAGACCTGGAGAAGAAACTACCGAATGATTACACTTCCTTGCTTACGCCTAAGGAGACGCAGGTCGCTATCTCCGCAGCAAAGACATACATAGAGGAGGGCTTGTCAAAGGAGCTCAATCTCATTCGCGTTGAGGTCCCTTTGATTGTGGATGTGAGAAGCGGCGTCAACGACTATCTGGACCGTGATGGTTCACGCAAACCAATCGGCTTCCACATATCGAATGACCACGAGAAGAATCCGATAGATGCGGAGATCGTCCAAGCGGCCACCAAATGGAAGCGGATTGCCCTGAAGCAGTTCGACATGAAGCCAGGAGAGGGACTGTTCACTGACATGAGAGCAGTGCGCAAGGACTACTTCCTGGACCACGACCACAGCGCATACGTTGATCAGTGGGACTGGGAGATGGTGATCACAAAGGAACAACGCAACCTTGACCTTCTGATGGACGTGGTGGAGAAGATCTGGAAGGTGCTGAAGGGAGCCGAGACACACGTGCAGGAGATGTTCCCCCAATTGAAGACGGACAAGTATCCAAGCCTTCCCGAGAAGCTCACTTTCTTGCATGCGGAGGATATTCTGGCCATGTATCCAGATATGCCCAGGAAGCAGAGAGAGACAGCTATCTTGCAGGAGTACCCAGCAGTGTTCATCATCGGTATCGGCTGGACGCTGAAGGATGGTTATCCGCACGAGATGAGGGCCGCAGATTACGACGACTGGGTCACAGAGACGGTATCAGCGGACGGAAAACCCATGCACGGACTGAACGGCGACATCCTGGTCTGGAATCCGGTCACCAAGCGCAGGCACGAACTCACTTCAATGGGGGTTCGCGTCAACCCAGAGACCCTGAAGATGCAGCTGGAGATGTCCAATCAGTTGGATTTCCTCGAATTGCCTTACCACCAAGCGATAATGAACGGTCAGATACCCCTGAGCATAGGCGGCGGAATAGGGCAGTCCAGAACGTACATGCTCCTACTGAAGAAGGCCCACCTGGGAGAGGTCAGTGTGACCGTCTGGCCCGACATCCTCAAGGAAATGTGCAGGGAGAAGAACATTCACGTTCTAGAATGAGCGGAGTTCTCCGTTTTTGCCCTCAGTGTCACCCTAGCCAGACATACACAGGGCGTTAATTTCTTTGTTGATAATAGGAGGGGAATGTCTTTTATAGCCTGCGATGTCGAAATCTTCGGTTCAAAGGTTTGGACCAAGAGGTAAGCGAATGAACTACGGAAGGCCAATAGGCATAGTAGGTGGAATGCTCGCATTGGTGGGAACTCTGTTGCCATGGGTGACCATCAGCGACTCGTACAGTTCGATAACAGCATCTGGACTGGGAGTGTTCATATTCGGCGTCCCGGCCTTGATCCTGGGCATACTCGGACTGGTGTTCGTTGCGATCCCTAAAAAGGGCTTCGCGATAGCAAGTCTGATAATGGGTATTCTGGTCATGATCTTCGTGGTCCTGGCCATAACCATGACATCAGTCATTGCAGGGTTCGCCACCTATACCGGACTAGTGACGGTCAGCATGGACTACGGCATGTACGTGACGCTGGTTGGTGCCATCCTACTGATAGTTGGTGGGGCACTGGCATACGTCCAGATTCAGGATGTCGTCGCACCTGTACCGACACAACCGTTGCCACCCACGAACGGTCAGTTCTAGACCGGGAAACGTGGCATAACAAAGGGAAGAGGCAACTACGGAGCCGACTTCCGAAGCTTGAGATCCCTCGGGCTTCTGGCTCAATGGGAAGAAACACCTCTCCCCCTCCAACCTTTTTCCCCCAGATACTTTTCTAAGTTTTTTTCACGGGTCATGCCGGAGTTGCCAGATCTCATCTGAGATGTGCATGAAGCAGAAGCTCGGTTCCTCACACATCCAGTCAAGGTATCAGAGCATCATCTGAAGCCAGACTGAAATCACAAGAAGGGTCGTGGCAACAACCAACGTAATGAGCATGAAGGGGAAGGACTTCACGAAGAAGGCCTTGAAGGAAATCGGATGGCCGAACTTCTCAGAGATGCCGGCGCCCACTAAGTTGGCCGAGGCTCCCACGAGCGAGCCGTTACCTCCTAAACACGCGCCTATCACCAGCGCCCACCACATCGGGTTGATCGCAAACCCGGACAATTGTCCAGAGAATGCGGCACTTCCCTCCAGTGCAGTGATGAGAGGAATCATTGTGGCGGTGAAAGGGATGTTATCGACAATCGTGGATCCAAATGCGGACACGAACGAGATGAAGATGATGGCCCCAATGAGATTGCCGCCGGTGACGGCTTCCAGCCCACCCGCTAGGACCTCCATGATGCCCACTTCGACAACTCCGCCGACCAAGATGAAGAGCCCTATGAAGAAGAGCAATGTGGACCAATGAACGTGCTGGAGCGCTTCACCCGGATGGATGTTGCCCCACACAAGAAGGAAGACCGCACCCATCAATGCTATGACCGACAGGGGGATGTCGGCCACATGATGGAACAAGAACAGAATGATCACCGCACCCAGGACAATCATGGACTTGATCAAAAGGGGCTTGTTCTTGATCTCCTTCCTTTCGTCCCTCTCCATCAGCACGTCTACGTGCTTGGGCACCTGCTTGAGGTCGTCCTTGTACATCCATTTGAGGAGGTAGAGGGCGACGAGCATGGTGATGATTATTATCGGACCGACGTTCAGTATGAAGGTCACGAAGGGAATGCCTGCATTGCTGGCTATCATGATGTTGGGCGGATCGCCGATGACGGTCGCGGCACCGCCGATGTTGGATGATAGGATCTCAGCCATGATAAGAGGCATGGGACGTATCTCCAGGGTATTCGCGATGGAGATCGTGTGATGGGTATCATCAGCAGGATGGTGGTGACATTGTCCAGGAAGGCTGAGGCGACCGCGGTAACGAGGACGAACATCATCATTATCTTCCAAAGGTCCCCCCTGGCTATCTTGGCCATCTTGATGGCGAGGAACTCGAAGAACCCGGTCTCCATGAGCACCCCAACGATAATCATCATTCCGAACAGCAGGCCGATGGTGTTGAAATCGATGTGTTGGAAGGCACCTTCGCTCGGTCCTGAAGAAGATATCGGATAGAAACCCATCAACGAACCGGCGATCACCATGAGCGTTGCACCGAAGAGAGCTGAGCTCGTCCTGTGAAGCTTCTCGGTGGCGATGAGGATGAAAGTGAATACGAAGATGACCGAAACGACGATCTGCTCGGGACTAGCCATAGCTCACCCCCATCGTCTCCCCCACCAAGAGCATTGGGACGGGAACGCACCGAATGGTCTCGATCTCCAACCTTGACAAGGGCAGTCTCTTGAACACCATGGCGACCCTGTCGCCCCAGCTCCGACCTCCGCGGCTTGTCACGAAGAGGTCATGGGTGCTGGCCATTCTAACTATGTCCTCCACCGAATTGTATTCGCTGGTATCGATGTGCATGGTGACGCCAACTTCTTGACCGGCGGATTCGATGCCTGGGTACATGGCCTTCCTCTGCAGACCTCCGCAGAACATCACGGTGCTGGGGATCTCGAGGTACTTCGCCAACCTGAGACCCAGTCTCAAGGCAATATCGGAGTGCTGGGTGCCAGTGTATAAGATGGACAATGATTTGGGTCTCCTGAGTTCAACCGGCCTGTCCATGGCGAAGATGGGTACCGGGACCGATTTGAAGAGACCTTCTATGTGGTGGCCAAACTGGGACTTCTTCTTCTCCTCATCGATGTAGAGCTCGGTGGCCACCAGTCCTATCCCGTTCTCCCTCACGTACTTCTCCACGACCGCCTGGAAGTTCCCTCTGAGTATCGTCTTCTTGGGAGTTATCCCGGATTCCTCGAGGACAGTGGCGCAGTGGAGCATGGCCTCGATGGCGCTCTCCTCCAGTGTCTCCTTGATGTAATCGGTCATGGACAAGAAATCGAAGCTGAGATCGGCTACGCTCAGAACATGGTACTCAGAATGAGGGAAGACCTCCGGGATGAACCTCAGAAGGAAGTCCGTGAGCTTGTAGTTGTCAGCCAGCACCAGTATCCTCTTGAACATGAGCGCACCTGTCTCTGTCGCCGTTCTATGAACTCTCGCTTTGGGTCGGATAGAAGAATATCTCTGATTAAATGGTTTTTGTGGTCGTTATCATGCTGGGAATGATGTGATGTTCCCCACTTGTACGAAAAAACCAGGCTGGCCTATCTGCGGAGTCTGCTGGCAACAGCGACCAGGAGGAATATCAGAAAGATGATCAGTCCGAACACTATCGAGGATACCCCCACCTTCATGAACGGCCGGATCTCTGACTGAATCTCCACGTAATCCTGAGGGTTGTTCTCGTCCCCGCCTGGAATGAGCTCATCCCTGACCTCGGTGTCCGTGATTATGAATCCGATTAGTCCCAGGAAGAAAAGGGCCGCTGCGGCGCCCAGCACGACGATTGAGTCCGCCTTCATGGGGTAACCTCCTCTCGGGCAGAAGTATGGTCCCAATTGCAGATGAGGCGTCCTACGGTGTATCGCATCGGCTTGACCTCTGGATTACCAAATCCATGTGGGAGTTCGGAGAACCGTCCAGCCAACTTTCTTGTCCTATCCCTATTCATACATTGTCCGTCGATATATTAAGCGTTTCGCTGCAGATTATCGTGGGAGTATCCCAGAGGTGGTAGTTTTGACATCCTGGCTACCACGAAGTGGATCTCGATGGCTCTCAGTATCGATACAAGCACTCAGCAAGGATAATCTCCTGGTCGCTCCGAAGGAAGGATGAGAATCAGAAAAGGCATTCAACCATGATTCTTGACAGTGAACGTCGCACCATAAAGTTATTATATAGTCCGTTACACAATAATATACATGATAAATCGTGACGTGACAAAATCAACCGTGATAATCATTATCGCGGTTAGTATGGGAGCAATGTTCTTGACCACAACTCCCGCAGCTTTTTTGGCCAGTTCGAAGTACTCCCCGCCTTCTCGGGAGTGGAGGTGGGAGAATGTGACGATGGTCGTGAAACACGACTTGTTAGTCAAATATGGAGACGCATTCGAGATACGCAACTCAACAATAGAGATGGATTCCAGATGGAAGACGATCGGGATAAGGGTCCTGGGCTACTTGCTTGTGGAGAACTCAACCATAAGAAGCACAGGTGACGAAGGTTACTACTTCGAGGTATTTGGGGCGGCGAAGATAGAGAACTCGGTCATCGAGGACGTGAAGAGCATCGACCCGATTGGTGAGGGGATGATGGTCAGTCCATACCTCTTCGAGCTGAAAGGTTCGACCCTCAGGGGAGATGATCCACATGCGGTGACCTTCTACTTCCCCTGGATCAATGACAAGGACTTCATCGTTGAGAGCGACGTTCAGGGTGTAGTGTTGGTGAAGACCTACCTGAATGCCAAGAACTCCACCCTGGGAGATCTGTACTTCAAGTACGGAGGCGGAGAGTTCCACCTGTGGAACTGTACCTACGAATCGGCGTCAGCGTCCCCAGCGGCGTTCGGGCTCATATTCTCGTACAGATACGTCCAGATCCACACCTCGCTGCCGAGATCGGACCTGAAGGTGACCAGCTGGGACGAATATGTGGTCGATGAGGTGGTCACTGACGATGAGGGTTACTGGCGGATGTGGTACCCCTCCAAATGGTCAATCGTGGACCCGAACCGCGGCGTAAAGGAATTCAACAGCAACCCGTTCACCTTCGAGGCGGACAAGACGGTGGTAAGGGAGTTCAGACTTCCCAGCAGAGGGGCCAGAATAGATATAATCTCGATCCAACAGGACTACTATGGGATAACTGTGCAGGACGTAGAAGAGAACTCAACCGTCGAAGTCCACATGAAGCAGGTCTGATTACCCGTTCACGGTCAAAGTGCAATCGGCCGCCACATTGACCCAGTAGCCTTTTCCGGGTGACAGGTAGCCGTTGTTGTCCAAAGGCTTCAGCAAATAAGGGTCTGCACCTCCCGAAAAAGCTTCTATCCTGAGGAGTGGGAGCCCCGCAAAGACGTCTTCCACGGACATATCGTTGAGACTGGGATAACCGATGAGGTTCCACCCTGCCAGAAGGTCTATCTGGGTGGACCGGAAGTAAGTCCCGTTCGTTCTGAGAGCAGTGGCGTTCAAGAGGTGTATCCAGATGCCCATCTTCCTGTCAATCCATTTCAGATCGTTGAAGGCGGTGGGTTTGAAGGAGGTGTAGGTCTTCCAGTGGTCGGCCGGGTCAGAGGGATGGTAGAACCTGACCATGTCGTACATTCCGCTGATGTTCTTCAGGGCCTCGGAGAGGGCCGTATCGAACGGTTCGAAGGGCAGAGAGATGAGATTCCAGCCCTTGTTGAGATATATGCCGTCAGAAATACGGACCTGCTGGCAGATCACATTATTCTGTTCATCAAGCTCCATGAACTCGTCCTTAGGGTCCGCGAAGACACAGATATCGTAGTTCCCCAGGAACCCGTTGGCTTCCCAACTGAAATTGACCCGGGTCCGGTTCTGATAGTCAACCGTCCTTGAGATGTTCGTGAAGGGGACTCCTCCCGAGCCAGGGATTCCCATGAAGAAGGATATCGTGGCGTTGACGGTGGGGAAGTTGCCGCGGTTCTCGATGACAGCAGAGATGGAGACACTGCTACCGATCATTATCTCATCGTTGGATATCGTGAAGTTGCCTTGCGTCACAGCCAGGTCCGGCAGGAAGCTTGCATTGTACGGAGCGACCTTGGGATCTCCGAGTATCAGGTCCATCCAGCTGGTCCCGATCTCCGAAGCGGCGAAGAAGCTCTCTCCCAGCGCCCAGCCCTTGGTGTACCTCTCAAAGAGTATGTTCGGGTGTGCCACCGCGTTCAGGTACGGTTCATACACGTAGCCCTTGATTCCGCTTATGCCGTCCTTTATGAGGTCGGCGACGAGGGACTGGCCGTATCTGGTCGGGTACCTGAAGCTCCTTCCTCCGGTGGATACGTATGTCTCTCCAACGGCACCATCGACCCAGGTGTTGTGCGGTTTGATCTCGATGAGACGTACGTTGTCGAGGAAAACGATGCCACTGGATTGTGAGAAGATGGCGGAGACATTGAGTTTCGACGCATTGGCTTGAGGTTCGTACACTATCTGGCCCAGACCCACATAGTTGGCCGTGGTCCCGGTTCTGGCGCTACCGTTCCACATGTTCATGAGAGTCCCGTTCGAATGATACGACTTGATCTGAAGGTGAACTCCTTTGTCAGCGCTAACGTTGGTCAGGTTGGCCGAACCCATAAATACGTATCTTCTCTCGGGGATGATGCTGACATTCTGTGAGATGGAGGTGTAGTTTAGGTTTGCCTGGGTGCGATTCATCAGCAGCGCCCACGTTCCGCTTGCAGGTTCGACATTGGTCCTTATCACCTGGCTCAAACCAGGATTGTCGGTCTTGAGCCAGCCATCTGGAATGTCGTCCGCGTTGGCGTCGGTCTCGAACCCGGTGTTGGTGTTCTCAGGTATGTACCAGTTGCCGTCGTTACTGCCCCAGCTGGAGTACCCGGCAAGCCCGGACCGGTTGTTCACGAAGGTGTTGTTCAGGTCCATGAAGACCTCGAAGCCCCTTGCTGTCAGAATGTCGTAAGCGATCCTCATCCAGTCGTTGCCGACCTGGTATCCGGACCCATCCTTTCTGGGGTCTATGTCGAGCACGAACCTGCCCCTCTTGCCTATGCTTCTGGTTGCCCTGTCGACGAGGTCCTTGGCGTCCTCGGCCGTGTATCCAGTGAGTCTTGTCACGACGTACAGCTCGTGGTCCTGGAAGGAGTGCCTCTCGGTCGAGTTGAAGTAAGGGTTCACGAACCAAAACCTATTGGCAATATTACCTGAGTAGATTCCATTGATCAGGGCCAGCTCAGTGTCCACGGATGCTCTTCGGTCCTGAAAGAGGGTATCGGTCATCTTCAGCGGGACCCCTTTGGTCGTCACGATGATGTTGATCTTGGACAGAAGACCGTGAAAGGTCATGTTGGTGATTATCTGGTTCATGAGGTTGTTGAATGTGTTGCGGTCAATGACCTCGTTGGAGGAGATGGAGACGTTGCAAATGTTCTCCGGCGGGATGTTCCTCTGCTGGACGAAGTAGTCGGCGATGTCCATGGATGTGGCTGAGTTGAGGTTCCTGATTACCATGACGTCAGAATAGTCGAAGAGTGAGTTGTATCTCGATAGAAGGACTGGATCAACGCCCTGCCTTGATTCTTCGGCAAGGTCAGAAAGCCCAAGATCGCCTTCGACCGCCAGGTCCTTCCGAACTGGGCTGAGGACACCTGAATTGCCGCTGGCCAGCAGAAGTGAGAAGAGTACCAGAAGAATGAGAATCCTGTTCATATGCCCACCGAGACCGTTCAAGCGCTAACCTTCCTTGATAAATGGTATCCAAGAGTGAACTATTTAATCTTCCGCATACAGCCAGCATATGGTATTCAGAAACGAACAAGTATGACGACGGGTATTCCAAACGCACGGAGCAGGGAGGGCATTGAATGGTCAGCATCACCATGTACGGAGGAGTAGGGGAGATCGGAGGGAACAAGACACTTATCGAGGATGGTAAGGCCAGGATATTCCTGGACATGGGCCAGAGCTTCGGCTTCGGTGAGGAATTCTTCGCCGGCTACCTGATGGCCAGAACTGGAAGGGTCGGTCTAAGAGACTTCTTTGAGCTGGACCTGATGCCAAAGATCCCTGGTCTATATTCGAAGGACATGCTCGACCGCACTGGCTTCAAATACAGAAAGCCGATGTTCGACGGAATATTCCTCAGCCACATCCACTTTGACCACTGCCAGCAAATCGCCTTCGCTCATCCGGAAATCCCCGTGTACTTGGGAGAGGGCACCAAGATAATCAAGGACTCCTGGGAGGCGACCTCCGCCATGAACCTCGGTGAACACGACTACCGGACGTTCAGAACAGGAGATAGGATCGACATCAACGGTATCGAAGTGGAGCCGATACACGTGGACCACAGCGTTCCAGCGGCCTACGGCTACATCGTGCACACGAAGAAGGGAGCGGTCGTTTACACGGGAGATTTCAGGCAACATGGGTCCCACAAGAAGCTCACCGAGGACTTCCTGGCCAGAGTGAAGGAGGAGAGGCCGATCGCTTTAATCTGTGAAGGCACTCGGGTCGCACCTGAAGAGACTAGGAAGAACTACACCGAAGCCCAGGTCAAGAGCCACAGCAAACAGATCGTGAAGAAGGCTGGAAAGAAGCTGGTGGTGACAACATTCTACCCTAGGGACGTTGACAGGATAAGGACATTCTACGAGGTGGCAAAAGCGACAGGAAGGAAGTTCGTCGTATCTGCGAGGACCGCCCATCTTCTTCAGTCACTGGGAAAGGACACAGGAATCAAGCTCCCCAACGTCATGAAGAACAAGCACATTCTGGTCTTCCACAGGGAAATGGCCAAGGCACCGCCGCTTTGGGAGAGAGTTTTCGAGAAGAAATGGATCGGCAGCGACGAGATTCACAAGAGACAGGGAGAACTGATACTACAACTGGACTTCTGGTATTTCAACGAGTTCGTGGACATAAAGCCCAAGAGGGGCAGCGAGTTCATACACTCGAAGAGCGAACCGTTCGAGGAGAATGATATCGAGGACGAGGTGAAACACAACTGGCTGAAGAGGTACGGCCTGCATCACCACCAGTATCATGCAAGCGGACACTGCAGCATGTCTGAGATCAAATCGATCATCGCGGACATCGATCCAAAGATCGTCATACCCATACACACCGAGTATCCGAATCTCTTCAAGAGGATGGCAAAGAAGGTCAAACTGCCCGTGAAAGGAAAGAAGTTCACAATCTGAAGGCCAGTGATCTGGGTTCTGGGCGATTTCCGCTTCTCATCGTGTTAATCATGCTCTTTACGACTCTGTTGTAGAAGTAACCGAGAAATGGATTCTGGTGACCCGCGATTGTTCTCTGATAGTACGAGTCGTATTCATTTGCCATGTTCGCCACCTTATCTGGGAAGAGGACAGCAAAGAGCTGGGCCAGCTGCATCTGTGCGTTCAACCCCGGATTCTGTCCGGACTCACTGAAGACGAAGTCCCATATGGCGGTTCGAACCTGTGAACTTGATATGTTGGAAAAACCCGCTGCGATCGCGTCCACAATCTCGGCATAGCCGTTGATGAAGGTGACGTTGACATATGTTGGATGCTGGGTGATGGTGAGGTAGTCAAATGCGAGCCTGATATCGGTCACGGTGTAGCTCGGATATGTCGCCTGAATGTTGGCCACTGAGACAATGAACTCGTTGTCCTGGTCCAGATGTTCAAGCCATCCCATGGCGAAGTATCTGAGGTTGTTCGTCCCGTTCTTGGCCCTGTCGATCAGTCCGGATGTGAATGCAAGGGAATCGGTCTGCGGAACCCCAGGAGGCAGGAAATGGTCAATATCTGCGAGCATCGCTCCAGCGATAAAGAAATCGTTCCTCAATGTGTTCTCAGCGAGGCCTCCGTGGGTTGCAGAGTTACCTCCCTGGACAGGATCACTGACAATACTGACTGAAAGCAGACAGAATGCCAGGAGAACGGCAATGGCCCAGCTCCTTCCAAAGACCCACAAAGTACCCACTCGCTCCTTTCGCACAAACACTGCCTTACGAGGTATTTAATCCCTTCTGGCAGAAAGTTAAATAACAAGATTCACTTAAACACGTCTTGGCTTCAGACCATGGGCCCGTGGCCTAGCTCGGATATGGCGGCTGCCTCCTAAGCAGTAGATCGCGAGTTCGAATCTCGCCGGGCCCGTTCCTATCAGGATGCGAAACCCCAGTTTCTGTTCAAGGATCACCGTGGTCAATACCGTGGCAACGTCTTAGAGCCACTCACCATCAAAAAGCCCAGCCCGATTACTCCAACCAAAAATCAACTGATACATACGGCAAACTCTCTTCTTGCATATGGCTTCTGAAAATATCATCAACGAGGAAGTTCTTCAAAGAAGATGCATAAGGTATGACATCATCGCCATGCATAGATAACACTGGATTTTTCCCAGCTTTGTCTATTATGAGAAATCTATGGCTGACCACAGGCAGTATGAACGGAATCTTCTCCCCGTCAATATCCGCTACTTCTATCTTGAAGCTCTCACAAATCCATTCAATCATTTCTTTGACAATCTTCAGATCTCTTGGATAGGAATAGTACGCTGGAGCGTATGCATAAGGTTCTCCAGACTTTCCATAGACGTTCACAGCCGGTTTATCCGTACCATTCATATGCTTCAGAAAGGTCCTGTAAATCTCTGGAAATCCAAAGCCCAACTCAGTTTCGTATTCCCTTATCTGGACGTCATCCAAAGGAGGATTCCATTTTGTACGCTTCTGGATTTGAAATCCATATATTGCTGGATGAATCTTAGTCTTTTTCCAGAATCTCTCGCTCTCACTCTTTAACCAGATGAAGAACTTCTCAGAATCTTGTGGTGGATTCAATTGCATATCTTGGCAATGAATAAGGAAATACTATAAAGGTGTTGATTAAGGACTGATTCTCTTGACTCTACCGCCGCTTCCCCCCCATCATCTAGACTCTCGCTCAGACTCGCTCTTCTCGCCTTTTTCCAGTCTTCTCTCGAAAGCTCGAACAAAGGAGTTGTGTAACGTGCTTTCTTCTTGGCCACTCTTACGAACCTCTGACAGTTTGGATAGGTGCAAGGATTGCATTTCTTCTCTTTGCAGACGAGCTCCACTAGAACATATCTTCGATCGGGTTCAATCCGCCCCTCTCTCTCCATAGGGCGGAGCTCGAACATCCTCGTGGATATGGGCGGCCTTTTGGCAACTTCTCGTACAAACCTCTGACAGTCGGGGTAGGTGCAGGGATCACATTGCTTCTCTGCGCATGCCAACTCCAGCAACATGTATCGTCGGTCAATCTCATCTACAGGAGTCTTGGAACTTCTCCTTGGGGCTCTCGATTCCGTCCCTTCCCTAGTGGTTCCTTTACGTTCCTTCTTCACCAATCCTCGGTCCTCCCGCGATTCGGCAACTGATGTGCATGCATCATTCTATTTCTTCTCAATGAATCGGCCTCAGAAGGTCGGGTCCTCAACAAACAGCCCTGTAAAGAACAGAAACACGGCAACGACCGCCAAACCAACGAAGCCGAACAACAGGAGGTTCCCAAGATCCACTCCAAAGTAGATGGTACTGAGCCCATCGGCCACCAGCAACACAACTGATAGAAGGATCAAGAACTTCCCTAACGGAACGGGGGCGAACTTTCTCATTCAACATTCCTCGGGTTCTCTGATAGAGGCACCCCCGGGATCCTGTGGTCGGCCTTCTGAAGGCAATTCATGTGGGGTTCATTCAAAACCTCTCGTTCCGTAGCCTTCCACTGAAGATCGCGGGAATGTCCCAATTACTTATGTCCGCCCGGAACCTTGGTTCTGACGCCTTACATGTTCGGGAATCGGCACTGACACTGCTCTCAAATGATCGAAAAAACGTTACTCCAGGGCGGGATGTTCAATCAAAGATTGCTGGGGAGCTGCAGGATGAGGCGGACAGGCCAATCCTAGAATCATTCCATGGTCCGTCCTTGCGACAGGTTTTTCTCTCCGTGTGTCTTTTCCCTCTCCGGGAGCACATCCCATCCCGCCTCAGAATATGGGAGCGGAGTGGCTCGCAATGATATTCACGGAACCGGATTTGTGCAACAACCCGACAGTATTCAATAGTACGATATAGGGGGAAACAAGAGTATGTTACCAAAAGTAGTTCTTCATAAAGCTGTAAGCCTGGACGGTAGAATTGATAACTTCGAACGTGAGATCCTGATGGAATTCAGTATAACTCCGAAGTTTGGCATCAATGCGGTTCTCGCGGATGCTGCCGCGATCACGCGTTTTGTGGATATGATCCCGCCAGAGGCGTGGGAGGCGTGGGAGCAAGACACGTCACCACAACAGGTGGGGGATTCAGATGATCTTCGCCCAATTCTGGTGGTTCATGACAGTGAAGGAAAAGTGCGCAACTGGGACCAAATACGCAAGATCCCGGTCTATAGAGGTCATTTGGTGTTGAACAGCAAATCTACTCCACAGGAATACCAGGATTATCTAGAAGAAAGCAATATTGAGCATGTCACCTTAGGTGACGAGCAAGTTGACATCAAGGCTGCCCTGAGTGATCTTAATGAACAGCACGGCGTGAAAGTGGTCATGCTCGATTCGGAGGGGGCCCTTAACAGCGAAATGATACGTGAAGGATTAGTGGATGAGGTCAGTCTGATCGTATATCCCACACTGGTGGGCGGTGAACAACAAGGGGCATTCTTCTACGCAGAGGATTTGACCGCGCCCGAAGATGCGATTGGACTCAGACTGAAGGATCATGAAGAGCTAGGTCGCAAACTCATCTGGCTTCACTACAGTATCATCAAACGATATGCTGAGCAGAAAGAAATGGGTGACGAGGCAGTGAATGAATTCTTGGAAATGGTGAAAGGCGTACAATCGATGGATGATTTCAAGGAAAAGAGAGAGGAAATATTCGAATTCGTGGAACATTTCCTGATATCCACTGTGGAATCATTGAAAAGTGTAGTCAATAACCCACCACCTCCGGAACAGCTACAAGAAAGAATAGCCAGAATAGAAAAATCACAAGAGCTGTTGACCGAAGTCTTTGAGGGCGAATTGGACAGGATAGCCGAGCTGCCGGGGGACAGCGGGTATGTGGGAGAATTCAGGTCGTTAATGGAAAGTCACTTCGAACCCTATGGAAAAGAACTAGGGGAACTCATGGAGAACTTGATGAGCCGCATGGGTGAAATGTTGAGAGGTATGGAGGAGTAGAGAGGAGAGAGGAGAGGAATCAGGGCCCTAGTGAAATGCATGAGGGAGTTTGGGCTGAAGAAGGGCAAGGTCATCACGTGGTTCGAATCCAAGCATGTATGAATCTCGCAGGGCTCGTCTACTGACCACTGGCTGAAGTTCACTCTGAATCCAAATGTCCCGAAGAGGGCTAGCAACCATATTCCCTGGCCCACTCTTGGTCGCCGAACTCGCTTTCATCGCAGTACTGCGTCAGAATGACCGCATGACCCTCTTCTAGAAGCTCTTCATTGAGGTTCTTCCCGCCGCAATACACGACAGCCAACATGCGACCATATCGATCGTAGAGCTGGCCGTCGTCCTGATCCACCGTCGCATTGGATCCCACCGGACATAGACCGGCGGCAAACTGGGTGGCCTCTTCAAAACCGTTCTCTCCAACCTCAGGAGTGTCGACCAGAACCAGACGGATCTTGACATCGCCCACATAGAGGGTGTCTCCGTCCACTATCTTGGTGACCGTATCTGTGAAATATTCAGCTGAACCGTTACCGGGAGTTCCCCCGTCTGGTAGGTTTGAAAGAAGGGCGCTGAGGAGCAACAAGACAACAACCACTCCTACGAGGAGAATGGTCGATATCGTTTTCCTGGTGAATAGTAGGCCACGGCCCCCTCCCCTGCTCATAGTCCCCCACTACCCATACAAACTAATAAATCTAGTGATGGGCGAACAGACTGGTGGTACATCTCAGAACTTGAGATACGTGTATTCCTCGACTTCCCTCTCATAGTCCTTCAATATCTTCTTGGCTTCCTTCCTCTCGACCTTGCCCTTGCTGGTGACATTCTCAACCAGCTTCTTGAAGGCGGTCGTCATCCACTCCCGGTCGTATTTGAACAAGCTAAGGACCTCGCCTACGGTGGATCCCTTGATTATCTGCTTGATCTGCCATTCACCGTTCTTCAAGTGGACATGGGCCTCGTTGACCGAACCGAACAGGTTGTGGAAATCTCCCAGAGTATCCTGATAGGCTCCCAGCAGGAATATCCCGATGTAGTATGGTTGATCACCAAGGGAGTGCAGCTCCAGGACCTCTTTGATGTCCCTTATGTCGATGAACTGATCGATCTCCCCATCGGAATCGCAAGTGGCGTCCAGCAGGGTGCCGTACTGGTCCGGAGGTTCGTTGAGCCTGTGAATGGGCATGACCGGGAAGAGCTGGCCGACCCCCCAGTAATCGGGGAGGGACTGGAAGACCGAGAAGTTGCAGATGTATCTACTTGCCACAATATTCCTCAGATTCTCGAACTCCTTCGATCTGTTGCCAGTGTCCTTTGCGAACTCAGAGGCCTTCTGGCATATCCCCTTGAAGAGGATCTCGCCACTTGCCAATTGCCTCAGGTCGATCTGGGCGAGGTTGAACATGTTCACGAGGTCCTCCTTCAGGATTAGCGCGTCGTGGTAGTATTCCACGAAGTTCTTCTTGTTGAGCTCCACATAGGTATCTCGAAGTTCGCTGAGGACGATGGGGTCTTCTTCTGCGATCTTGACTTTCTCGGGATCCTGATCGGCGTGCATCTTGCCTTTGACGTTGAAGACGAGAAGTGAATGGTGGGCGGTGACGGCCCTTCCACTCTCTGAAACCAGTGTGGGTGGGGGAACGCCCTCTTCTTCGCAGACGAGGTTCATTATGTACACGACATTGTTGGCATATTCCTGCATCGAATAGTTCATGCTGGACTCGCTGACGCTCTTGCTGCCATCGTAGTCGACCCCGAGACCGCCGCCGACGTTCAAGTATTCGATGTCAACGCCCATCTTGTGCAGCTCGGCGTACAACCTGGCTGCTTCCCTTATCGCGTCCTGGATCCTCTTGATGTGGGTGATCTGAGAGCCCAGATGGAAATGGAGCATTCTCAGCTTATCCAGATGTCCTTCTTTCTTGAGAGATTCCACGATATCCAGTACGTCCGACCCCGAAAGCCCGAACTTGGCAAGCTCCCCGCCTGAGGATATCCACCTTCCGGCACCGCGCATGTGCAGTTTCACCCTTACCCCAAGCAACGGCATGTGACCCAGTGATTTCGCCTGTTCGAAAATCGTGGGAAGTTCCCCGATCTCATCCAGGACTATGATCAGTTTCTCCTTGACCAAAGATGCGTCGAAAGCAAGATTGGCGAACCGTTCGTCCTTGAACCCGTTGCAGACAAGTAGCGAAGAAGGTTTTGGGTCCAATGCGAGAGCGGCCAGTAGCTCCGACTTGGTCCCCACTTCCAGGCCATAACCGTACTTCTTGCCGGCCTTGAGCAGCTCCAGCACCACCTCCTTTCTCTGGTTGACCTTGATCGGGAAGACAGCCTGATACTTGCCACCGTACTCATACCTGGAAATCGCATCGTTGAATGACTCGTGCAGCTCGTTGACCCTGTGGTCCAGGATCTGGGGGAACCTCAACAGGACAGGAAATCCAATCTTCTTCTTGACGAGCCGGTCCACAATCGCTTTGACGTTGGCTGTCTGCAGCTCGTTCTTGTTCGGCCTAACCAAGAGGTTGCCCTCTTTGTCCACGTCAAAATACCCTGAGCCCCACCTCTGAACTCCATACAGTTCCAAGGAGTCCTCCGGTTTCCACGCTTGAACCACGGTGCGAAATAGACGATATTCCGACTTAAAGTTAATGCTTGGCCGAACTTGCTCAGAGATAAGATTATTATATCATCCTAACATGTTGCGGGTCTGGGGCTCGTGGCCTAGTCCGGATATGGCGCCCGCCTTCTAAGCTGGTGATCCTGGGTTCGAATCCCAGCGAGCCCGTTGCGGTCGATCGGATGATAGACGAGATCAAGGTCGATATCAAGAAGTCTCTGGCCAAGGCGGTCCAGGAGGCGTTTCAATTATCCAAGAGTCCGGACGATATCTCGGTCGACATCCAGACCAAGCCCGAGTTCGGGGAGTTCTCCAGCAATCTTTGCGTCCAGCTGTTGAAGCCCACGGGGAAGAAGCAGGAGGAGATCGCCCTAGAGATCATCTTGAGATTCGAGAAACCGGAGCTCGTCGAGAGTGTAGAGGTCATGGAAGCTGGCGGCGTCTATTACCTTAACTTCTTCCTGGATTTCCCGGAGTTCGGGGACAAGGTTCTGAGAGAGGTTCTATCATCTAAGGATGACTATGGCAAATCAGATTACCACAAGGGGCAGAAGCTTCTTCTGGAACACTCATCGATCAACCCCACTGGACCCATCAACGTCGGTCGTGTCAGGAACTCCCTCATCGGAGACACAATGGCAGGATTGGCCAGGGCCGTGGGCTGGGACGTTGAGACCCATTTCTACGTCGACGATATGGGAAAGCAGGTCGCGACGATCGCGTGGGGGATTGAGAACAAGGTCTCTGAGAAGTATTCATTGACATTCGACGAGCGCGGAGAACCGGTATTGGAGAAGAGTGATGGACCAGCTAAGAACGAACTGCTGAGCAGGTACGAGAAATATGCAGACAAGCCGGACTTCAAGGTGTTCTTTACTTACGTTCCCACGACCAAACTCATCGAAGATGAGAACCTCGATTCAGAGATAGACGAACTTGCAGAGAGATGCGAGAAGGGGGACGAGGAATCCATTGGTAGATTGAAGAAGGTGGTCGACGACGTACTCGCTGGGCAGAAACAGACCCTGGAAAGGCTGGGAATTACGTTCGACAGTTTTGACTTCGCGAGCCGCTTTGTCCTCGACGGTTCGGCTCGGAAGGCGATCGAGAACTTGAAGGAACTTCCGCAATCCCTGGAACTTGACACTGGGGCCAATGCCATCGACCTCTCCGAATTTGGATTGGAGAGAAGAGGCGGAGGTACTGTCTTCCAAAGACCAAACGGAACCTCGGTCTACATCGTGAGGGACGTTGCATACCACAGGTGGAAGCTGGGTCAAGCTGACGCTAACCTGATAGTGCTCGGAGAGGACCACAAGGTTGAGTTCAAGGAACTGAAGACGATTCTGAAACTGCTGGGAGACCTGAAAGATGATAACCTGTTGGATGTGGTCCACTTTGCGTTCGTTGGAATGAAGGGGCGCAGGATGTCGACACGTAAAGGCGTCATAGTCTCGGTCGATGAGCTGCTAGATGAAGGGATCGAGAGGGCGGAGGAAGAGGTCCGTAAGAGGAACGAGGAACTGGACGACGAGAAGGTTGCGGAGATTGCCAAACAAGTCGCGATAGGAGCGATAAAGTACCACATGCTGAAGGTGCAGACCATGAAGCAGTTGACGTTCTCGTGGGAAGATGCACTGGACTTCGAAGGGGATGCGGCACCCTACGTTCAATACGCCCATGCAAGGGCATCCAGCATACTGAGGAAAGGGGGCGTGTTCGAAGATGCCTCCATACCAGAGAACATAGTCTTCACCAACGATTCGGAGAGGGACTTGACCCGGTTGATCTCACATTTCCCGTCCATCGTGTTCACAGCGGCAGCGGAACGGCGGCCACATCTTCTAGCGGACTATGCATACAAACTTGCCACACAATTCACGGAGTTCTACCACAAATCCCCGGTACTGGGAGCGGAAGAAGAGGAAGTCAAGGAATCGAGGATAGCCATGGTAAAGGCGACCAAACAGACTCTCAGGAATTGCCTTTCGCTTCTGGGAATCGAATCGCCTGACAGAATGTAACCGTAGTTGGTATTATATCCCATTGTTTCTTTTTGGAATCCTGTAACATGGGCCCATAGCCTAGCCAGGATATGGCGTTTGGCTTCGGACCAAAAGATCGAGGGTTCGAATCCCTCTGGGCCCGCTGTCTTTCTACAATCCTACTCAAACGCCTCGCGAATCCTCTCGACGCCATCAACAATTACGGGTACCGGAGTCGTTGAGAATGAGATCCTGATGTTGTCCCCGAAGCTCTTTCCGAAGCAATAACCGTAGACGGTGGCAACACCGTTCTCCATCAGCCTGTCGAAGACGTACTCATCACGGTCTTTTCCCTGAAGTTCTTCCGGAATCAGCTCGGTGAAGTTCGGAAACAGATAGAACGCCCCCTCTGGCTTTTCGAACTTGACGCCGTCAACACCCGCAAGTTCCGAGCAGAGAACGTCCCTCCTGCGCTTGTACTCGTCCACCATCTCCCCTATGGCCTTCTCCCCTTCCGCGCGATTGTCCAGCGCTTCCTTGCCGGCAAACTGCAGGAATTGGACCACTCCGGCCGTGCAGCTGTAATTCCCCAGCTTCAACATTCCGGCGACCTTCGGATCCCTGGCGACCAGATAGCCCATGCGCCATCCGGTCATTGAATAGGTCTTTGAGAAAGAAAATGCGGAGATTATGTTGTCGTAGTCAAGTGACGCGGCGCTGAAGTGCTTCTTGCCATCGAATATGATCCTCTCATATGGTTCGTCCGAGAGAAGATAAGCATCATTCTGGTAGCACAGTTCGGCGATCTTCTTGACATCGTCCTCGGAGAACACCTTCCCGGTGGGGTTGTTCGGGGTGTTGAAGTAGAAGATGTTGACGTCCTTCAGAACCTCGTCCAGCAGGTCGAAGTCAATGCTGAAATCCTCCTTCAACGGCATTACGGTGAGATTCATCTGCAGGAAGGGCACGAAGTTCTCGGATATGGGGCTCCAGTAAGGTGCGAAGGTGGCGGCCTTCCCGCCTTCGAAGAGCTTGAACGACAACTGCAGAGCTTCCATTCCACCGTAGGTGCAGACGATGTTCTCCCTGTTGAGGTTCTCCGCTTTATTGAAGTCCAGCAGTTTCCTCAGGATCGCGTCCTTGAATTCGGGTTCCCCTCCAGATCTGGGATACTTGGTTCGGTTCTCATCTAGGGCCCTCTTTGCGGCGTCCTTGATGTACTCAGGAGTGGGGAAATCAACTTCTCCCCTTTGGAAATAGATGAAATCCTTCCCGGTCCTCTCCCGGTATGAAGGACCCATCTCCAGAGCCTGCTCACTTATCCTAACGATCGGTGACAGGTGTATGTTCTTCATTGCTGGATTGAAGTTGTTCTTAGGCTCTCTACCGTCATGAGAAGGATTGTTATCTCCTTCAGCAGGATTATTCTCCCAGTCTTTCTCACTCCCCACGTTCTCCAAGTTACTTCCTCCTTCCCCAGTGATGGCGGCTCACAACATTCGATTCGGCCGTCTTAAACGCAATTCCTTCAGTCCGGGCATCAAATCCCGAGTTCTTTCGCCCAGACCTGTTCTTTGCCTTCCCGATAGCCTGGCAACTTACTGACATGCTCAACACGCTCTTAAATCTTTCATTCGAGGCAAATACAACAACTTATTTCAGTATCGATTTGAATATCCACGCTGGGAAATATGTCTTCGAGCATACTGTTCGTCGAGCCACCCAAAGATTACTGGTTCTTGATGGGGGAGTACTTGCCGCCACCAACAGGACTGCTGGTTCTGGCTGCATACGTGGAGAGAGAGCTCCCTGATATGGAAATCAAGGTGATAGACTGCCAGGCCGAGAAGAAGAGTTGGGACTATATCCAAAGAGTAATAGAATCCATGTCCCCATCATTCGTCGCAACATCGGGGTTCACCTGCAACGCGTACGCATGTGCAAGGGTCGCACAGACAGCCAAGGAAGTGAACGAAGGGACCGTGACCATTGTGGGCGGACAGCACTTCACGGCCGTGGCCGAGGAGTCCATCAGGGACTTCCCTGAGATCGACTATATAGTGAAGGGGGAGGGGGAGTTGACGCTCGTCGCACTGATAAGGGCGGTTCGAGAGGGCGGTGACATGGGCCAGGTCCAGGGGCTGACGCTGAGGAACAACGGGGAGATCGTCAATACCCCCGATCGTCCGTTGATAGAGAACCTGGACGATCTACCTTACCCCGCATACCATCTGATCGAGAAGAACATGGACAGGTACCATTTCTCGTTGATGGCCGGCAAGAAGAAGTACATGATACTCGAAGGTTCCCGAGGTTGCACCCACAGATGCTCATTCTGTACACAGTGGAGGCACTGGAAAGGCAGATGGAGAACAAAATCTCCTAAACGAATCGCGGATGAGATGGAGTTCCTTCACAAGAGGTACGGAGGGATGTTCCTGTGGCTGACGGACGACAATTTCGAATACAGGAAACGCGGAATGGGGCTGTGGGAGGACTTGCGCAAGAGGGATTTCATAGACGACGTCAATTGGTTCTTCCAGGCGAGGACGGATGACATCTCAAACAACCCAGAGCTTGTCGGGAAGTTGCGAGAAGTCGGGAACAACTGGATCCTGATAGGGGTAGAGAACGACTCTCCAGAAGTGCTCAAGTACTTCAAGAAAGGGGCGCGCGTGGGTGATTCGGTCAAGGCTGTGAAGACCCTCAAGAAGAACGATGTGTTCGCCCAGGCCATGATGGTGATAGGTTCCAGACGGGATACCGCGGAATCCATAGAGAGGCTTCGGCAGTTCTCGTTCGACCTGGATTCGGATCTGAACGTGTACACGACGCTGACGCCGTTTCCGGGCACCGAAGTGTTCGACGAGGCAAGGGAGAACGGATGGCTGGAGGATCTGAACTACGCCAACTACGACATGTCCCATGCGATCATGCCTACTGAGACGCTCTCCAGAAAAGAGGTCCAGGAGGAGCTCTTCCAGTGCTATCGCGAGTTCTACGGTTCAGCGGTACGGAACATAAAGGGTATCTTCTCCAAGAACGAAATCAAAAGAAGGGGCTATCGTCACATGGCTGGACAGAAGGTCCTGAAGACGCTGAGGAGTCTCATTTGACGCCTAGAAGGAACGTAACAATATACCTTGTTCTCTCAGTGATGGGAGCTGTTTTCATACTTCTGATAGCCTGGCTGGGATTCTCTGAATCTGGTTCAACCACGCTCAATGACAAACTAATCGTAGGGGGAGCGTTCATTGCCAGCTGCCTGTTCGGGGTCTCACTGGCTTTGCAACCCGGATGGACGAGGAGATCTTCAAGAGCGGGAGGCCATGCATACATTGCTGACAAGCGGGAGAAGAGCGGTAGGAGAATGACAGGACACCATCCAGATTGTGAGGAGTTCAACGGTCATCTAATGGAGTTCATGGACCGTACAGTGTGCTCCGGCTGCACCGGTCTGGCCTTGGGGTCAGTTGTGGCGATCATCTTCACGATAGCCTACATCGCTCTTCAAGTCAATGCGGACGCCTGGGTTCTGTATGTCTTTCTAATGGTGGGCATATTACTCGTCGCACTCAGCCTAACTGACATCATCCTTTCTCTAGGGAAGGCCGGGTTGCACAACCATTTCAACATATTCCTAGTGATTGGCTTCTTCTTCGTGGTCGTGAGCGTGCATCAACTGACTGGAAGTGCAGCATTCGGCCTCATAGCCATAATCATCTCATTCCTGTGGCTGGACACGAGGATTCAGTTATCTAGCAAACGTCACAGAGATATCTGCATGGCATGCGACCAATCGTGCAAGGCCTATTGAGCTCTTCCGCGCTTGAACACCAATCTGAGTCCCGCGATTATGATGGCAATTCCAATCACCAATCCAAAAATCCACCACAACTCAACAGTGTGTATCCAATGAGAAGTCTCAAGGACTCTCTTCAGGACGAACTCGATTAGTATCCATATCCCAACCAGGACAATTATGATTCCCCAGAAGATCGCATCTCCACGCTTCGTTCCAGTACATGGATCGTCCCCCCGGTCGCAATCATCCCTCTTCGGCTGCCATTGAGGTGCCGCTGCAGCATGGAGCGGAGCGCCGCACCTGAGACAGAACTGCGCCTCATCCGGGTTCTGGTTGCCACATTTCTGACAATACATAACTTACCCCAATTGTGCATAAGACAAGCCATATATATTTGTGACCCCGAGTCCAGGCAGAATGGCTCCGCTCGGAGCTGGGGCTAAACGACTCTTGGTAAACGAAAAAAAACTTGGCATTCAACCTAGAGCAAAAGAAAGAAAATGGGAGGTTTAACTCCCTTCTATTAAAAAGAAAGCCGTTAAGTCTCTCTACTTATTCCTAACTAATACCTCTTAGGCCTGCGATTCCTATAGCAATCCCGGCAGTATACCGGTCTAGTCCCGTCCGGCTTGAACGGAACTTCGTCTTCTTTTCCACAATCTGCACAAGTGACCTTGTGCATCTCTCGAGGCGGGCGATCGTAGCCGCGCCTTCCTCTATCGTCGTCCATATTATACTTCCTTATTCTTCTTTGAGGCTCCTAGTCATCTAAGAGACTCGCCTTGTAAGAAAGTCCTATTCGTATTTAACAGTATGCAGAATTCAGGAGGCTGACCACAAGGACTCAAGTGACTGGTCTTCGCAAGTATTTTGTATCCTCATATCATCACTTGGCATCAATGGAAGGGAGTGGGGTAAGGGGAAGTAGAAAGAAGATAAGGCCCAGAACGGTGGCCCTCGTAGTAATCTCCGTCATATTGCTTCTCGCAATGCTCTGGTTGGCGGATCCAGGTAGACTGGTTTCCATACTTTCAGGAGCGAATCTGGCGATCATCGGCGTGGTCCTTCTTCTCTATTTCGGGAACTTGCTGACGAAGGCTCTTCGGTGGTTCTTCCTCTTGAACTCATCTGATCATAAGACGTCCTTCAGGACAGCATTGTCATTTGTCATCGTAGGCCTCTCCGTGAACAGCGTCACACCTGGAAGAATCGCTGGTGAACCTGTGAGGGCATACATGCTCAGGGAGAAGTCTGGTCTGCATTTCGGAAGTGGGCTGGCCACGGTATTCACAGAGAAGGTCATGGATCTCCTGGTTCTCGCCTTGTTCGCAATCATCGGACTTGCTCTGATATTGACATTCCTTCCTTTTGCCGGGGGCTTGTTCCTGGTAGTATTCATAATCTTGGTGGTTCTCCTTCTGGGTGCAGTTGTATACCTTGCACTTCATCTCTCCACACTGGACAGGTTCGCGAACTGGTTCGTGAGGACGGCGTCCAGAGTGGTAAGGAGACCTCTTCCGAAGTGGGAAAAGGCGGTCAGCAGCACTATCAACGACTTCAGTGACGGGTTCAGGGTCATCCTGAGATCAAAGAGGACAACACTCACCACGTTCTCCCTGACGGTGGTCATCTGGCTGAATGAGGCAATGAGGGTATTCCTGGTGATGTACGCACTTGCGCCGGAATCCGCGCCTTTTGTCGGATTCGTCCTCATTGCGGCGAGTTTGGCGACGCTGCTGGGGTCCTTCGTCCCCGGTGGTACTTTCAACGTGGCTCTGATCGCGATGGTGTTCAGCGCTTCTGGCATAAGCATCACACTTGCCACCACTGCGGGATTGCTGATGACGCTCACATCGATTTGGATCCTCATTCCGTTGGGAATAGTCATAGTCGTTAGGAATCTGGCGAATTCTAAAAGCGCTGCGGAGAAGAAGCTGGTTCCCGTTGAGATGGCAAAATCTTCGGAGATCAAAGATTGAGCTCCAACCAGGCGGTATCTGATATCATGAGGTGCAGCACGATAGTCCTTCTATACAATGAAAAGGACAATGTGGAGAGACAGACGATCGATCTTGTGAAGGCATACGAGGAACTGGGAATAGAGGGCGAAATCCTACTGATGGATGACGGAAGCCTGGATGACACTGGCAAGATCTGCGACGACCTCTCCCAGAAGTATCCGAATGTCAGAACCGTCCACCACGATAAGAACAAGGGACGTTCTTGGGCCATCGAGACGGGTTTTGAGAATGCGGAAGGTGACGTGTTCTTCATTATTGACGGGGACTGCCAGTACGAACCGAGAGAGATCCCTCTGTTCCTCAAGAGAATCGAGGAAGGATATGACGTCGTCAGCGGCCATCGCTTCGAAAGGGCGGATGATTGGATAAGACGGCTTATATCAAGGGTGTACAACAAGGTCATCGTTCGGGGATTCCTGGGATTGAGCATCAAAGATCAGAACAGCGGGTTCAAGGCGTTCACCAAGGAGGCGGCTCTCGGCATGGGCTTCAAACCGGACGGCTACCTGGGCCTGCACAGGTTCATCCTGCCCCTGGCTCAGGTCAAGGGCTATTCCGTAACTGAGGTAGACATCAAGCATTATGATCGAGAAGGGGGGAAATCATACATCAAGCCGTCAACGGTGGTGTTCATAACACTGCGAGATTTCTTCAGGTTCCGTCGGGAGCATATGAGGAGGAAGCCAGTCAGGCCTCCAAGATGATCATCCAATTGGCGGAAGTCCGGGGAATATGGAAACGCCCTTCCCCATTATGTGCCAGACCAGAAGGAAAAGAAGCGTGAACCTGATGCTCTTGGTTCTCACTGCAAGAAGGAACGGCAGGAACCAGATTATGTACCATGGAGCGTAGTTGGGCAGGCCGAAACAGAACAGTATGATGGCGAGGCTGGTGATGATGAGGATTCTCTCGGTTCGCCCACCGGATAGCTTCCGCGGGAAGATGGATTCCCAGTACTTGTTAAGCGCTATTCTCATTGCGACCGCATAAATCACGAAGATCAGATAAGCGGGGAGGATGTAGATCCCGGCGTCAGTCTGGGCCCAACCATCCAGGACCATAAGACCCACGTATGCGATCGATATGAACACGACCACCTGGTACCAGAGGAGTATCATTCTCTCCTCCTCGTCCCTGTTTCTCCAGATGGATATGTACATGGCAAGTATCAGCAGAAGGAATGCTCCCATGAGAATCCAAGAGACTTTCATGTCACCAATGTAGTCTGATCCTAACGCGAAGGTGATCAAATGAGTGAACGACCACCAGCCCCCCCACCCAGAGGTCTCGCTGAAGTAGAATCCAGGACCATCAGGTGATAGAATGTAAAGGCCCAGAAGTGAAAGGCCCATTGGTATGGTGAACAGAATGATGTACAACACCCTCTCCTTGAGCAACTTGGTCTTCCACAAATAGTACGGCAGCAGGACGGCACCGAACACCTTGAGGGCGAGCCCCAGACCGAGGAACAGAGATGACAACCGATGTCTTCTGGATATCAGGAATATCGTCGAAAGAACCACGGCAAACACAGGAACCGGATCGAAATGGCCTGAAAGACCGATGGTGATGACGCCAATTGGGCAGAGAGCGTACAGCAGAGCCGCCGATAGAAGGAACCTGCTCCCCCGATTGTTCTCGGAGAGGAAGAGTATCATCACAGCAATCATGGCATCGATGATGGAGAACACGACCCGGAACTGGACCTCGCCAGCACCAAAGGCACCCGATACCATGAGAAGGATAAGATTGTGCAGGGGAGGCTTGCTACCGCCGTAGAAATCAACGTATGGGATCCTTCCATCAAGCATCATCTCTCCGCGAAGAACGTAGTTGAGTATGTCGTCGGTGATTATCTGGTCTTGGACCAGCATTACCAGTCGGGTCAGAAGGGCGATGATGAATATGAGCACCATCTTCTTCTTGAGATTCAGTGTGCTCACGATCTCGAACGTCTCCAGTTTGTCGATGTGCATCACAAGAGCAAGGAAAGAGATTAGAAGAACGACGTAGAAAAGGATGTAGAAACCGATGCCTGCCAGGAGGATGAGGAAGAAGGCGTAGATCGAAAGCGCAATTCTGGCGGTCCAGACATCTCTGGGTGCGGGGATCTCCTCGTGCGGTTCTTCAGCTTGATCAGCTTCCACCAAACTCAATCACCATTGGCCTTACCTTGAACATTCGACCGGTACCAGTCAACGAACTCCTTCAGACCTTCGTCGAACGATACTGCGGGCTTCCAACCCAGCAATTCCCTTGCCTTAGAGTTGTCCGAAAGGGTATGGTCAACGTCCCCCTGCTGGACCTCCTGATAGATGGGGTCCGGAGACTCCGGATAATGTGCCTTGATCTTCTGAACGACCTGATTCACCGTGACACTGCTACCCCCGCCGATGTTGACAGCTTCCCCGTCCGCCCCGCTGCTTCCCATAGCTAGTATATTCGCCTCGACCGCGTCGGAGATGAATGTGAAGTCCCTCGTCTGCTCTCCGTCCCCGTAGATGTTCACCGGTTGACCGGATTCCATCAACCGAACGAACTTCCTGATCGCCATGTCCGGCCTCTGGCGCGGACCGAAGACGGTGAAGTACCTGAGGGCGACTATCTTCATTCCGTACAACTCCCCGAATACCCTGCAGTAGTGCTCGGTCGCCAACTTGCTGACTCCGTAGGGAGAAATGGGCCTCGTCTCACAATCCTCATGTGTGGGCCTTGGAACGCCGTTCCCGTAAACCGAAGAGGAGGATGCATAAACGACCTTCTTGACATCGGAATCCCGACTGGCCAGCAACACGTTGAGCGTCCCGTTGACATTGGTAGAATACGTCTTGAAAGGATTCGCGATGGAGACACGAACTCCGGGCTGGGCGGCCTGATGGAACACCACCTCTGCGCCGTTGAAGCTGGCAAGAAGGGCATCGTAATCCAGAATGCTGGTCCTCTGGAGCTCGAAACTGGGATGCTCCGCAATGCTCCCGATGTTCACCTCCTTTCCAGAATAGTAATCGTCAAAGGTATCGACACAAACGACGTGGTGGCCTTCGTCAAGAAGCCTCTTGACGAGATGGCTGCCAATGAACCCCGCTCCTCCTGTCACCACACACCGAATGGTCTCACCCGCGGAATAATCATGAAGGATGTATTATTCATTTGCGCTGGTAGTTGGTACGACTTGCCATGGTGCCAGACATCTCAACGCATAAACTACTTATACCCCAATCCAGATGAACACCCAATGAGCTCTTGCACGATTATCATTATTATAGGGCGCTAAGCCCTCCGAGTGCTTGAGTTCATACTGTTTTCTGGCTCTTGGAGGAACAAATTATGAGTAAAGGGAAATTCCCAGAAGTCGGCTCCTACCCCAACTTCAAGGAGATCGCGGACAAGTGGCTTGCATACTGGGAAGAAGGAGAGTTCGTGAACAAACTGATGGAGAAGAACTCTAACGGACCCAACTATTCCTTCATAGACGGGCCTATCACGGCCAACAATCCCATGGGTGTGCACCACGCATGGGGAAGGACGCTCAAGGACGTCATCCAGAGGTTCAAGGCGCTCCAAGGTTTCAACCAGAGGCTTCAGAACGGCTTCGATTGCCAAGGGCTCTGGGTGGAGGTGGAGACCGAGAAGGCCCTGGGCCTGAAGAGCAAGAAGGACATCGAGGATTACGGCCTGGATAACTTCTCGAGGAAGTGCCGTGAACGCGTAACGAAGTATGCAGGGATAATCGAACAGCAGTCCAAGGTTCTCGGTCAGTGGATGGACTGGTCCAACTCATATTTCACCATGTCGGATGAGAACATCCAGAGCATCTGGCATTTCTTGAAAGTGTGCAACGACAAGGACATGCTGTACAAGGGCGCGAGGGTTATGCAGTGGTGCGCCAGGTGCGGCACATCCCTCTCCCAACATGAGCTGATGGACTCTTACAGGGAGATGGTCCACAAGGCGATCTACCTCAAGTTCCCCATCATAGGGGAAGAGAACAAGAACTTCCTGGTCTGGACGACTACACCGTGGACGCTGTCATCCAACGTTGCCATCGCGGTCAACCCCGATGAGAGATATGTTGAAGTGTCAAATGAAGGCGAGATCCTGATACTTGCGGAGGAGGCAGTACCGACACTGGATGGAGATCACGAGGTCCTGGATGTCATGATGGGTTCGGAGCTGGAAGGCAAGGAGTACAAAGGCCCTTTCGACGAGCTGAAGGCTCAAAGCGGCGTCAAGCACAGGGTGTTGCTCTGGGACGAGGTGAGCACAGAAGAGGGTACCGGGATCGTCCACATCGCACCCGGCTGCGGACAGGAGGACTATGAGCTGGCGAAGGAACATGACCTGCCGGCCATCTGCCCGATTGATGAGAACGGGGTGTTCATAGAAGGGTTCGAACCTCTGACCGGTAAGTCGGTGTTCGAGACCAATGACGAGATCTTCGAGAACCTGAGGCAGAAGGGTCTGGCCTACAAGATTCACGACTACGAGCACAGATATCCTGAATGCTGGCGATGCCACGAGGAGATCGTGTTCCGGCTGGTGAACGAGTGGTTCCTGGCCGTGCCCAAGCTCAGAGATTTGATGCTGGAAGAGGCAAAGAAAGTGAACTGGAAGCCCAAGTTCGGCGAGAAACTGATGGAGGATTGGTTGAACGCATTGGGGGACTGGTGCATCTCAAGGAAGAGATACTGGGGATTGCCGCTGCCATTCTACGTGTGCAAGAACGAACACTTTCAAATCGTTTCCTCAAAGGAAGAGCTGCTGGAAAGGGCGGTGAACAAGGATGCAGAACTTCCGGAACTGCACAGGCCTTGGATTGACGAGATCAAGATCAAATGCCCGGAATGCGAAGAGGAGATGTCACGTGTGAGAGAGGTGGGCGACTGCTGGCTTGACGCTGGCATCGTACCGTACTCCACCCTTGAATACAGGAATGACAGGGACTTCTGGGAGAAATGGTTCCCGTCGGAGCTGGTTCTGGAGATGAGGGAGCAGGTGCGTCTCTGGTTCTACTCACTGCTGGTCATGAGCTGCGTTCTGGAGGGGAAGGCTCCGTTCAACAGCGTCGTGATGTACGAGAGGGTGGTCGACGAGAACGGGGATGCGATGCACAGGAGCAAGGGCAACGTGATCTGGTTCGATGAGGCCATCGAGAAGATGGGAGCGGATGTGATGCGGTGGGTGTACAGCGCCCAGAATCCAAGGTTCGATCTGAGGTTCGGGTATGGGGCGGCCAAGCAACCGACAAGGCTGCTGGCAATCCTCTGGAACGTGTACAGGTTCTTCATCACCTATGCGTCAGTTGACCAGCCAGACCTTGATCCGGAGGCCACGCCGAAATCGGATGACGTTCTGGACAGATGGATGATCTCCAGGTTGAACTCGAGTCTGGCATCGTTCACCGACCACATGGAGAAGTTCGAGGTCTCCGATACCACCAGGATCCTCGACGAGCTCATTCAGGACCTGGCCAATTGGTACATCCGAAGGTCCAGGAGACGATTCTGGAAGGCGGAGAGCAGTGAGAAGAAGAAGCAGGCGTACGATGTGCTCTACCATGTTCTTAACTCGATCACCAAGATGCTGGCCCCCCTGACCCCCTTCCTGGCGGAGGAGATATATCAGAACCTCGTGAGGTCAGTGGACGAGTCGTCCCCGGAGAGCGTTCATCTCACAGATTTCCCAATCACAGATCCAGAACTGGTGGACGAGAAGCTCGAGGAAGAGATGCTCCTCCTGAGAAGGATAACAGAGATTGGATTGTCAGTGAGGGCGGAGAACAAGTTGAAGACCAGACAGCCTCTGGCCAAGGCGAGGGTGTTCATAGATGACTCGGACCTGAACGAGGACCTTCGTGACATCCTGCTTGAGGAATTGAACATCAAAACCTATGACGAGGAGTTCTGGGGTAACTTCGTGGAAGAGGACTTGGACGGGCACAATCTGAAGATACTGCTTGACACTGAACTGACCAAAGAGCTGAGGGATGAGGGATTCATGCGAGAGCTGGTACGCCGGGTGCAAAGACTGCGGAAGGAGAAGGACCTCCACGTGGAGGACAAGATCCGCCTGTTCGTCGAGGACAGCACAGGAAGGGTGGCCGAAGTGCTGGGCCAGTGGGAGGATTATCTTAGGCGCGAGACGCTTTCTGAGGAGGTTCTCCTTGAGAAGCACGAGGAAATGAAGGCCTACACCATCGGGGACAAAGAGATCTCAATAGCGATCGAGAAGTCTTCCTGACCGTCACACTCAAAAACGCTTTATACCGAATTCTGAATGGGCATATGTAGTGTGAGGTCAGGCGTGTAAGATGGAGTACATCGGCCAGATGATCTACGGAAGTGAGTTGCTGGAGGGCATCTTACCCAAGTCAATCGTGGAAGAAGGGAGGCTCATCGAGTGCTGCGCACCAGAGGGACAACCTCCCATCGAGGACGTCAAGCAGAGGTTGAAGGAAGCAATCTCCAGCTCGATAGGACCGGATACGCCGCCGCTCAAGGAGTTCATCCAGAGCACATACAGAGGCGGACATTGCACAATCATGGTGGACGATCATACCCGTGAGAACATACACACGAGGATCCTGTTGCCATTGCTGTTCGAAGAGCTAATCGATCTTGGCCTTAGTGAGGAGAACCTGAGAATCCTGGTCTGCGGCGGAACTCACAGAGCGCCCTCTGAAACCGAGTACCGGAAGATACTGGGTGGGGAGATCTGGCCCAGGCATCGGGACAAGGTATTCGCCCACAGTTGCACCGAAAACCTGGTTTCAGTCGGTAATCTGGGTGGAGCGCCGGTTGAGATCGACAGAGTGGCGTTCGAATCGGAGATACTGATCCCATTGAGCGACCTTGACTACCATTACTTCGCAGGCGTTGCGGGAGGACCCAAACAGATATGTCCCGGGATATGCGGTGAGAGGATAATCACCGATGAGCACCTTCGAATGTTCGGAGAACTGGGGTTCGCGGACAACGTGGATACTGGTGTGGTTAATGGCAATCCAGTCTTCGATCGGAAGATCGAGATTGTTAACTTGATACTGAAGAAACTGTCCGAGAAGGGAACGCTGGTGTACTCGATACTATCGGTCGTGGACCCGGAAGGAAGGCTCGTGCAGTTGTCCGGAGGAGACATCTTCGTCACTCATGAGAGGGACCGCAAGATACTGGAAAAGGTGTACGTCCATCCAATAGAGAAGAAGGCGGACGTGACGGTCGTAAGCGCAATGTCGAAGGGCATAGATTTGTACCAGGCAGGAAAGGCAACCAACGCGGCTTGCAGGGCAACCAAAGAAGGTGGAAGGATCCTGCTACTGGCTCCGTGTCCAGATGGTATCGGGAACGAGGCGTTCAAAGACCTCATGCGCATCTCGGCCGAGATCTTCGGGAAGATGGAGGAGGATTTTGGGCACTTACCGGATCACGAGGTCATCTCTGGAGCGATAGAAAGGGCAAGGAGAGAGGTCCAGGAAGAGGTCATGAAGGACTTCAAGATAGGGAAGCAGAAGCCGGTGGACCTGCTGAGGATGCTCGAACACCTGGGCTGGGGGCATCTCCACATCATTCAGGATGGTCTGTCGAAGGAAGAGATGGAACTGCTCCCGTTCGATTATGTCGGCGATGCTGGTGACCCCCCATTGAAGAGAATCAGGGAGTTCATAGACGAACTGGAGAAAGAAGGAAGTCCCACATATCTTATGATGGAGGATCCAGGGTTCCTGTTCCAGGCACCACCCGGTGGAGGGAGGGATAAGCATGACAATAGGTGAGGACAAGTTGGAGGTCATAATGGACTACGCGATCTGCATGGATTGGGTCGTGGCGTTCGATGGGAAATCCAAGGGCAATCAGCACCTGCACAGGGTCAACAAGATAGTCGAATACTTGGCCGACATCGAGTATGCGAGACATGACATCTGCGTGGCCGGCGGTTGGCTTCATGATCTTGGTCTGATAAATGGGAACAAGGGTCACTGTTTTGCAGGGGTCGAACCGGCGAAGGATTACTTGACAGAGATCGGCGTGGATCCCGAGGACATTGAAATGGTCACTCACTGCATTGAGGCTCATGACGGAGAGGTCGAGGCCGAAACACCGGAAGCAAAGGTCGTTCATGATGCAGACACGATCGACAAGATGGGCCCATTCGGGTTTGTAAGACATGTGTGGAAGATCTCACTCGCCGAAGACCTTGAGCCCGAAAAAATGGTGCAAGTTGTGTCCGAACACCTCGCAAACAGACATTCGAAGCTCTATTTCTCTTCTTCAGCCGACCTAATCGAGGATTTCGTCCAGGTCCTGGCATCGTTCTTGGAAGATGAGGAATCTGCAGGGAGAGTCGCTGAAATCGTCTCAAAAGGTGCGGCAGAGGGGATCCCGAGCGAGAAGGTTTCCGAGAGTCTATTTGGAGACCCAACTCTGGATGAAGACTTCTGTGAATCGATCAGGAAGCACATGTCCGTCGACTATCTGCCTTAGCCCTAGAGCCTCGCTCCACAGTTTGCGCAGAACGTTTCCCCTGGAACTACTGGCGAGTTACACATTGGGCATACGTTCGGAGTTGGGGCTGCCGGTGGTGGGCCCGCTTGATAATATGGACCCGGTGGAGGTGGCATATATCCCATCTGCGGTTGGGGCATGGGGGCGGGTTGGAGCTCGCCGATCCTGACCCTATTATATGCATGCCTGTACGCCAACAGGAACAGGATGAAAGCGATAAAGGACATGCCCTGGGCCAGATCTCCAGCGCTCGAGAGGTTGGTTATATCGTCGACATTGGTGATGCTGCTCAAATCGCCGTAAATCACAGCTATTGATATGGCGGTGCCCACCACCGTGAGGATCATATAAATGGCGAAGGCTGCCCAGAGGATCTTCTTGTATTTCTCGTCGCAGAGTGATAATATCAGATAAACAATGGCCAAGCCCAGCATAGCGGTGGTTACAATGCCGATGATTCCACCGACGAGAATCGTCAGCCTGAGTGATTCGATGATATCGGAAGGGGTAGCCGTCAAAGAGATCCAACTTAACGCAAGGACTAAAGTCACGAAAAAACTGATCACGGTAAGCACGACGAACAGTATGATGAGTATGACCGCCCTACTCACATTCGTAGAATGCTCAGAGCCGAACTCGTCCTTTCCCTTGTGCATCTCATAGATTCCAAGTAACCAAAGAATGATGGCCACAAGGCCTATCAACCCACCGCCACAGACCAATGCACCCACGGCAACCAACGCCCCCAGATCCGGATCTGACGTTCCTATAGCAGATATCGCTACAGTGATTGCCACCAGCGCCGTCAACAACAGAAGAAGCGTGGCCACGATGTGCAGTATAATTCCCCAGTTGATGTGCTTCAGACCTTTCAGGGTCTCCAGTTCCCTCTGGTAATAAGGTTGAGGTTGCTGGTAGCCCATACCCGGCATAGGTGGTTGTGCGACCATTTTCTACCCTCCGTCCTTCGTGGACGAGCTGACAAGTGATTGTGGTATATTAGACATTGCCAAGTGGTGAAAAAGATACTTATAGATAGGATGGAATACCAAAATGTGCGCCAATCTTGTTGATTGTCGACAAGGAGGAGATTGTCAATGAAGCGGAGAATCACGTCTCCAGTGGGCCGGATACTAGTTCTTATTATTGGTCTTTCCCTGGTCTTCCAGCTAGGGCCTCTTGCGGGTGTAACTAGTTTCAACTCCGGAGAGGGCGCAGGTTCGGATGACCTGCCGGGCACAAGAGGGTCGGATGACCCCATACCGCAGCAGTCGGTGGATTATCTTGCCGACACCGTGTGGATACCACAGGGAGGACAGTACTACCTCAAGTTCGATCAAGCCACCCAAAGCCTGATCCCGATGAGGGAACCCGATCCAACGGCGGGCATGCCACAGTCCATCATCGACGCCATCGACAGATCACCTAACTGGCTGAAGGACAACATCACCAGGAAGTTCGAGCAGCTTGCAGATGTGAACATCGACGTTGGCAGCAGGAGCACTCCAGAGTTCGCGGACCTGGACGGGGATGGGGACATTGACATGATCGTGGGCAACTCAAACGGATACCTGGATTATTACGAGAACCTGGATGGGGCCCTGCACTACCTGGAAGGACACGACGTCTTTGTCGGAGGTGTCTTCAAGAGGAACATATCGATGTTCCCGGGGATTTCCTACGTGGGCAGAGTGGACCCAGCAGTGGGTGACGTGGACTTCGATGGATTGCTGGATCTGATCGTTGGGACCCAAGCCGGGGAGGTCTACTTCTACGAGAACCAAGGAACTGCAAGTGTTCCATCATGGGCTCTGGGGGTCGCTCTTCCCAATGTAACGGCTGACAGCGGTTCAGCTTCAATCGACCTTGAGGATATCGACGGAAACAACTATCCTGACATGATAATGGGTGAGGCCAACGGGACACTTCACTACTTCGAGAACACCGCAGGGGTCTTCACAGAGATCATGGTGGGACTGGAATGGACGGATGTCGGGGATAACAGCGCACCTTGCTTTTCGGACCTCGACGACGACGGTGACTTCGACATAACCGTGGGAGACAACACGGGTACGGTAAGGCAGTTCTGGAATGACACCACAAACTGGACATTGGACACATCGATATTCCCTTACATCGATCTTCCCGCAGACGCCGCACCAGCCCTGATTGACCTCAATCTGGATTACATACCGGACCTCGTGCTGGGGGAGAACAACGGCAAGCTCCATTACTATCAGAACATCGGAACCGCGGCCCAACCCGAATGGTTGATGTACGACAGCGTGGGGACGAGCTTCAAATACGCCAACCACAGACAGTTCTACTCGGACAACAACTCTGTGTTCCTGATGGAGAGGAACGTGCCGGCAAGAGCGGTGGAGTTCGCGGATTACATCAATACCGTCCCGCAGAAGATGGTGGACGAACTGGTCTTCTCGATAGCTCATTCAGGTACCGCGTCCCTCATGCACGGTTCGACTTGGGCGGAGGTATGGCTCAACAACACCGAGACCCTCTACCACAATGACGCCCACTTGGATTACGCAAACATCGTGGACTATAATCTCGGCACCCCCGACCAGTTCTCGACTGTTGAGTACTGGGTGAAGGAAGAGGGATGCTGCAATCTCAGCAGGCAGGAGTATCCGCCCTACATCTACTACTGGTGGATCGTGCATCCGAAAGGCTCGGATGAGCTACCCACGTTCATCAACCCCAGGGTCGTTAACTCAGGTCACTTCGGCGCGGAACCCCGCTGGCCGGCAGGTAACGGGACCTTCTGGCGATGGTCGGTGTTCAACATGGCGGACACCCACTGGCCTGACGATTCTGCGCTGACCGTCAAGTACCCCAAGGAGGAGAACCCGCCGCTGTTGAAGGACAAGATCGCGGGCATCAAATACCTGTGGGACGGCATACCATACACCACACCCAGATTGTACAACAACTCCGGCGAGACAGCAAGAGGGAACGACGGCCTGCCACTGAGACCATGGACCAAGGACACCCACGCGATTGAGGTAATGACACACTGGGTAGAATCCACCCTTGCATTGAACGCCCAGGAGGACAACGACGGGAACCGTCCAAGGCAAATGGTCAGGATCCAGTTCGAGCACAACGGCAACTGTGGTGAATTGGGCGATTTGACCCTTGCTGCGTCAAGGGCGACGCTGATACCATACATGGAGGTCCTCGGGATAGCAGGGGATCACTGCTACGGCACCTTCTATGAGAGGGGGTGGCATCAACAGGACAATTACTGGAGCGCAGCGGCTACCATAGTCGACAATTGGGACCTCTACCACTACGGCTGGAACCGAGATTGGGGCAGCCTGATAACGTACAGGGGAGATGGGGCCATGCAGGCACCCTTCCCGATAAACGAGACCCATAGAATAGACGATTACAATGGGAATGGAGGGAGCGACAGAGGGAACGTGACCGTCAAGGTGACAGATTGGAACGGCAATCCGATCGATGGTGTCAGAGTTTCGCTGGCAGACTGGAACGCTGTGGGAATGTTCGGAACTACGTTCGGGGGCGCCTGGCTTTACACGGACGGGGACGGGATTGCATATTTCACAACCTCAGAAAGCAGGCAGAGCAGCATGGGGGACAACAAATACGACGAGGGTCTGCTGATCCACATGAACAGCCGTTACGGGGAGGAGACATGGAACCCCGGCTCTTCCAACAGGCTCATAATCAACGTGCCGGGGATCAACAACGCACCGATGTACTACGTGAACTGGACAGCGCCCACCAACAACTCCAGACCGTTTCCGCTGATCTCGCCGGCAGTTCCATTGCTACCAGGGACGTTCAGCTTGAGCTTCAGGTACGACGTGGAGGTCGGGATACAGCATCCCGCTAATGGGTTCGGCATGGACGATTCAACGATCATGAAGAAGCTCTACCATGACGAGGAGATATTCACCGGGATACATCTGGACGCTTTCATAGTGAACAGGACCGAGTTCGACAAGTTCCTTAAGGGATATCCTTTCGAAGGCCACAAGTCCACCTTGAACAGAGAGTCATTCACCCTATCTTTCGACATTCCATCCACTGAGGACTGGTATGTTGTTCTGTCCAACCGAGATTCGATTGAGACCTCCAAGTTGGTCAATATTGAGGCTTCCCTGCAGGACAGCGGTCAACCGCCTGACGTTCAAGTGCTGCCACCCGGACCGGTCTCCGCCCAGCTCTCTGGCCCGAGCCTGGAGTACATAACTCTCACCTGGCCAGCATCCCCGGATGACGGAGCAGGCGAGAATGACGTGGTCAGATACGATATCTACTCTTCATCCGAGTACGATCCGGCGGGAAAGGGATATCCGAAGATCGCTTCAGTAGGACCTGGAATCACTAGCTACGACGTTCCCAGAATGGGTGCGGATCACCTACCTCATTTCTTCTTGGTCTCTGCGGTGGACGATGCTTTCAACGAGGCAGAAGGTCCGAACCAGGCAGCTAAAGTGGCCATCCAGGTCTGCTACGGCATGCAACTGGTCTCGTCGATCCTCAACGTGCCGGGACAGAGCCTGCCGAACGTCTTCGGACCGCTCAGTTTCGACAGAGCATGGGTATACGATGACACGGATCCCACGAACAAGTGGAAGGCCTCCATACCTGGCAAGCTCATCAGTGACCTGGACCCGGCTTGGAACGTGGACAGGGCGACGGCATACTGGATAGATTTCCACGAGGACGGTCTGCTGCAGATAATCGGGGATGTTTGGGTGACCACCGATATCAACCTCAAGGCCGGCTGGAACCTGGTCGGGTATCCTTCCATCAACACTCAGTATACGGTGGCGGACCTGAAGATGGAGACGGGTGCGACAGAGGTCGAGACCTCCGATCATTCGGCCCCCATCTACAATCTGAAGAGACTCTCTGATTCAGATATGCTGATCCCCGGACATGGTTACTGGATTTACGTTCCGACCGACACCCTGTGGATTGTAAACTTTTAGAGGCCAATTCGCAATACACCCACACAGACAGGAAGGAGAGAAGTGAGCAAGATTTCATTCGTACGTCCAACCAGAACAATCCCCATAAGCGTCACGGGGAGCAAGTGTGCCCTAGACTGTCTGCACTGCGCCGGTAACTATCTGGAAGGCAAGACGGACGTGCATGAGCTGGACGGATTATCCGAGGCCAGTTCTTATCTGATTACGGGTGGATGTGATACCGAGGGGAAGGTGCCGATCCTGGAGCATCTGGACGATCTCAGTTCCTTACCGAAGGAATCCACCAAGATAGGACACACTGGACTTGTGGATGAACACGAAGTAGAACAGCTATCAGAACTGATCGACATAGTATCGTTCGATTTCGTCTTGGATGATGGAACGATAAGAGACATCTTCGGCCTGGACAAATCTGCCAGTGATTTCATCAAATCGTATTCTTGGCTGTCACACCGGATTCCCACGTTTCCGCACCTGACCATCGGATTGAACAAGGGAAGGCTGGCTGGTGAATTGGAGGCACTGGATATTCTGAGCGGATTTGGGACGCGGTCAGTTGTCCTGAACGTCTTCATCCCCACAAGAGGGACTCAACTTGGAAACGTACCACCGCCTTCTCTGCAGGATGTGAGAAGGGTCATTGAACGAGCAAGGGATTCATTTGACGAGATCTACTTGGGCTGCATGAGACCGGGCGGAACGTACAGAAAGGAACTTGACGTCATGGCATTGGATGAGGGTATCGACCGCATAGTCAACCCTTCAAAGCCATCTCGGGATCTTGCCGTGAAGAAGGGGCTGGAGATCGAGTGGAGAGAGGAGTGCTGCATCCTTTGATACACGTTGCACTTGGGACGGCGAACATACTTGGATTGGCCGAGGGCGAACCTCGGATCAGGCCCGGAACGGCACACTTCATGAACGGTGGCAAATGCGTGTACAACTGTGCTTACTGCACGAGGGCGAGAACAAGCCAGACACCGGGGGAGTACCTCTGCAGAGTGCCGTGGCCCGCCCACGATGAGGAAAGAGCATACGAGGCTTTGGCGGAAAAGCAAAACGAATTCTCACGGATCTGCCTTCAGGTGGTGAACAGCGAAGGACACATTCAAACGGCTTCCAATCATGTGAAGAGAATGAACGACATCTCCTCGTTGCCCATCAGCGTTGAGATCAGGACGGGGAGGATGGAGGATATCGAAACACTTCTCAACATTGGTGCAGAACATGTGGGGCTTCCATTGGATGTCGCATCAAGAGAGCTCGACCCTGACCTGAGGGGAGGATCGATGGAAGATGACCTGGATTTCCTGTTCGAGGCCAGCGAATCATTCGAGGGCAGGATCGGGACACACGTGATCGTCGGACTCGGGGAGACCGAGAAGGAGATGGTCGAGGTCATGGAGCAGATAGTGGAGAGGGAGATACCGATCGGTCTATTCGCTTTCACACCTTGCAGGGGGACGAGGATGGAGAAATCCGACCCACCGTCGCTCTCTCAATACAGGAACATCCAGTTGGCGAAATACCTGATGACTTCTCAGAGAGGTGAGGGGATAAGTTTTGATAATAGAGGAGCGATATCATCCTTCGGTCCGGAAGGAACGGAACTGGGAGCCATTCCACCTGAAATCTTCATGACCCAGGGCTGCGAAGGCTGCAACAGACCGTATTACAACGAGAGACCCACAGGTCGACCTTACAACTACCCAAGAGATCTGACCGAGAGCGAGTTTCAGATGGAGCTACAGGAGACGTGCAAATGAAGAAGAAAGTGCTTGTCGAGGACCCAAAAGGAAAGTTTCTGAAGATCTACATGGATTTCGACGAGACCATCAATGAGATAGTGATAACCGGGGATTTCTTTGCCCACCCAGAAAAGGCCATTGACGAACTGCAGGAGAACCTCACAGGAGTAAAGGCGGAGTCCGGAGAGATCAAGAGGATACTCGAGGACTTCTTCAAGAAGAAGGGAGTACGTATGTACGGAATAAGCTCCGAGGGTTTGTACAAAGGGATAATGGAATGTCTGGAGGGGGAGGATGACGGTTAGACTTCTGCTCACGGGCTACAGCACTGCAGCGAGGAACATGGCAATAGACGAGTCCGTTCTCCATCACGTTGCCTCGGGCGACTCTCCCCCCACATTTCGATTGTATGGCTGGAAACCGCCAGCGGTCTCGATAGGTTACTTCCAGAGCCTGGCCGAGGAGGTGGACCTCGATGCGTGCGACGAACTAGGAGTGGAGGTCGTGAGACGCATAACTGGAGGAGGTGCGGTGTTCCACGATGATGAGGTCACTTACAGCGCCGTCATCCCGGAGGACTGGGGGTCGGTGCCGGATTCGATCCCTGAATCCTATGAGTACATATGCGGGGGCATTCTCAAGGGACTGGGAGGACTGGGGATCGACGCCCGCTTTCAGGGTCTGAATGATATTGCTGCTGGGGGGAAGAAGATCTCGGGAAACGCCCAAACAAGAAGGAAGGGTATGATACTCCAGCACGGGACAATACTCATAAGTATCGACCTGGAGAAGATGTTCACCCTGCTGAAGGTCCCGTCCGAGAAGACCAGGAAGAAACTGATCGACAGCGCCAAGGATAGGGTGACCAGCATCAATGATATCCTCACTAGTCACGTCTCCTTCGAAGACGTCGTTTCGGCGCTTGCAGGGGGCTTTGAGAGGTCGCTTGGGGTGGAATTCGAGAGGTCGGAGTTGAGCGAGAATGAGCTGTCCATGGCCGACAAGGTCGCCGGTGAGAAATACGGGACCGAGGATTGGAACCACATGAGGTAGTGACCCCAGATGATGCTCGAGCAGATAAGGGGAGGTTTTGGAGCCAACTTCGCTTATATCGTTGCAGATGAGACCAGTAAAGAGGGGGTGGTTATCGATCCATCAGGCATGACGAAAAAGATACTGGATTCGGTCGCCCAGAAAGGAGTCAAGGTCAAGTACGTGATCAACACCCATGGTCACGGAGATCACACGGGCGGTAACGCAGAGATAGCGGCCAGAACCGGGGCCAGCATAGTCAAACATGTGAGCAGTGCCAGTTCGTCGGACATCAGTGTCAATGATGGGGATGTTCTGAAGATCGGAGATGTCGATGTTAAAATCATTCACACACCTGGTCACAGTCCAGACGGCATTTGCGTCACAATCGGCAAGAACCTCTTCACGGGCGATACGCTCTTCATCAACGAGTGTGGCAGAACGGATATAGGTGGCGGCAGCTCGGAACAGCTGTGGGACAGCCTTTTCAACAAGATAGCGAAGATGGATGATGATCTGGAGGTCTATCCAGGACACGATTATGGTCCTCTTCCGCATGATTCCCTCGGCAATCAGAAGAGAGGCAACTACACCCTTGAACCCAGGACGGTCCAGGAGTTCGTCCAGTTCATGCTGGAACCCTGACGGGTTCAACACCTCCATCTTTTTATCTTGTCGTCACATTTCCATCCCGGGGCAGGTGGATGTCTGAGAATGAGGTAGCACTGGTCACAGGTGCTTCGAGGGGTATTGGAAGGGCGATCGCCCTGAGGCTTGCTTTGGACGGGTTCGACGTTGGGGTCAACTTCTTGGGCAACCAGGATGGGGCCGATGAGGTCACGACTAAGATCGAGGACAAGGGCTGGAAGGCGACATCGTACAAGGCCGACGTGGCGGATTCTGAAGCAGTGGAGAAGATGGTCTCTGACATTGGCAACGACCTCGGACAAATCGGGATATTGGTCAACAACGCCGGGATCTATCAAAGGAGCACCTTCTCGGACCTGTCACTGGACGACTGGCAGAGAACTATCGATGTCAATCTGACCGGATGCTTCAATTGTGCCAAGGCGGTAGTCCCTGGAATGCTTGAGAGAGAAGAGGGGAACATAGTGAACATATCATCGATGCTTGGGTTCAAGGGAACATCCCACGGAGCCCATTATGCGGCCTCCAAGTCGGCCGTGATCGCATTCACCAAATCACTTGCACTTGAGCTGTCTCCCCACGGCATCAGGGTGAACGCCGTTGCACCTGGGGCGATAGAGACGGAGATAATCGCATACGATTCACCAGAACAGAGACAGAGGAGAATAGAAACGACTCCTGTTCGCAAGGTCGGACAACCGGAGGAGATAGCTTCGGTCGTCTCGTTCCTGGTCTCAGAAGAGTCCAGTTACATGACAGGGGAGACACTGCACGCGAACGGTGGATACCTGATGGTCTAGTTACCTGAACATCTGCACAGATGGTTCGCTCATGGCGGGTCTTGCATGTTCTTTCAGAGTGTTGATGTAGGTCTCCATCTCGGCTGCCTGCTTCAGAAGAGGCTCGGACTCGACGTCTATCTCTGGAATCAGCTTGTTGATGCCTTCGACCAGCTTGGCCGCGGCAAAAGCATCGGGGTGGTCCGGAATCGCGTCGGCAAGAAGGCATATGACATTGAAACCCACCCATCTCCCCTCATTCAGCAGTACGCCGGACACACCAGGGACCATACCAATCTTCATTTGCTCGATACCGCTTTTCTCCAGTTCGGCGCGCGCCGCATCGTTGCTACCGACACCTTTCAGTTCAGGTTCTACATCGTGGGATCCGGGTCTGGGCAGCCCTTCCAGGGACAGTATTCTCCTGCAGCCTTGGTCCATTGACCATGAAAGAAGTCTCTTCGCCAACGGCCTGTGGAGCTTCGTGTGGGGAGGGAATTCGGACATGAAAATGGCCAGCTTGAGGTCTTCTCGGGCGTAGATCCGAGCCGGGAACTTGGGCTTGGTCGAGTACACCATGGACACGGGAGGGAAATGCTCTGATTCCAGAGCGCAGATCTGATCCAGCTCAAGGGTGGAAATCAGGTAGCTCGACGCGATTGTGCTCACAAGTCCAACGCTGGGAAAGGCCTCCAAGACGGTACCTCCAGTCAGGTTCATGTCCTTGAATTTTCTGATCTCGATCTCAATGGCCAAGTTCGACCCCCTTTCTGTAACTGCAACTCCCAGAGAGCTAATTAATCTTTCTCAGACGGAGGTCCAATCACAAATCATATAACAACAAGTGCGATTAGCACTGAACGGGTGCCATCATGGCTCAGAAAAGGCTCATAACAATGGCCCATGGAGCAGGCGGATCACTCATGGGGAAGTTGATAAGAGAGAGCATCCTCAAGAACCTGGGCGGGAGCAAGGACCTGCCTGAAGTGGAGATCGCCTTGGAGGATCTGGATGATTCGGCCTCCGTGAGTGGCGTCGTTTTCAGTACGGACTCATATGTTGTTCAGCCATTGTTCTTCCCGGGAGGTGACATCGGGAGCCTTGCCGTTGCGGGAACGGTGAACGACCTCTCGGTGGTCGGAGCTGACCCGGCAGCCATCTCCTGCGCCCTGATACTCCAAGAGGGCTTTCCGATCGAGGATCTGGAGACGGTCCTGAAGAGCATGAGCGACACCTGCAAGCTGGCCGGAGTTCCAGTCGTCACGGGAGACACCAAGGTCGTAGAAAGGGGGGCAATGGACGGTATCTTCGTTAACACGTCGGGAATTGGCTTCGGAGGAGAGAGGCTGGAGAGGAACATCGAGGTTGTTAAGCGGTTCCGCGAATTCAATGAGAACTGGATCAAGGATTCCAATGTACGGGATGGGGATGTGATAATCGTCTCGGGCACCATGGGCGATCACGGGGTTACCATACTCTCCAAGCGAGAGGGGTACGGGTTCGAAGGAGCTGTCGAGAGCGACATTTACCCCCTCAACAAGATGATCTCATTGGGCCTGGAGGAAGGCGGGATAGCCGCAATGAAGGACCCGACCCGAGGAGGACTGGCGAACTGTCTGAACGAGTGGAGCGAGAAATCGAAGGTTGGGATTCTGATACGTGAGGAGAACATCCCGATGACGGAGGGAGTGACATCGGCTTGCGAGATGCTCGGCATGGATCCTCTGACAATAGGGAACGAAGGCAAAGTGGCCATCGCTGTTGTCAAAGAAAAAGCTCAGGATGTCCTTGAGGTCCTACATGGAACCGAACCCGGCATGAAAGCCGCGATAATTGGCGAAGCGAGAGGCGACATAAATGGTGTGGTGATGGAAACGCTTGTCGGCGGCAAGCGGATTGTGGACATGCCAGCTGGGGATCCGGTCCCAAGAATATGTTAGCCCATCTTCCCATATTTGTACACGATGTTGCAGCTTCCCTCAGCGCTGACCATGCAAGGCCCGACCGGGGATTCAGGTGTGCATGCTGTACCGAAGAGCGGACATTCATCTGAGCTCACGATGCCCCTGAGAACCTCGCCACAAAGACAACCTTCAGGCTCTGGGAACTCTCTTCCCTCGAGTTCTGCGAGGATATCCTCGAACACCAACCTGGCGTTCTTGGATCCGTACTCCTCTCGAAGCTCCTGCCCACTATCAGGTATGACGGGGAAACCTCTCCACTTCACATCCATGGGTTCGAAAACCGAGTCCATGACCTCCACGGCTTTTGGGTTGCCTTCTTCGCGAACGACCCTTGTGTACTCGATCTCCATCTTGGATTCGCCTTTCATCTTCTGTTTGGCAAGCATATAGACACCCATTAGAAGGTCCAACGGTTCGAAGCCTGCTATGACCTGAGAAATCCCGTACTCCTCTGAGAGGAACATGTATGGTTTGGATCCTATGATGGTGCTGACATGGCCAGGCTCGATGAGGCCGTCCAGCCGGATCTCTCCCATCTGTGCAATGGCCTTGAGCGCTGGGGGGACCAACCTGTTGCATGTAAGGACGTAGAAATTGTCCGGTGTCTTGGCCTTCAACGCCGCAGCGGAGCTCGGAGTGGTTGTCTCGAACCCGATGCTCATGAAGACACAATCGCTGTCGATTCCTCTGGCGATCCTCACGCCGTCGTCCACGCCGTACACGACACGCACGTCGCACCCTTCGGTCTTTGCCTGGGAAAGGGATGAGGAAGCACCGGGAACCTTCAACATGTCCCCGAAGACCAGGATTGTCTTCCCGTTCTTGGCGAGTAGCAGTGATTCTTCAATCTCCTTGGGAGTTGTCACGCACACGGGACACCCAGGGCCCTGCCTGATATCGACGCCCACGTCTGCCAACAAGCCCTGCAAACCATGCCTTATTAGAGTGTCTTGATGGGTGCCACACACATGCATGAGAGTCAGTTCAAGGTCGAGATCTGCGATCTTCTGAATTATCCTCTCGCCCATCTCTCGGTCTCGGTATTGGTACATCATTCCTCAACGTCCGCCACGATTCTTCTGATTATGCATTCATTTCCAGACACGACCGATGTCGGTTCGTCGCACTTGGGACAAGAGAAGGTAGGCAAGACCCGATGGAATCCTGGTTCATCTCTGAAACCTCCCTCTCCCTCATACCCGCAGGAGTCGCATCGTACCATGGCTGGCCTGTTCTCGATGGAGAGCTCTGAGCCGTCGAAGACCGTCCCCTCGGAAAGCACTTTGTAGGAGAATCTCAACTGCTCATGGGCCAGGAAGGTCAATACACCAACTTCCAGAACTACCTCCTTCACTCCTTTGAAATTGTGTTTGAGGGCCTCCTCTTTGAGGGCCTCCATGACATCGGACATGATCGAGAATTCATGCATGAGAATCTTCCAAGATCCCCTGGAACATCTCCAGGGTTTCCTCTGCCTCTTTCTTATCGAGCGTTTGAATTGCGTATCCGGCGTGGACGATAACGTATTCACCGACCTTGGTGTCAACGAGGGATATGTTCGCCTCTCTCACCACTCCTCCAAAATCGACCTCAGCAACATCGCCCTTGATCCGAACGACCTTTGCCGGGACAGCCAGACACATCAGACCGTACAATATGAGAGACATATTAAACACTATCCTACAGAAGATTACCAGCTATTGCGTTCTGGCCGACAGATATTCCCCCGTCCCCGTTGGGGACCGAGCTGTGGAGCACCAATTCCAAACCAGCCTCCTTGACAAAACGGTCGACCATTCGTACGATTGGAAGGCTGTAAGAGACCCCACCAGTGAGTCCGATGCTCTTCACATCTTTCTCCTGGGCTTTGAGGACACTGATCTCCACCATTCTCCTCATGAGCTCCTCCACGAAGGATCTGGATAGGTCCGCCTTCTCCCTTTCTGAAAGCTCCTTCCCCTTGGCAATGGAGTCTAGCCTGTCAAACAATGGAAGAGTCCTGATTGTGGATGAATCCGATCTAATAATCTCAGTCTCGAATTCATGGGTGGGTCTTCCTGCTTCGAGATATCGCTCAAGTCTGATTGCAGGTTCCCCATCGTAGGTCATACGGTCACAAATCCCGAGGTACGCTGAAAGCGCGTCTAGCACCCTGCCCAGGCTGCAGGACTGTGGTGAGTTGCCCATAGCCTTCGCGAAAACCTCAGATTCCTTCTGACCGAAGTAGTTCTTGGATATGCCAAGCAGCTTGAAGATGGCGAACAGAATCCTCCTGGGTTCCTTTGTTGCCAGGTCACCTCCGATCATAGGAATGTACTCAAGGTGTCCCAGTCTCTCGAACGAGTCCATCTGTGAGTAAATGATCTCCCCGCCCCAGATCTTCCCATCAGTGCCGTAACCGGCGCCGTCAACGGATAGAGACACGATGGGGTCATCCCGTTGGTTGTCGACCATCAGGCTGGAAACATGGGCCCAGTGGTGTTGGACCTCGAGAACATCAACTCCGTGCTTGTCCGCAAACTTCTCCCCGACCTTCCTGGTGGAATACTGCGGATGAAGATCGATGGCGACAGCATCCAGTTCCTTGACGCCGAACAAACTCAGGAACCGGTCAATACTCTCCCTCAGAAAGTTCTGAACCTCGTATCTCTGTGTGTTTCCGATATACTGGGACGTGACGACCTTCCCGTCCTTTGAGATGCTGGTAGTGACGTTCTCTTCAGCTCCCAGGGATAGAATGCTGTGTCCATGAAAAACGTTCATGGGGTTAGGGACGTAACCTCTGGATTTTCGGATGAACAACTTGCGCCCTTCAAAGGGGATCAGAACCGAGTCGTCCACGCGGCTCACAATCCTGCGGTTGTGCAACAGGTAAAGATCCAGACCGAGTGAGAAGGCGTCCTGGTTCCTAATGAGCATCGGTTCTTCTGGAAGATTGGCGGACGTCATGACCAGGGCGTCGCTTTGAACGTGGTGGAAAAGAATGTGCTGGATGGCAGTGTACGGAAGGTAAAGTCCGATGTTGCCCAGACCGGGAGAGACGGCGTCCATTAGTTCATCGTGAATTCCATGTTTCTTCTGCAGAAGGACGATCGGCGCCTGGAACGATGTCAGAAGCCGTTCCTCAGACTCTCCAAACTCCGCATATTCTCTGGCGACCTCCAGGTCCCTGACCATCACCGCAAAGGCTTTGTGTGGTCTCCTATACCATTCCCTGAGATCGTGTATCGCCTCCAAGGTGCTCACGATGTGCATACCACCCCAGCTCTTGGCCACGCCAATCTTACCGGAGTCTATCTCCCTTGCGAAGCGAGCAACCGCGTCTGTTTCTTCAATCACGTCGCCTTGTCGATCGTACAGCACATACTTCGGTCCATCATCGCTACACGAAATGGTCTGAGCGTGGAACCTCTTGTCCAGTGGCTCCTTGTACTCTTCATTGCAGACCTCACAAAGGGAGAAATCTCCCATGGAGGTATGCTTCCTGTCGTAGGGAAAATCCTCGATCAGAGAGAACCTGGCACCGCAATCAGTGCAGTTGGTGAAGGGGAACAAGTACCTTCTATTCCCCGGGTCGAAGATCTCGCCCAAGCAGTTGTCGCAGGTGGCAACATCCGGAGGTATGGACGGATCCCGCCTGCCTTCCTCGCTCGAAAGGATGACAAAACCATCGAAGTTGGCATTGGTTTCGCCCTCGACCTTCTCGACCCTGTCTATCTTGGAGAGGACAGGAAGCTCCTCTTCCAGCCTCCCGATGAACTCGTCCGCATCTCCATCGATGCAGACCTCCACATATGACCCCTTGTTCTTGACATAACCTCTGGCACCCATCGAGTTGGCGACGCGAAAAACGGTTGGTCTGAACCCCACCCCCTGCACGACACCGAATATCTTCAGGATCACGTACAAACGCCTCTCTTTCAGATCTGGAGCGCATCCATCAATTCGGTTATTCCCTTTCCATGTCTGGCGTCGGTCTGTACGACCACGGCTTTGGTTCCCAGGGCATGGGCATCGTTCTGCAGTACCTTCGGATCGACCTCCATGGCATCGGCCAGATCTATCTTGTTAATCACGATGACATCGGATAATGCGAATATCACTGGATGCTTCTTGATCATATCGTCCCCCTCGGTAACCGAAACCACGACCGCCCTGACATCCGTACCAAGCGGAAAATCGCCCGGACACACCAGGTTCCCGACATTCTCCACGAACAGCACGTCCAGGTCATCCAAGTTCAGCGTGTCCAGTGCATGCTCAACGAGATGTGCGTCGAGATGGCATTCCTTGCCAGTGTTGATATTTACTACCGGGACCCCATGTTCCCTGAATCTTATGTAGTCCTCCTCTCCCGCAACATCACCGGCGATGACCCCCGCTCTGAGTCCCTTTTCTTTCAGAAGCTCTATGATCCCCTCAATGAGCAGTGTCTTGCCGGAGCCGATGGCCCCCACGAAATCGAAGGACCTGATGCCCTTCTCTACCAGAAACGTGTGGTTCTTCCTTGCCAACTCCCTATTTCTGTCCAAAATGTCCTTGCCAACATCGATGTCGACGGTCTTGTGCATTTTCAAACATCCGTACGAAGGTGCCGATACGCCTTTCTGCCTCCCTCTTGTCCCCACTTGGCCTGATGTAAGGTGTGCTCAGACTCCTGTCCAGGGAACTCCCTTGTAGGGACTCATCACAATCTGGGTAAGGACTTTGGTGATTCCGTCCATCTTCAGGTAGGAATCGATGAATGTCTGCATCTCCGACATATCAACGAAGAGCATCACGCAGAGAATCTCGAAGTCACCGGTCACGCGATACACTGCAACCGCTCTGTTATGCGCAACTATCTTCTTCACGACGTCATCCCTGGTCTCGCTGGACACGCCAAGGTGGACGTATGCCTTGACTGGATTCTCTATTAGCTGGTAATCGATGTACGTACTGTATCCCTTGATGATCCCTTTCCCCTCGAGGTTCTTTATCCTCCTCCTCACAGTTGCCTCACTTATCTCCAGATCTCTCGCGATTTCGATATTTGCGGCCCTGGAGTTCAGCCTCAGCATGGAAAGGATCTGGATGTCTATCCTGTCTATGGGCAAAAGCTTGAGGTCCAACCCTTCCCATCTTGTTGCCAATTCCGAGGGAATGTCTTTCTTAGTGGAACTAGCCCTCATGTTCATAACCAATAAACGAATCGTCGCATACTTATTAATACTTAACGGTTTTCGTTGGATTTCTCTCTGATATCGTAACCTTAGGGGACGAAATGCATATGTCTTGTCGAAACACACGGATATGACGATGTCTCTGTTCTTTCGTTCATATTTCACTAGTACTGAACGTGAGAAAAGGGCAAATACCCCCTTCCACATAACCGTAGACATAGAAATAGACGAGAGCATTCTGAAAGAATGGGTTTCGGAGATAAGGCACGGGTGAGGAAGCTTGAATCGAATCGCTTTGATGCGCCCAATAGAATCGCTTCCAGAGTCGATGGAGTTTGCCAGAGGACTGGGCTTCGATCCAGTTGGGGCACCGATGATTGAGATGAAGAAGATCTCGAGCAATGAGTTCCGGAGTTTTCTGGTTGCACTATCGAACCGTTCTATCTACATCTGCCTGGTCATGAGCGAGAATGTGATCAGGTTTGCGATCGAGAACGCGGATGCGTATGTTCCGAAGGACCGTTTCCTAAGCCAGCTGGGTCATTGTCATGTGATTGCCGTTGGGGACCAGACCGCGGAATCTCTCAAGAAGGTAGGTTTGGAACCTTCGGATGTTCCTGAGGTTGTGACAATCAAAGGGCTGATCAGCTACCTTTCCAGCCAATATAATCTGGTCGGGAAGAGAGTGGAGATCCTGACAAGCTCGAAGGGATCGAAGATGCTGGCGGAGAGATTGATAGACATGGGAGTGGAGGTCCGTGTTCTGCCCCTATATACGATCGAACTTCCCGAAGACCTGTCCGAGCCCAAGAAGCTCATTCAGATGGCCATTCGAAGGGATATCGACATCTTTGCCTTCACCAGCGCCCGAACGGTGACCCATTTCCTGGAGATTGCCAACGAACTCGGGGTAAGAGACAAGGTAGCGGACATACTGAACGACAAGATAGTCGCGGCCATGAATCGCTCCACGAAAAAACGGCTGGAAGAGGAAGGTATCGGGGTGATGATAACACCAAAGAACCCGACGTTCGAAGACCTGCTGGGGACGATAGGATTGGGGCTTGGCATAGCGCCCCCCGAGTAGGAATGGGAGTCCTTTTTTTCGATAATCCAACCTCGGTATGGTGTCTTTGTCGAAAAGGGAGATGGGGCTTATACATGGAGGATTGCTCGGAGTATCTGGCTGTGGAATCCTCAAGACGCCATTCCACGAAACCTTTAAGTCGATTATTTCATTTACCCAATGGGTTCCATGAGGAAGGGTGAGGCATTAGTCAAGGTTAAAGAGGCGGAGGCGGAAGTCCAGGAGATGAAGAAGAGGGCAACGGACGAGAAAGAGAGGATTTTGAAGGAAGCCAAGAAGGAAGTACTCCGGATTCAGGATGAATCCAGGCGTAAGGCAGATGAAACACTTAGAGGACGATTGGACGCAGGAAAGAAGGAGATCGAGGTCAAGACTGCTACTATTCTAGAGCAAGGGAGGCAGGAGGCCGCGGTCATTAAACAGAAGGGAGAGGCGAAAATCGATCCGGCGGTCTCATTGTTGCTGAAACGCTTCGAGGAGGGGGTCGTAGCTGTTCCGTCCGAAACAGATGTCTAGGATTCTTATTGTGGGTCCCAAGAAGGACCTTGAACCTACAATAGAGGTCCTTTATTCTCTGGAGACCCTGCACCTTCTGGATTTTGTCGAAGAAGATGAGACCTTCAAGATCGGGAAGCCCTTGGAGAAGGCATCCTCGGCATCCACCAGTCTGATCAAGCTTCGATCCATCTGTTCGGTACTGGAACTGGATGAATCGCAGGCAAGGAAGGGGGGGCCTGTCACGGGGGAGATAGAGGGCAAGATCACGAGCCTCGAACTGCAGATATCCGATGAGGACAATGCCAGGAAGCAAATAGAGTCCAGATTGAGCAACATAGACATTCGATTGAGGACTCTGGAGCCATTCTCACATATTCCACTTCCACTCGGGTTGTACAGAGGTTATGAGAACCTGCATGTCTTTGTCGGTCGGACATCCAAATCCCTGGAAGGGTTGACAAAGGTCGACCCAGATTTCGAGGTCTACCAGCATGAGAAGTTCATTGCCCTTTTTGTATCTGAGAAGAAGGCTTCGGAGGTACAGACATTCCTGAATGACCGCGGTTTCGTGGCTGTCGAGGTTCCAGAGGGAGACGGACTACCGTTGAAGGTGACCAAGGACCTTGAGACCGAGAAGAAGAACCTCAAGAAGAGACTGGAGCAGACACAGGATACGTTGGAGAAACTCAAGGAGAAACATGCACATTTCGTCCTGTCGGCCGAGGATTTCCTTACAGTTCAGGTGGAGAAGGCCGAAGCTCCTTTGAGATTCGCATCCACAGAACACTCGTTCGCCGTTGATGGATGGATTCCCAAGGAACGAGCCGAGGAGGTCAAGTCCTCCCTGTCCAAGATGGGCACACTCTACATCGAAGAGATAGAAAAGGAAGAGGAGGAATCGCCTGTCCTCCTGGACAATCCAGAACCCGCTAGCCGGGCCGAATTTTTCGTTCACATGTTCTCTACCCCCAAGAGCACTGAGCTGGATCCCACACCGATTCTGTTCTTCGTCTTCCCGCTTTTCTTCGGCTTCATGATCGGTGACATAGGATACGGAATAGCTATGATGGTCACCGCCTATATCATGCAGGCGAAACTGAAGAGCATGCCAGATTTCAGGAATCTGATGTTGGTCATGTTCTGGGGTGGTGTGTTCTCAGTGTTCTTCGGTCTGTTCGTGTTCGGGGACGCCTTCGGGTTCCCTATTTGGGAACATCTGGAGGTTGAGATAGGTTTCCTGACTCTGAAGTTCCCGCTCTTCCACAAGCTCGATGATGTGATGGACCTCATAATTGTCTCTCTGATAGCTGCTCTCGTCCACCTGGGGATAGGATACGTATTCGGTTTCATAAACGAGTTCAAGAAGGGGAAGAAGAAACATGCCCTGGCCAAGGTTGGATGGATGATGATCCTCTTCGCCTTCTTCATCCTGATCATGGTTACGGCTTACAACAGACCTTATCCGCCACAAGTGGCCGTGTTCGTAGTGGACCTCCCGCACTGGATAGGCCAGACCATAGGGCTGGACATTGCATTTCCAGCCGGATTTGGAATGGATTTCGGCGGATGGATGATCTCGTATGTGAGCATCATCCTATTGACAATCGGGGCTGTTCTCGTGGGAATCGGCGAACCCATGGGTTTGATAGAGATAATCGGTCTCCTGGCGAACATGTTCTCATACGCAAGGCTGGCAGGTGTGGCAGTGGCGAAGGGTGCAATGGCGAGCGCGTTCAATGAAATGCTCGTACCATGGGCAACCAGTGGGGCCATGGAAGGGCTGATCATAGGCGGTATCTTCCTGATACTGTCTCACTTCGTGATATTCGTCCTGGGGGCGTTGTCCGCGGGTATTCAGGCACTCAGATTGAACTATGTAGAATTCTTCCTCAAGTTCTACGAGGGGAATGGACAGAGATTCAGACCCTTTGGAGAACCGGGAGCAATGTCTAAGGAGGTATAAGAATGGCAGGAGAAATAGGTGATGGCCTAATAGCATTGGCAGCTGCGATAGCTATGGTCGGTTGCGCCTTCGCTACGGCATGGGCTGAGAAGGTCGTCGGAGCAGCGGCTGTGGGCGCAATGGCAGAGAACGAATCGTTGTTCGGAAAGGGTATAGTCTTCATGGTTCTACCAGAGACTATTGTCATTTTCGGGCTTGTCATTGCGTTTATGATGTTGGGCAAAATCGGATAAACAAGGCGACAGACCCATGTCACTGGACAAAGTGATAGAGAGTATCCTCAACACGGGGAAAGAGGAAGCTCGGCGGATCATCGAGCAGGGCCAGCAGGAGAAAGGGAAGCAGGTCAAGGAGGCCCAGGCCGAAGGGCAGTTGCTTCTCGACTCCAAGATGGAAGAGTCCAAGAAACTCGTAGAGAGAATGAACACGCAAGAGATCGCCAGAACGGAGCTTGAATCCAAGAAGATAGTGCTGGGCAGTCAGAAGGACATGCTCGACGCCGTCTACCAGAGAGCTCTTGACAGGCTCGGGAATCTCCCGCAGAACGAGAACATTCTCAGGTCCATGGTGAGACAGAACCAAACGGATATCAGTTCTGGAAAGGTGTTCTGCAACGAGAAGGACTCCGGTCTTGTGAAAGGGCTGGTGGGCGGAAGCTTCGCCGGGACGACGGACTGCATCGGTGGGCTCATAATCGAGAGTCAGGACGGCCAGATGCGGATCGATCTCAGATATGAAACAGCTCTCAGGGAGATCTGGGACGACTCGATAAAGGAAGTCTCTGACCTCTTGTGGGGCGGAGGATGAAGACTCTCAAGGATGTGAGAGAGAAAGTGCGATCGGCACTACCATTCGAGAGTGGGAACTATCCCTACGTCTGCGCCAGAGTGAAGGCCAAGAAGAAATGGCTTTTGAGTCCGGATGTGTACAAGAGGTACCTGCAGATGGACATCCCCCAGATAGCGAGGTCGATAGGTGAAGGACAGTACGCCGAGGAGATCCTGAACCTGGGTGTGAAGCTCTCGGGAGTGGACCTGATAGAGATGGCAACGAGAAACAACCTGGCGAAGGTCTTCACACAGATATATGAGTTCTCTGAAGGGCATCTGAGGACCATGATCTCAAGATATCTCGACCGATGGGACGTGTGGAACATCAAGAGCATACTGAGGGGGAAGTTCTCCGGCTCTACCAACGAGGAGATCTGGGAGACCATAGTACCGGCAGGGTCATTCAGAACGGAGTTCTTGGAGAGCCTTCTGGAACTGGAGACCATAGATGAGATAATCGACGGCCTTGAAGGGACCATCTTCTGGGAATCCCTGAAGGAGGTCGAGGACAAGGTGGAAGCGTCGGGTAGCATGGCCCCCTTCGAAGATGCATTGACCCACAAGTACTACTCGTATCTGCTGGAGGTCATCCCCCCGACGACCGAGCCCAATATGCGCTTCAGAAGGCACATCCAGAGAGAGATCGATACCCTCAACATGAAGACTTCACTCAGGGTAAGGTACATTCAGTTCGAAATCGAAGATGAGGTCTTCGTGAAGGGTGGGCTCGAGATACCGGCGGCGGACATGAACGAGATGATAGGACTGCCCATTGAGCGACTGGAGGCTAGGTTGAAGGGAACCTCCTTCCAAGCGGTCGTCTCACCCCTTCTGAAGGACATCGAGAAGAAGGGACTGGGCGATGTGATGAGGGCGCTCGAGAAGTCGTTGATTAGACGTGCGACCAAGTATTCGCACATTCATCCTCTCTCAATACTGCCCGTGTTGGATTATTTCTCCCGTAAGGAGAGAGAGGTTGAGAATATCAGGATAATCGCTAGAGGAAAGCAGGCTGGATTGAGCAACGATATGATGAAGGAGATGTTGGTGGTCTAAGTTGGAACTGGCTGCAGTCGGTGATGAGGAATTCGTGTTGGGCTTCAAGCTCGTTGGCATCAGAAGGACCTACGCGGTTCCCGATGAGGACCTGGAGGCAAAGATCACCGAGGTCATGGAGGACGAAAGGATCGGCGTATTGATAGTCCATTCAAGCTCCCTGGCCAAAGTTCCAGCTGTTTTCAAGGCAAAATTGGTGGATAGCCCCAAGCCCGTGGTCATATCCGTGGGTGAAGAGGAAGAAGAGGACCTTAGAAGCAAGGTCAAGAGGGCAATTGGCGTTGATTTGTATCAAACTGGATGAGGTGGTATAGTGGAAATGAGAACCGAGGAACCGGAATCGTCTGCATTGGGACACCGTGGTGAGATATACCGGGTCGCGGGACCCGTCGTAACAGCCACAGGCATTGCTCCTAAGATGTACGACGTTGTCCAGGTGGGTGAAGAGCAATTGATGGGAGAGGTCATAAAGATCGTGGGGGATAAGACGATCGTCCAGGTGTACGAGGACACGAGCGGCATCAGGCCAGGTGAGAAGGTCATAGACACTGGCTTGCCCCTGGTGGTAGAGCTCGGACCTGGGTTGCTGGGCAGTATCTACGATGGCGTTCAGAGGCCCCTTCCCGTATTGGTTGAGCAAATGGGAGAGTACATCAGGAGAGGAGTCTCCGCTCCCGGGCTTGACAGGACGAAGAGATGGAAGTTCGTTCCCACGGCAAGCGTAGGCGAAGATGTCACAGGCGGTCAGATCATAGGAACCGTGCAAGAGGCAAAGAACGTGGAGCACAGGATAATGGTCCCACCGAGAATAAGTGGGAAGATCTCAAGCATACAGGAAGGCGAGTACACCGTGGAGGACACGGTCTGCACGCTCGACAACGGCTCCAAAATAGCCCTGATGCAGAAGTGGCCGGTGAGGTTCCCGAGGCCGAGCAAGGACAAGCTCATGCCGGATATACCATTGATCACGGGTCAGAGAGTCCTGGACATGTTCTTCCCGCTGGCCAAAGGTGGGACTGCTGCCATCCCCGGCGGTTTCGGCACCGGAAAGACGGTCACTGAACATCAGCTGGCGAAGTGGTGCGACTCCGAGATCGTCGTGTACATCGGCTGCGGAGAGAGGGGGAACGAGATGACCGAGGTTCTGTCCGATTTCCCCAAACTGGAGGATCCCAGAACCGGAGCTCCGCTGATGGAAAGGACTGTGCTAATCGCCAACACCAGCAACATGCCGGTCGCTGCCAGGGAGGCATCCGTATACACCGGAATCACGATTGCAGAATACTACAGGGACATGGGCTACGACGTCTCCCTGATGGCGGACAGTACCAGCAGATGGGCGGAGGCAATGAGAGAGATATCCTCAAGACTGGAAGAGATGCCTGGAGAGGAAGGATATCCAGCTTACCTTTCGTCAAAGCTCTCGGAGTTCTACGAGAGGGCTGGTCGCGTCTCAACCCTCAGTGGAAAGGAAGGATCAGTATCGGTCGTTGGTGCGGTCTCACCTCCCGGGGGAGACTTCTCAGAACCGGTCACACAAGGGACACTGCGTATCGTGAAGGTCTTCTGGGCTCTGGACACAAAGCTGAGGGAAAGAAGACATTTCCCGGCGATCAACTGGCTCACGTCCTACAGCCTCTACAACCAGATAGTGAAGGATTGGTTCGACAGGGAGGTTAATCCGGGTTGGTCGTCACTCAGGGAATGGTCGATGGCGACACTGCAGACCGAAGCGGAACTGCAGGAGATTGTCCAGCTGGTTGGTTCCGATGCGCTGCCCGAACAACAGCAACTCACATTGGAGATTGCCAGGATGATAAGAGAATTCGTCCTTCAGCAGAACGCGTTCCACAAGGTGGACACCTTCTGCGAGTTGAACAAACAGTTCCTCCTCCTTAACCAGATAAAGAAGTACTCGGACCTTGCGGAGAAGGCTTTGGCACTGGAGGTTCCGGTAAAGGACATTGCATATCTCAAATCGAGGGATGGACTGGCAAAGCTGAAGTTCGAGGAGGACTTCGATGGAAAGCTCAAGGCGGTCAGTGAACTGATGGAAAAGGAATTCCGGGACCTGGAGGTGACCTCATGAGCAAGGAATACAGGACGATAACCGAGATCGCCGGTCCGCTGGTCTTCGTGGAGAAGACCGAATGGGTTGGGTATGGAGAACTGGTGGAAGTCGGCTTACCGGATGGTTCAACGAAGAGAGGACAGGTTCTGGACACTTCCAAGGACCTGGTCGTGATTCAGATCTTCGAAGGCACCGCGGGCATCGACAAGGCATCCAGCGTCAAGTTCCTAGGAGAGACCGCCAAGCTGAACGTGTCAAAGGACATGCTGGGAAGAATCCTCTCCGGCAGTGGCAATCCGTTGGACGGAGGTCCGCCGGTCATTCCAGAGCAGAGACTCGAGATCGGTGGCGCTGCGATTAATCCCTACGCCAGGGACTCGCCCAAGGAATTCATCCAAACTGGCATTTCGACCATCGATGGTATGAACACACTGGTCAGGGGTCAGAAACTGCCGATTTTCTCCGGTTCTGGCCTGCCACACAACGAGATCGCCCTTCAGATCGCAAGACAGGCGAAGGTTCCGGGGAAGGAAGAGGCTTTCGCGGTGGTCTTTGCAGCAATGGGAATCACGCACGAGGAAGCACAGATATTCATGAGGGACTTCGAGCGGACAGGGGCGCTCAAGAGAGCTGTTCTGTTCCTGAACCTCGCCGACGATCCAGCGGTCGAGCGATTGATCACGCCGAGAATGGCATTGACGGCGGCCGAATACCTAGCTTTCGAGCATGATTATCACATACTGGTCATCCTGACCGACCTCACGAACTACTGCGAAGCGTTGAGACAGATCGGAGCGGCAAGAGAAGAGGTTCCTGGAAGACGAGGATATCCCGGTTATATGTACACCGATCTGGCCACGATGTATGAGAGAGCGGGGAGGATCAAAGGCAAGAAGGGTTCGATCACCCAGATCCCAATCCTTTCCATGCCGGATGATGACATAACACACCCCATACCAGATCTCAGCGCGTACATCACGGAAGGTCAGTTGGTCGTTTCCAGGGAGCTGCACAGGAAGGGTATCTATCCGCCTCTGGACGTGTCCCCATCTCTGTCGAGACTGATGGACGCCGGCATAGGACCGGGCCAGACCAGAGAGGACCACAAGCAGGTATCTGATCAGAGTTACGCTGCCTACGCGGAAGGAAGGGACCTCAGAGGCCTGGTGGCAATCGTTGGCAAGGAGGCCCTGACGGAGAGGGACAGAAAGCTCCTCGACTTCGCGGATGTCTTTGAGGACGAGTTCGTGCGACAAGGCAGAGAAGAGGACAGAGATATTGAGAAGACCCTGGAGATCACCTGGGACTTGCTGAGCAAAGTTGACGAGAGCATGCTGACCAAGATCGATAGAGAGACCATAGAGAAGTATCACCCGGCGCACAGGAAGAGTGGATAATTGGCATTGAGAGAGTTCAAACCCACAAGATCCGAACTCCTGGAACTCAGGAAAAGGATCAAGCTATCCGAGAGAGGCTACAAGCTGCTGAGGATGAAGAGGGACAGCTTGATCATGGAGTTCTTCCAGGTTCTGGACAAGGCAAAGGAGATTCGAGGGCAGATCACCGAAAAATACAAGATTGCCAGACAGAAGATCGCGGTCGCGGAAGCGATCGAGGGTGCGGTGGGAGTCAAGTCGGCGGCGTTGGCACTCATTGAAGTGCCGTCCATGGAACTGACCACCAAGAATGTCATGGGAATCGTTGTCCCGCAGATAAAGGCCAAGAGCGTCAGGAAAAGGCTGGACGAGAGGGGCTACGGGATAATCGAATCATCAGCACGTATAGATGAGGCGGCAGAGGCGTATGAGGACCTGGTGGAGGACATCATAATCGCCGCTGAGGCCGAGACCACGATGAGAAAGCTCCTAGACGAGATAGAGAAGACCAAGCGAAGGGTCAATGCTCTGGAATTCAAGATCATACCGGACCTGAAATCAGCAGAGGCGTTCATCAGGTTGAGACTTGAAGAGCTGGAAAGGGAGAATATCTTCAGGTTGAAAATGCTGAAAAAGTCCCAGTCCGCTTAGTCAGCTTCTTCGAACGGTAGTTCATCTTCAGTTGGTTGCCAATCCCCGACGCTGTATTTTCTCTTGTTTATGAAATAATCAGTCATCTCGGGAAGGTCTCCCAGCTCGTCCATGGCACCAGACCAAGTTGTGATCAAAGGACCGTACATGGTCTCCATGTCCTGGGAAAAGGCTTCGAGCGACCTGGCTGCCCATCTGGGTTCCTTTCCAGAGAAAATCAATGCAACATAGAAGCCCTCTGCAGACTCCATGATGACCTTCTTATCCTCTTCCAGCTCGAATGACTTTAGGGTGCCCTTTTCTTCCCTGAAGGTGTCTGCGGTGAAATCTCGAATGACTGTCAACATTCCAGAGAACAGGTCCTCGTCTCTATCCGGCCGAGTTCGCGTGGTCTTGTGGACCCGGAGCTTTCCGTCCTTTCCGATGACAAAGAGGTCCTCCAGCATGAAACCCCTGGATGCTCTCCAGTATAGCAATCCGACCAATCCCAGCAGGATGATACCTATTGACGTCGGCCATATGTACATCTCGACCTGAGGGTTGACAGGAGAGGTGACGCTGACCTCGAATGGGCGGGAGTTCTGAAGCAGACCATCGTTCACGGTTGCCCTGGCATCCCTCGAATCGAAGCTCTCTTCACAGTTGAAAATGAGGAAGTGTCCGGCCACAATCACATATTCAAAGTCAGACTCTATCCAAAGGTCGTCGGTCTTGTTGTCGGAATCAAAGATGTATGAACTCAGATCGAGCAGCCAGGCCTTGTTCTTCTCGCCACTCTGCCTGGGAATCGGGGAGATGACGGGAGCATCGTTCACGGGAATCACTGTGGCAATGATCGAGTCCTCAACGACTGCACCGTCCCCGTCAACGGCCCTGAATACAATGATCTGTTGGCCGCTCCAGTTCTCTGATGATGAGAATGATACCACGGTGTCAATCCCAATTGAGACCTGGACGTAGGACTGGGTCTGGTTGACCGAGAAGGTCAGAGTGTTGCTCTCCAGGTCGCTGAAATAGTCGTCAAGGGCGAAAGCAGATGGAAGAGCCTCATCTTCATTGAAGAACACATCTGGAAGACCTTTGGACACGGGCGGATTGTTGTCTGTCACTCGGACCTCCATGATATCAGAGGCCTGATACTCCCCATCGCTAACTGTAACCGTCACCACGATCGTTGTCTCAGTCAGATATATGAACGAGATGGTGGTGCCCTGAATGGTCGAGCAGCTAGTGTCCGAGCAGAAGATTGTCAGCTCACTGATCAGATTGTCAACGTCAGAAATGTAGGGTGAGACATCGAAGTCGAATGTGATGCCATAGTGAATCGTTATGCCTGGCAAGCCTCCAATACTGGGTGGATCGTTGATGGGACTCACGCTAACAGACACCGGATCATACGCAACCGCACCAGAACTGTCCGTAGCGGAGAACATCACCAGTTCATCTCCGAACCAGTTGGCCTCCGGTTGGAGGGAGACCAAACCGTTGGAATCGATATCTATTCCCACTTTCTGAGAGAGTGACCCGAAGGTGAGTTGACTGTCGTCCGGATCTTCGAAGTGGTCGTTCAGGTCGAAATGATCGTTGAGAATCTCATCCTCGTTCATGACAACATCCGGGATTGGAGTGAGAACGCGGGGAGGGTAATTGCTGGTCACGATGACCTCCACCACGTCCTGAGCCTGGTCAAGCCCGTCTGAAACTGTGAGGATGACAAAGACTGATTCCCCCACCATGCTCTCTGGATACTCGTAAGTGACCTGCAGGCCCTGAACTGACGTGTGACCAGGATCGTCTGTAGATATCGTCAGATCTCCAATGGGGTTGTCCACATCATCGACATATGAGGAGTAGTCTTCGGGACTTGGCACGTCGAACCTGACAAAGACCTTGTCCGGGGCAAATACCGATGGTCTGTCATTCACAGGGGTGATGTTGACCCAGAGCGACTGTTGGGAGGTCTGGCCACGAGTATCAATCAACCAGAGCGTGACCTCGTTATTTCCGTTGGCGTCCTGCTTTGTGGAGAATGTGAGAACATGGTTCCCGGGTTGGTCCTCTCCTGCAATCGTGTATAGTGATGAATCATCGCCAGTGACCCTCCACTTGAGTTTGGAATTGTCGTCCTCCTGATCGCTGGCAAAGGAAGAAAGGCCGAGCGTCCACGTACCATAGTCCTCGGTCTTCAGCTGGTCTGGCACAACGCCTTGGATCCGCGGTGGATCGTCATTGTCATTCACGTTGACAACGGCCTCACCTGAAATGGAATCCTGGGTTGCCCTTACATACCCCCCCAACAGCTCCGTGGATTGGGCGGTGAAGTCAGCAGTAGTAGGTGTGCTCCCGGTAATGGTGCCTGCGTTCGTTTCCCAAGATGTGGAAGCGAGTGTCAGTGGGTTCGTGTCCCCGTCAAATCCTTGAGCCGTGAAGGAGGTTGACTGGTCGGGCAGGAGGTTCACGAGAGAAGGATCTAGGACAATAGAGGCCAGTTGTCCAGCAATCACGGAGAAGAGGTTGGTTTGGTTCGTGTGGATTCCATCAGTTATGCTAACCCGACCCGTTCCGGGTTGAGTGGCCTGGAAGAGGGATGTGGCCCTCTGGCCAGAATCTACAGTGCCAATACCGCCTGACACTGACCAGTTGGGAGTGATAGTGAAGGGGTTGTCCATCACATCGTAGCCAGTGGCATTGAACTGAAGCTGGTCATCCGCGGTAAGTGTTCCAGGGTCCCATGGATCGATCCCAATTCGGAACATAGAACCTGGTGACACGTCGACCGTGGTCCAGTTGGAGATGGTGTCAGCGGTGTTGTTGCAGAACACACTCCAGCTCCCGACCTTGCCGGCAGTGTAGTTCCCGAATTGGGTTACATTGCCCAGGGGATCGGTCGTTTCCCATTTCTGGGTGAATGTGACGTTTCGATGAAGTATATCGTGGCCCCAGGCCGACAGGAAGAGGGTGGTGTTGGCGGTTGTGGAGAGAAACGAATCGGACATGTGGATGTGGTCGAGCGGTCCAGTGTACTCGTAGGTGAGTCTCAACTCAAGCAACTGTGGGGTGAAGGTGGTGTTGGATGTCTTGAGCTCGGCTTTCAGTTTGATGGTGTCGTTGGTGACGAATGAGAGGTTGGCTCCGTCCCCTATGGGGACCCAATTACTGCCTAGGTCAGAGGAGAAGTAGTAGTCTATCTCGGTCTCGGGGAGAATGGTCCCGTTTACCTCAAAGACCTCCCAGGAGTGAAGATCTGGTACAGTGAAGTTGTCTGTTTCAACGGTGCCAATTCGAGGGTATTGGTCATAGCTCAAGCTGATGTTGGTGAGTATCGGACCCTTACTGGCGTTGGTCGTGTTGAGATCGACCCTGTACTGGATGTAACTGTTTGGGGGAGACCTGATTGAGTTGGTGAGATGTGTGTCCCAGCCAGACCATGATCCATCAGCGGTGTTGCTGGAATTCCCAGTCCTTGTTGAAATGCGGATATCGGTCTCTGGATCTGTGGGACCCTCCCCCCAGAAGATGGTGCTCCAGATAGATTGGGAGAGTGTGTCATGAGGGTCCGACAGATAGGTTCCGCTATTTCGATTGGGGGCGACAATGCTGATGTTGTCGAACCTCGAAGAAAAGCTGGTCTCGAGACGTGTGTATATCGACAGGCGAAGCCGGAGGCTTATGTTGTAGCTTCCCGGTTCGGCCATCAACCAGCTAATATCGACAACTACGTTGGCCTGATATGGCGTAACAACACTGGTCTTCTCCCACTTGTACGAGCTTGTTGAGTTAGAGACTGAAAGAGAAAGGTTGAATTCGGCGATGCTCAGTTCGTCTTCTATTGCCACATCAAAGCTAAGTGCAACACTTCCGGGGCTGCCATCTGTCCAGTTCGATTTGGAGAAGGTCTGGTTGGCATAGGCTGTCTCATCAAAGTCCTTCAACCAAAAAAGCTGGATATCGTCGATGGTGACCCTCACTTCGCTTCCATCACCGGGGAGATTGTCGAATAGTATACCCAGAGACTTAATCTGAAAGTAATCAATGGGCCCCCCCAAGTCGAATGTGTACATTTTCCAGCCAGAGATGTTAGCTACGTTCTGACGTCCTGAAGCCCATGAAGCCATGGATGTGTCACTGATATTGATGTGGACAGAGAGGTTGGACCCCGCATTTTTATGCGTTACCCAAAGGCTCAACTTGCTGTAGGGAGACCAATCCCACGAGGTCAGCGCTGATTTCCTTGCACCACCAAAATCTGTCGGAAGCGTAGGTTTCCACCCAATATCCATGGATCGAGAGCTCAGATGTCCGGTGTTGTTGGAGTAAGTGTTCGGGCCAGTTCCCATGCTTATCCAATTGGTCCAATTGCCAGGAGACTCAAAATCCTCGAAAAGCAAGAATGGTCCGGCCCCATCAAAGTGGTGAAGATATGCATTCTCCAGCAAGCCATCCCTTTCGGACAGCACATTTCCTCCAGCTCCGTCAGTATGGCTCCAGTCAGAGCCAGTGCCGAAATCCCCGTTCTGGACAAGGTTCGTATCGTCGTGTTTCAAGGTCAGATTCCCATCGGTAGTGACAGTGACATTGTCATCCCATGTACCGTCTGAGAAATCGCCGGGACTGCTCTCGTTCCAGAAGGATTCGTTCATCGAAAGACCCACGGCACCGCTCTGGAAGGTGGTATTCTCAGAAGTGTAATACACGGGATCGTCCAAGGTCCAGGTGGCTGTTCTCCTCCAGCTACCAACATCAGAAATCACTGGCTCTTGGCCGGAGACTGGTCTGTTTGAGAACCCCGCCATTAGGCTCTGCACTACAACGACTAGAACTAGAAGATGGATTGCCTTCCGTGTGAGGTTGGGATCTCTCATGGCTTTTCCCCGAGGCTAGGGAACAGTTCCCCCTTCTTCACACCCCGATGCTGGCTTCAGCCCCAGTAGCTCAAGTCTGCTGGTGTCTTCTCCAATAGGGGCATTACCAAATATACATGCAAATCGACAAGGGAATGCAACCTTTCTCATTAAGCCAGAAATACTTAAAAGTATCGGATAGTGGTCTGGCTCAAAATCCAGCAAGTATCACTCAGGCTTCACAAAACCCAACTGGGCGTCCAAGGTCATCTCACCCAACTGGTAGAACGCTTCCTCGACATTGCCGCCTTCCTTGGCGCTCGTGTAGATGAACGGGCAATTGAAGGCCTTTGCCAGCTGAAGAACCTCTTTATCGCCCACCTGCACTGCCTCTTCCAGATCGGTCTTGTTGATCGCGATCAAAAGCGGTATCTTTCCAGCGGTCTTCAGTGTGGAGTCGATCCAATCGTCCAGGTCGTCCAATGTCTTCTCCCTGGTGATGTCCGCCACCCCGAGTATTCCATTGGCGCCGTAGAAATAAGCGTCCTTCAGTAGCTCCCTGAATCCTTTTTCCCCCATGATGTCCCATATGGTCATGTCGATCTGAACGTCGAAACCGTGCTCAGGCTTCTTTATCAACATCTCCTTCTTGGAGACCTTCGTACCGACGGTGGTGATGTATCTGTCGTCGAACATGTTGGTAACGTACTGTCTGATCAGACTGGTCTTGCCTACAGCCTTCTCTCCGATGAGGCAGATCTTGCTCTTCACCTTCTTGATCTCCGCTCCGGATGTCGACACGGATTCTCCATCTTCAGAAAAGTCAGGACACATCGAGGTATTTCTATAATTCTGAGATACTTAAAAGTATCGTGGGGATTCTCACGGGTGTTTATCACTTCGCCAATCGAGGAGAAATACTGGATTCAACAATCTTCTCGCCCATCAACCTGAAAGCTTCCTCGACGTTCTCACCCGTCTTTGCACTGGTGTACAAATAGGTTGCATCGAACGCTCTGGATGCCTGGTCGAGCTCGCTGTCACCGTACATCAGAAGAACCTCGTCCTTAAGATCGACCTTGTTGACAGCGAAGATCACCGGGATGTTCCCGACCACCTTGAAAACGGATTGGACCCAATCATCCAGTTCTTTTAGCGTATCGTACCGAGTTATGTCGCACACTGCTAATACGCCTCGGGTCCCAACGAAGAAAGCTTCTTTCACCAGGTCCCTGAACCCCTTCTCGCCCATAATGTCCCAGATGGTCATATCCATTCCGACGCGCATACCGTTATTAGGCACATCGAACTCCATCTTCTTCTTGGACACCTTCGCACCAAGCGTCGTAATGTACTTGTCGTCAAAATCGTCGAGAACGTACCGCCTTATGAGTGAGGTCTTACCCACTGCGGCCTCTCCAACGAGACATATCTTCGCCTTTACCTTTTCGAGTTCGCTCACGATAGTCACACTCGCAAGTCCAACGCTGGCAGTATGGGAATTCCAGCCTTCCGTTTCTACTTAAAAGTGTTGCCTTAATTCTCAAAAAGAGTTTTAACACGTGCTCCCATACGGGTGCGATGAAGAGGGACACGAGACTGGTTTTGGCCCTTGATGTCACCAAGAGGAGCCAGGCCATCCACATCGCAGATGAGGTTTCTGAATACCTTGACGCGATAAAGGTGAACTATCCTCTCGCCCTATCTTGCGGCATGGAGATCATCACGGAACTGGCAGAGAGAAAGGACGTGATATGCGATTTCAAGGTCGCGGACATCCCCAACACGAACAGGTTGATCGTCGAGCAGGTGTTCGGACACGGTGCCAGCGGGGTCATAGTGCAGGGTTTCGTGGGCGAGGACTCGGTGAAAGCGTGCGTTGATGCGGCCAAGGGCGACGTCTTCGTGGTCACCGAGATGAGCCATCCTGGAGGGCAGGTGTACACAGCGCCCATAGCGGATCAGTTGGCACGTCTGGCAGTGGACGCGGGCGCAACAGGGATCATCGCCCCAGCAACAAGGCCTGAGAGGGTGAAGGCGTTGAGAGAGATTGTGGGAGAACTAACCATCCTGTCACCGGGCGTGGGCGCGCAGGGTGGGACCCCGGCCGCAACCATTGAGGCGGGAGCAGACTATTGCATAGTGGGAAGGTCGATATACAATTCTCCGGACCCAAGCGGCTCCGCCAAAAAGATAGTAGAGGGAATTAGAAGCGTGCGGGGTGTTTTGGGCTAGCAGTATGAGAACTCACTCATGCATGGGTGAGAGGTTGAACCAGGATCTTCCGGTTCTTACATGAGATTCGATAGAAGCGTAAGGCTTTCCCGTTCTTGGTAAACAACGTCAGGATTTGCTCAATGATTCCTTTGGTCTCAAGTATACGTACTCTTTCGTAGCATGTGGCTATGGGTATATCGTAGATCCTGCTTAGTTCTCTAGGGCATTTAGGAGAGATGGAGAGACCCATGAGTATTTTCTTGATATAGTCGTCTTCTATCTTTGGCACTCTTCTAACTCCTCGTAAATCGATTAACCTGGGGGGGTCTATACGTTTCGTCAAGATTATCTTCAGTGATTATCGAAATTCGGAATATGGCAGGGGGTCTAAGCAAACATAATATATTCGGTCTGACTTAAGCAGAACCGGTACCATATGATTCAAATTCGATTCCACGGACGGGGAGGCCAGGGCTCCGTGGTTGCCTCTCAAATCCTTGTGGAAGCGGCTTTTAGAGAAGGCAAATATGTCCAAGCTTTTCCCTATTTTGGCGTTGAGAGAAGGGGCGCTCCTGTGACCGCTTTCGCCAAGATTGATGACAATCCTATCAGGGACAGGTCCGAGATCTACACGCCTGATTACGTCCTGGTCTTGGATCCTTCTCTGTTAACGGCAGTGAACGTGGTCGAGGGACTGAAGGAAGACGGCATGGTCCTGGTGAACACTGAGAAATCCCCTGATGAACTGGAGCTTGGTGAAGTCAGGAAGGTCGCAACGGTGGATGGCACCAGCATCGCTATCGAACATGGCTTGGGCAGCAAAACAGCCCCAATAGTGAACAGCGCCATCCTCGGGGCCTTCGCGAAGGTCTCCGGACTGGTGAGCTTGGATTCTCTGACCGACAGCATCCTCGAGTCTGCACCTGCCAAGAAAGAGGAAAATGCCGCGGCTGCCAAGGACGCTTACGAAAAGGTGGAGGTGAGATCATCTCAGTGAAGAAGAGATGGGACCCCAAGAGCTACAAAGACCTTCCTTACACACCAATCATGGACAGACCCACGACCCACAACAAGACTGGAGTCTGGAGGACGTTCAGACCAATCATAGATTATGAGAATTGCACTAATTGCTACATATGCTGGAAATTCTGTCCGGACGCTGCCGTCATAATAGTGAAAGAGGAAGACGGAAAGGTCGAGATCGACTATGACCACTGCAAGGGCTGCGGTGTATGCGCCGAGGAATGTCCGGTCAAGTGCATCAAGATGGAAAGGGAGAGATAACCGTGGTGAAGAAGGTCATAACTGGCAATTACTCACTGGCTTACGGCTGCAAGCTGTGCAGAGCCGAGGTCGTCGCTGCCTATCCAATAACTCCCCAAACCACGGTGGTCGAGAAGCTCGCCGATTTCGTCGCCAACAACGAGTTCGAAACACAATATGTCAAGGTCGAGAGCGAGCACAGCGCCATGGCGGCCTGTATCTCGGCTTCCCTGACAGGGGCGCGGACATTCACGGCAACATCCGCTCATGGCTTGACCCTCATGCACGAGGTCCTCATCTGGGCCTCAGGATCAAGGACACCCGTAGTCATGGGGAACATCAACCGGGCAATGGCACCCCCCTGGAGCGTGTGGGCGGACCATCTGGACAGCGTGGCTCAGAGGGATACGGGTTGGATGCAGATATATGCCGAGACCAACCAAGAGGTTCTGGACTCGATCATCCAGGCCTACAAGATCTCCGAGAACAATGACGTACTACTTCCCAGCATGATAATGGAGGATGCGTTCTTCCTCTCGCACACAACAGAGGCCGTGGACATACCCGAACAAGCCGACGTGGACGCTTTCCTTCCGCCTTACGATCCCCCTGAGAAGCTCGATGTGGACGATCCCAAAGGTTTCTGTTCCCTCGTAATGCCCGACTGGTACATGGAGTTCAGATATCTGATGTACGAGGCCTGGAACAAGGCCAAGAAGGTCATCTATGACGTGGTGGAGGAATTCGAGCAGAAGTTCGGCAGGAACCACGGAGCACTTCTTGACAATTACAGATGCGATGGTGCTGATGTCGTTCTAATCGCTGCAGGAACTGCGGCCGCCACGGCAAGAGAGGTCGTCGATGAGTACAGAGAACAGGGGAAGAAGGTGGGTCTGGCTCGAATGAGGTTCTTCCGACCATTCCCAGCGGACGAGTTGAGATCTTTGGCGAAGGAAGTGGATTCCATAGGAGTCTTGGACCGGAGCTTCACCTTCGCACACGGAGGGGCCTTCTACACCGAGGTCGCTGGTGCTTTATACAATTCACCCAGCAAGCCGTTGCTGAAGAACTACATCGCAGGTCTCGGAGGTAGGGACATCACTCCCGCTACTCTGAGGGGCCTGTACGATGAGTTGCTTGAGATGAAAGAGAACGGACCCGGTCAGGAGATAGAGTGGGTCGATCTCAAGGATGATGCGCCACAAGGGGAGGTGCCCTGATGGGAAAGATAACCATCCCAGAAGAGGAACTGATGCATCCGGGCCACATTGCGTGTCTGGGCTGCGGCGGAGGTCTCGCCATGCGATACATGCTCAAGGCGCTGGGAAGGAGGACCATAGTCAGTGTTCCCGCTTGCTGCTGGGCGATAATGCACGGAAAACATCCCGGCTTTGCTTTGGACGTACCCCTTGTAAATACGGCATTCGAAGTGACTGGCGCATCCATCTCAGGGATCAGAGCAGCATTGGATGCGAAGGGGATAAAGGACGTCAACGTGGTCGGTTTCGCCGGAGATGGAGGAACTGCGGACATCGGGATACAAGCACTTTCAGGTGCTGTGGAGAGGAACACCGACATCTTCTATGTGATGTACGACAACGAGGCCTACATGAACACCGGCATACAGAGAAGCGGAGCCACGCCAGAGGGTGCGTGGACGACAACCACCCCCGTAGGTACGACTGAGGACTGGAAGAAAGGCCCCAAGAAGAACATGGTTGAGATCATGGTGGCACATGGCATTCCATACACCGCAACAGTGAACGTCGCTTTTCCAGAGGACTTCGTGAAGAAGATCGCCAAAGGTAAGGACTTCGTGGGCCCCAAGTTCTATCATGCGTTCGCGCCGTGTCCCACTGGATGGAGGCATCCTCCAGAACTCATGGTCAAGATCGCAAAGATGGCAGTGGATTCCAACCTTTTCCCGCTGTTCGAGGTGGAGAAGGGTAAGTATAGGATCAGTAGGAAGCCCAAGAAGAAGATACCGGTGAAGGATTATCTGAGACTTCAAGGTAGATTCAGACATCTTCCTGAGGATGTTGTTGAGAAGATCCAGAGAGATGCCGACAGGAACTGGGAGCTGCTCCTGAGGAAAGAAGAGTTTACCGCGGACTTCTAATCATCCCACATCGGAGAGAGAACCCAGAAAACCTTATTATGAATCCATCCATACAACCAATCGATTCCTATGATGAAGGTCGATTTCGAATCAGTCGCGAAGAAGATTGTGAACAAGTGCATGCGAGTGAAGGAAGGAGAGGTCATTGTTGTAAGGGGAGGCATACACAATTTCGAACTCGCCGAGAAGATCGCCGTGAATGTTAGGAAGAAAGGAGCGTTCGTGCTGTTCCAGACCTATTCGGATGAGCTGACTAGAAGGATGTATCAAGAGGTCCCGATCAAGTACTTGAAGAAGACCCCGAAGTTCTGGCTGAACTGGTATGAGGACGTTGACGGGGCGATATCCATAGACCCGACCTGCGATCCGAGGAGCCTTTCGGCGGTCTCCGAGAACAGGATGGGTGCGGCCAGGGAAGGATCGAGAAAGGTCCAGGACAAGTTCATCCAGGAGGAGATCAGATGGACGGGGATGGGCTATCCGACTAAAGAGCTGGCGGCCACATTTGGCGTACCATACGCCGAATTCTGGGACATGTTCTGGTCCGCGGTCAACGTCAATTACGACAAGCTCTACGAAAGGGGGAAGACCATAGCCAGAGCGTTCAAGGGCGCAGACAAGGTCCACCTGACGTCCAAGAAAGGCACTGACCTTACCTTCTCAGTGAAGAACAGGAAGCCGCTGATAGATGATGGGGTCATCTCGCCGGAGGATATCAGGAACAAGGATGTGGGCAACAACCTCCCGTGCGGAGAAGTGTTCTTCCCGCCGGTAGAGACATCGGCAAATGGAAGAGCCGTGTTCGACCTGGCCTTTAGAAAGGGGAAGAGGATAGAGGACATAGATGTGATCTTCAAGAAAGGAAGGATAATCAAAGCCAAGGCCAAGAAGAACGAGAAACTCTTCAAGGAGGTCCTCAAGAACTCACAGGGAGACAAGGACAGGATCGGGGAGTTCGGCATCGGCATCAACCCCAAGATCAAGAAGGCGATCGGCTATGTCATAACCGATGAGAAGATAATCGGCACCATCCACATCGCGGTCGGAGAGAACAGGATGTTTGGCGGGAAGAACGAATCCACCCTGCACTGGGACATGGTCATGATGAAACCTGACATCGAGGTGGACGGAAAGAGAATAATGTCCAATGGTAAGTTCCTGATTTGAGTGTCATGAAGGAAGGCGTTGGTAGAGCCCTGAGAAGGGTGATTGGCAGGGATGATGTACTTTCCAGAATAAAACCCAGAGAGGGTGGGGTTTCCATCTTGATGAACGAAAAGCGGAGGGAGATCTTCCAGCATCTGATGGAGAACCCATTGACGCACCTTAGAGAACTGGCAAGGAGGACGGAGATACCTGTCGGCACCGCTGATTGGCACTTGAAGATACTCGCTCAAGAGCACATAGTCTCGACCTTTGAGGACAAGAACCGACGCCACTACTACCCTACCGGTTGGATAGAGAGCGAAGATCTGGCATGCTTGAGCGCTCTCCAGGACAGGACCACCAAGGACATCTACTTCCTTGTTGAGAAGAACAAAGGACTAAGCCAGACGGACATTGCGAGAGAGATGGGCAAGTATCAGCAATATGTGCAACCACACCTGGCTGCCTTGGAGCGTCACGGATTCCTCACTGCGGTGACCTCAGGAAGGAAGAAGGTCTACCAAGTGGGGAACAAGGCGGCAGATCTTGAACAGAAATACGTGGATAGGTCCTCCGGCTATCTAGACAGGGTCCTGGAGATGCTCCGCGGTGATGGCCTCAACCCTCATATCCAGGGAAGATCAAGGGCGGTCCTGAAAGTGAAGATTGATGACGGCCAGAACATGTTCCATCTTAGAATAAGGGCAAATCCAGTCAAAACGATCCTGAGGATATGAGACTATTCAGCGGACTTGGACTTCTGTGTTGAGAACTCGGTGTATCCGCACCGGCCGCAGGCAACGCGGTCCTTGTGTTTTGCCAGGAATATCCCGGGTCCGCACTTGGGACACTCTTGCCTCAGTCGGACAAGTTTGTCGTCCTTGACCTCGTACAGATGCCTCTTGGATTTCTCGCCTTCTGCCATGTTCACTCACCTTTTTCCTCGGCTTCTGGGGCCTCTTTGGGCTCTTCCTTCCCGGCCTCTGGCTCCTCTTTGGGTTTCTCCTCGGGCTCTTCGGCAGGTGCCTCCTTCTCAACCTTTTCCGGTTTGTAAGCTCCCACCTTCTTCACTTTCTTCTTCACTTCGAGTTCGATGAGCTTGTTCCTTCCCAGGATGTGCTTTCTCTCGAAAGCCAGTGCGTCCTCTTTTGAATCGTAAATCTTGGCATAACCAAGAGTCTGAGTGGTCCCGAACTGGGAGTCCATATGGTCTATGACGACCCGGTCCTTGGGCGCCTTGGCGAGTTTGGCTATCTCCTCTTTGATGGTCTCCCTTTGAGGGGTTCCCTCTCCGTGATGTACCACCTTGAACTGGATTTCAATCCTCTTCAGTAACGGATTCTCCTTCCTGGAAACTATCTCAGCTTGCATTGCTCTCCCTCATTCTCTCAAGAATCTTCCTTACATAATCCTTTGCACCGTCATCAACCTCAACCAGCACGAGACCCTGATCCGGAAGCCCATAGGCCACCTGCGACCCGTTCCGGGCGAGACTTATGCATGGTAGCGTTGCCAGATCCTCCTCTCCGTCCACCTCTATCCTGACCTTCTTCTCAGAAAGGAGCGACCCTGATATGGCTGACCAAAGCTCCTTTGTGATCGTCCCGGCAGGATTATGAACCTTGATCGTTGCCCCGGACACGCTCTCGAACTTTGGCTCCAGTTGCGGATTGGGCTCCCTCTTGATCTGGTAGTCCACTATGAAGACGTCTGGGATTATGTTCTCCTCGACGAACGTCAGCGTGCACTGGTCCCCGATTGTATACAACTTCTCCCCATCCTTCAAAGCACCAATGGCCATCTTTCCAGGCATTATCTCACCAAGCGGTTCTCGAAGTTCTTGCCGGAGTTCAACGGGAAGAAAGAGATCGGCTCTCAGACTACCGGACCCGAAGCGCGTATTCTCCATCGACATCTATGCCCATCCTCTTGGCGATCTCCGATTTCCCGGCATCTACGATCACTACGTAGCCCTGCCAGTCCTTGGAGGTCTTGTTCCCGCAACGGGAGCATTTATCGTCATCGGTTATCTTTGAACAGTTGCTACAAGCCCTAGGATTCTTGACTGCCATGATCTCACCTCTTCTTTTTCTTCTTCTTCTTCTTGGGTTTGGGCACTTCTATCTTCTCTTTCTCTTCTTTCATCCAGTCCAGTTTCCCCAAGCCTGGCTGTCTCATTGTCAGGCCGATCTTGCTCTCTCGCGGATTCCTCTCATTGATGCTGATTGCGACTATCCTTGTCCTCACCCTGTCTCCGACTCTCAGGTCCTTTCTCGTGTCCTTTCCTACCAACCGCCCACCGTCCACATCCACATCCACCCGGTCGTCCATGATCTGGCTGATGTGCAGAAGACCGTCCAGAGGGCCGAACCTGACGAAGGCCCCGAACTTCAGGACCTCGCATACCTCGCCTTCCACGACTTCCTGCAACACAGGTCTGAAGACTATGGCGTCGAAGCTGACCCTCTGATACACGGCGCCGTCACCGTGGACTATTCTGCCGTCGCCTATCCTCTCGATGTCGCTGGTGATGAGAATGAGATTCTTCTCAGCGTCCATTCTTCCTTCCAATGATTCTCGGGTCAGTTCTCGCGTGAGCTGATCCAAGTCCTCGTCCAACCTCTCTGGAGGTATGCGGACAACATCTTCTCTCCTTGCTTTCAGATACATCTAAATGACGACCTTCTGTCTGGAATGAGCAATCTCTTATTTGGTCTTTTTCCGTTTCCCTATATAAATAGGGGTGCCAACACCAATGTAATGGTACTGAGCAGTTTGATCACGATGTGCAGTGAAGGGCCAGCGGTGTCCTTGAACGGATCGCCCACAGTATCGCCAATGACAGATGCTTTGTGGGGGTCCGACCCTTTTCCTCCGTGGTGACCGTCCTCAATGTACTTCTTGGCGTTGTCCCAGGCACCGCCCACGTTGTTCAGCACCAGGGCCAGTACGACTCCGACTATCGTCCCTATCATGAGCGTAGCACCAAGCGCTTCAGCCCTCAGCAACAGTCCGACCGCAATGGGGGTGGTAATCGCGATCATCCCAGGAAGTACCATCGCTTTGAGCGCTCCACGGGTTGTGATGTCCACGCACCGTGCGTAATCGGGTTTCTGGGTGCCTTCCATGATTCCAGGCATCTCCTTGAACTGCCTTCTGACCTCCTCTATTATTCTGCCAGCTACCTTTCCAACGGCCCTGATTGCGAATGCGCTGAAGAGGAAGATCATCATAGCACCGATCATGGCACCTACGAAGACGACTGGCTTAGCCAGATCAACAGAGGTGAGGTGGGCCTCGGTCATGTAGGCCGAGAACAGCAGGAATGCCGCCAGGGCTGCACTGCCCACGGCATAACCTTTGGTCAGGGCCTTGGTGGTGTTGCCAGAGGCATCCAGTTTGGCGGTGATGCTCTTTGCCTCCTCGGGTGAATCGCCGGACATCTCGTTGATTCCTCCGGCGTTATCGGTGATTGGCCCGTAAGTGTCCATGGCCAGGATATAAGCGCATGTTGCCAGCATACCCATTGTTGCCATCGCGGTTCCGTACAGTCCTGCATTGAACGGGTTCAAGCCCGCGGCTTCTCCACCAGCCTGCCCCAAGAAGAAGGCCCCGAGCAATGCGGCGGAGATCACGAGTATAGGTGCGAATACAGTCTCCAGTCCATATGAGAAACCTGAAAGGATGTTTGTAGCTGGACCAGTCTCAGAAGCCTTGGCGATCTCCTGAACAGGCTTGAACCTGGCCTCGGTGTAGTATTGGGTGATGAAAACGAAGGCGATGCTTGTGAGGATGCCAATTATCCCGCAGCCAGCGTAATAGAGCCAAGCGTCCCCGAGCATGAAATAGGTCGCTATCCCGAAGAATAGTGCAGAAAGGAAGGATGCGACGTAGTACCCTCTGTTCAATGGTTTCATGGGAACCTCGTCCTCCTTCGCCTTGACGAATGCCACTCCGACCATGCACGCCAGGAGTCCAAAGGCTCGAGCGACAAGCGGGAATATGATTCCGTTGATCCCGAATACTGGATAGAGAGCGATTCCCAGGATCATAGCGCCGATATTCTCGGCAGCAGTGCTTTCGAACAGATCGGCACCTCTGCCAGCGCAATCTCCAACATTATCCCCAACCAGGTCTGCAATAACGGCTGCATTGCGGGGATCGTCCTCGGGAATGCCGGCCTCCACCTTTCCGACCAGATCAGCGCCGACATCAGCCGCCTTGGTGTATATACCGCCACCCAACTGAGCGAAAAGGGCCACCAGACTGGCGCCGAAACCGAATCCGACGATTATCAACGGGGTCAATCTCGGATCCTGGCCGTAACCAAAGATGAAGTAGATGAGCATCACACCAAGCAAGCTGAGGGCCACAATTGAGAACCCTGAAACAGAACCGCCCCACATCGCGACCCTCAGGGACTCGTCGTAGCTCCTTCTCGAAGCGGATGCGCATCGAATGTTGGCACGGA
>JAUVHO010000005.1 GCA_030593295.1 Methanomassiliicoccales archaeon | reverse complement strand
CATTGACAAGCTCACGAGCAAGCTGGAGGAGACGATCCTCGAGGTAGTGCTCTATGTAGACCTGGCTGTAAGCGCTATTGGAAGCGGAGGCTCTGTCGGTGGAGGGTTCAGGATAGGCTTCGTTGTGGACCGGGTCGTTCTCTTTGAGCTTCTTCACTGGTTCATTGATACCGTTGAGACATTCGTTACCAACCTCCACAATCCCTTTGGCCAATCTCCATACCCTTCCTTACCGAACGGGTTGCCCGAGCATCTCGGAGTCCGCCTCGAGGTGTACTTTGGTGTGGGTTATCCGAAAATGCTCAGGAAGTTATCGTCCGACCAATCTCCCAAGAAGATGGACGCGGCCGTTTCCATCCAGCCCAATGTTCCCGCGCTCATGATGCTGGCAGGCGTTGACTGGGGGCGGTGGAAGATCGATTTCGGGGTATATCTTGAGAACTTCCCTCTGAGCTCCTTGAGCAAAGCTCATACTCTCAGCAAGGGGTCTGTTGTCGATCTCTATGTTCTACAAGGTCAGATTCACGAGGTGTGTGGCTCTTGTCGATAGAAACCTTTATTCACAATGGAAACAATGTGTATAATGTGGACATTATGAAACCGATATACGTGTCCAAGATAACGGCCGCCGGGCAGCTGTCCATTCCAAAGGAGGTCAGGAAGAGCCTTGGCCTTGGAGAGGAATACATCATCCTGGAGCCAATAGGCGACGTGATAGTACTGCGAAGGATTAAGACGATGAAAGAAGAGCTCTTCGATTATTTCGAGCGTGAGACAAAGGCCAGAGGGATCACCAAGAAGGACATGGAGAAAGCACTCAAGTCTGCCAGAAAAGAGATCTTCGAGGAAATCTTCCATGAAAAAGCTTAGCTACTTCCTGGACTCCAATGTGATAATCTCCGGCATTGCATGGGATGGGAATGAGAGAGAACTTCTGGAACTGGGCATGTCTCAGAAGATCGAGCTGGTCACGTGTTATTATGCTCTTAGAGAGATAGAGAGGGTTCTGTCCAAGTTTGGATATTCTTCGGCAATGATAATCGATGAACTCCTCCATCTTCGGGCGTTCGTACGGATCGTGGATTCGACGGAGGATGAGATTCGGGAGAACTGGGATTTGGTGAGGGACAAGTCAAATGTTCCCGTTCTCACTGCTGCAATCAAGTCCCGATGTACTATGGTCACAGGAGACAAAGGACTTGCGAAGAGGTCAGAACGATATATCAAAGTCAAAACCATGGCTGAGGCGCTCCAAGAAGGAAAAGTGTAATCCGAATAGACGCCATTTCCTTCTAGATGACTGAGAGGATTCAAAGCAGCACCACTTTCACGGTCAAACATATCCCATTCTTCGGTTTGTGGTGGTCAAGTAGAGGATCTGGAGGCTCATTCGGAATTAAGAACTCAGACTCATCTCGAAACGTCCACGTAACGATATACCTTCGCGATGACATTTTCAACTGCCACATCACAGATACGGCCAAGGACCCTGAGAAGGTCTGGGAAAAGGAGATGCATGTCTCAGAGTTTGAGTCTCTATATCACGAATTCGTATCCAATTGTGTGAAGCGATACTTCTGGCATCAGAAGTATCTTCAGTTGAGCGACGAGGTTCTCGAGACCATCAAGTCACTTGGCGAGCAGGGAGGATTGGAGGAATATGATGCCACACCTCTCTTCGAGGACTATCTCACTGAGGACATTCTCGTGAAAAAGCGAATTCGTACTGGATTCTATGAGGGGCAGAAGATGGGGTTTCTGCCAAGAAGAAAAGAACTGTTCTTCGCAATACCTTTCGAGAAGAGAAAGATGGTTGTCATCAACACGGCTATACACAAGACGCCCTTCTGGAACATCCCCACAGTACAAGGCTTCACTAGATATTTCGAATACTTGGATGAAGAGCAAATCTTGGAGCAGGCGATTCTATCTGATCCAGAACGTAGAAGGGAAATGGAGGCCGCGTTACACGGCATGTTAGCGGAGGTCGAGTCCAAATCTCTCAGGGATTCGGCAGAGTAAACGGAGACATCTTCCTCAGAACCTTTATCAAACTCAGCTCCCATTTACTTCCGATGCCCGTCGTCAAGAGCTTGGGAGACACCGCCAACCCTGAGAGACCCATCGTGAAGGTACTCGGCTGCGGCGGAGCTGGCTGCAACACCCTCGAGGACATCCCAGCAATTCCAGGCATGGAGACCATCGGCGTCAACGACGTGGAACACGGCTCGATCCTCGGAATGAAGAACGTAATCTACCTCAAGAGGGAATCCCTGAAAGGCATTGCTCTCACCGCTCAAAAGATTCCCAAAGAACTACTGATGGCCGAAGAGAAGGAGATCGCCAATCACATCAGGGGCGCAGACATCATCTACATCGTATCCGGTCTGGGCGGTGAGGTGGGGACATGGGCACCCTCATTGATCGGGAAGGTTGCGAAGAAGCTGAACATTCTCTCCATGGCAATGGTCACCCTGCCCTTCAGCGTCGAGTCGGAGAGGACGAGGGAGGTGGCGAGACAGGGTCTCTCGGCCCTGAGAAAGACGGTGGACTGCGTGGTCGAGTTCTCCAACGACAAGCTCCTGAAGATCGCTCCCAATCTGCCCTTCACAAAGGCGTTCTACGTCATGGGCCAGCTGATGATGAGCCCCATACTGAACTTCTCCAGAGTGGTCACAAAAGGGGACGACAAGCTCCTGAAGCAGGCGTTCAGGGATTGCGGCGTCATGAGGTTCGGCGCGGGCGACGGCAGGGGGAGGGAGAGGACGTATCTGTCTGTAGATGATGCTTTCAGGTCGCCATGGTTCGATGATGTGGATCCCCGCGATGCAAACCTGGCCATCGTATTATCCTGCACCACTGAAGGATATCCAGAGGATTTGGAGGAAGTGGTCTCCCAGACAAAGACATGGGCGCCGAATGCGGACATCTATTGCGGTGGATACAAGGAAGATATGGGGGACAGGATGCGGACGGTTGTTTTGTTGGGGTTCGAGTGATTCTTCGATTTTATGGCGTTGAGAACTCAACGTAATCTAGGACTTCCATGCAGGGAGCCCAGACCGTCTCGACCCGGTAGTTCGATGAAGGAGAAAGATCGGTCAAGTTGATCCCATCGCCACCGCAATAGAATAAACCATCACACACTTTGAAAATCGTCACATCACCCACATCAACACCTTCCTCAAGGACCATCTCCATCCCTTTGTCAGGATAGTAAGTCCCCCTTTGCATGCCATTCTTTATCAGAACGATTTTTATTTCTGAAGGATACGTGGATGGTTCGAATTCATTGAACGTGACGCTTGCTGCAGTGGAGTTTGTGACCTCCACTCCGTACCAAGAGCCAACAGGGACGTTTGCGCAGCTCATCGGACGATCATAGGTCCAGAGGGTCGTGGAAGTCATTTGGTCACCAGTGTCTGCAAGTATCATCTTTATGGTGTACATTGAGAGTGGTGTGAGGTTTGTTAAGACAAGTCTGTCACCAATGTTGACTCTCTGGTTGTCGGCCTGGTCCTCGTAAGTCAGCGTTCCGATGTCTTCGCCTCCGGCCAGCGCCAATCGCCCATCCTCGTTGTTTTGGAAGACGTATCGTCCTTCTTTGTGATAGTTCAGAACTAGTATTATTTCCAGTTTGACGGGTGATGGGTCACAAAACACCTTGCCGAATTCCACCGTTGCGGAAGTGAAGTTTATGATCACTTTTTGGCCGAAAGTGGCAGTCGGGGTGCCCGCAATGTAATCCTCACAAGGATCCCTTGGACTCGGCATGAACATTATCACCGAATAGAAAAGAGCGATCGTGAGTACAACTGGTAGGAGCAAGGTGCCCACTTTGTGAAGGGCCGAGGGCTTCGCCTCGTCTTCCTTTCCATTCTCCCTTTTCGCGTCATTTGTGTGAGGGGTCATATCCATACATCCTCTCCATTATCGGCTATTCAGGCGGCGTCGTGAAGTACATTTCCGTCATGCAGTCACCCGTGGGTGCCCAGAACATGGCAATGACATAATCCGTGTTCGGAGATAGGTTCGTTATCCTGATTCTATCACCGACATTCACTTTCTCGTTATCCGCCAGATCAATATACGTGAGATTGCCGACATCTTCTCCTTCAATCAGTATCAAGGGTCCGTCCTCGTTCGTCTGAAACGCGTAAGTGCCAATGTCTTCATCATCCTTCATGAGCTTGATTGTCAGTAATGTTGGTCTTGGTTCCGAGGCCAACCTGCCGAAGTCCACGAGAACCTCCGTTGAGCTGATGATAGTCTTACTCCCCCATGGGACGCTCACGTCCCGACTGCCAATTCGAGGGCACAGTTTGTCTTCATCCTCTACCTCTGGATGATATGCAACAATGGCATACAGAACTAAAAGCAGTATCACGAACATTGCTACCTTGCCCAGTTTTGTCGGTCTAAGAGTGCTCTTTTCCTCCTTTGCGTTGGGAGACGGTTCTTGATTCATGACGTATCTCCAAACCTCCACTCATCATGGCGTGGAAAAGCTCGTCGTCGTTATCTGATCGCCTGTTGGGCCCCAGATCATCTTGAGTTGGTAGTCCGAGTTCGGATACAGGTTCGTCATATCCAGCTGGTCGCCTATGTTTATCCTTTGGTTGTCAGCCAGATCATGGTAGAACAGCGTTCCTACATCCCTTCCTTGTGCTAGGATTAGTGTCCCATCATCGTTTGAAGCGAATAAGTACTTGCCATCAATCGTTCCATTCCGTATGAGTATGATGTCTATTTCCACCGGCATCGGTTCCGGATTGATCTTGCCGAAATCAACGATAACCGAGGTGCTGCTCACAACGGTCTTGGCTCCCCACGTACCTGTCGGGACCACCATACCCCTCGGTTCAAATCCAGTGACCATCGAGTACAGGACCGCGGACAATATTATCGGTACGACTACGAAGACTGCGATTACCACCACGACGACGATCAACAGCGTCTTGTCATTCTTCTTCGGCGGGGCGTATGGCACGTAGTAGGGTGGTGGATATGCGGGTGGTGGATACTGCTGCGGATATTGCGGCGGATACTGCGGTGGGTAATTAGGCTGCCTTTGGGGGTCAGAATCCAGATCCATTCTATCTCCCTCTCACGACACTCTTATCTAAATGGGGATATTTAGTTTTTGGTGATGAGCGCTGTCCGGTCAGGCTGGGGTTGAGAACTTCCATGTGTCTACAACGTCATTGGTCGGGCTCCAGATCAGTTTGAGGACATAGTCAGAGTTTGGATACAGATCGGTGATCTTCAATTTGTCGCCAGCATTGACCTTCTGATTGTCAGCAAGGTCGACGTAGTGAATTGTCGCGATGTCGGTTCCGCTCTCGAAGATCAGGACATTATCGTCATTGCTCTGAAACCTGTACACTCCCGAATGGGTACCGTTGAGTTCCAGGATGACTTTCAGGTCAGTAGGGTTGGGATGAGGCTCGTAATGGCCCAGACGCACGTCGGCCGCGGTTGGACCGACTGATACTATGGGTGGCCAAGGGCCTATCTGAGGAGGGTCCTCTTCTTCTATTGTTAGCATCATGAAAGATGCAACCAGGACGGCCAATATTACTAGGGTGGCTGAAAATGCAATCAGCAAATCTCCTCTCATTCTACATTCACCTTCGACTTCCTCATAGAAAAAAAAGGAAAGGGTGTGGAGTCGATCCACTTAGGCGCTTAGGGTCCTGAATTCCTTCGAAGTGATTTTGTCGCCAGAAGGTGACCAGATTACAATAAGGTTGTAATCCGAGTTCGGCGTCAAGTCGGAGAGCCTGATCCTGTCGCCTATGTTGACTTTCTGATTGTCCGCCAGATCATAGTAGGTCAGAGTCCCAACGTCCTGGCCTGAGATGAGGGTCAAGACACCATCATCATTGCTCGAAAACCCATACTTGCCTTCTTCAGTACCGTTCCTGATGAGCGATATCTCCAGTTTCATTGGTGCTGGTTCGGGATTCAACTTGGCAAACTCGATATCCACGGTTGTTGCATCCAGGTATTTCGGGGGCGTCAGAACACCTGTTGGGGGCAGATCAGTCGGCGGGGTCATACCAATCACCATTATGTACAACACAGCCGCCAATACCACGGTTATCGCAACCATCAGAATGGTCGCAATGACCGGAGACACTCCTTCTTCATCCATATGGATGAACGCTTTCTTCTTCATGTGTTCAGTCACTCCTGTAGGTTTCCCTACAGTACTAGATTCGTGACTGGACCACTTAATCGTGAGGTTTACATGTAAAGCAGGAAATCTGAGGTTTGGATGATATCTCTATTCTGAAAGCGTCGAGAATGTTATTGAGGCCATCTCATCTCCCGATGGAGCCCAGATCATTTTCAGGACGTATTCTGAATTTGGAGCAAGGTTCGTCAATCTCATTATGTCGCCTGCATCTACACATATTCTATCCCCGAGATTCTCGAATGTTAGAGTCCCGATATCTGCCCCGTTCTTCTGTACTAAGTGCTCGTCATGATTGCTTGAAAACCCGTATCTGGCCTCTGTAGTGTTGTTCCTTATCAGTATGAACTCCAGATTCATGGGCCTGATCTTCCGACTCATCTCGCCGAATTCCATAGTGGCCTCCGTGGAGCTCACCATCGTCTCGTCGCACCAGGTTCCAATAGGGATTGGGCTGAGGCGCGCACAAGACACCGTTACGTACAGCACGGCCGCCAATACCACGGTTATCGCAACCATCAGAATGGTCGCAATGACCGGAGACACTCCTTCTTCATCCATATGGATGAACGCTTTCTTCTTCATGTGTTCAGTCACTCCTGTAGGTTTCCCTACAGTAGAAGATTGGTGACTGGATCGCATAATCGTGATGTTTACATGTCAAGAAAAGGCGGTGAAACTGGGAATTGCCGGAATCTATTCAGTAGGCGTTGCGAAGGTCGTTGATGTAATACGATCACCGGTCGGGGCCCAGATCATTTCCAACTTGTAGTGTGAACCTGGCGATAGGCCTGATAGCATGATTTGATCTCCAACGTCTATCCAACCATTGTCCCAGGAATCCGAATATGTCAGAGTCCCTACATCAGCTCCGCTTGTGAGGGCTAGCACTCCGTCATCATTGTCGAGAAAACCGTACGTTCCTTCAATTGTATCATTCCTTGTCAATGTGAGTTTGATTTCAACCGGTTTCACTCGAGGATTTATAGCGCCGAAGTCCACGACGACCTCAGTTGGGCTTATGATCGTCTTGGCTGACCACACACCGTAGGGAGAATTGCTATCTGGCCCTGTGCTCATCAATATGCCGAACGTGATGAAAAAGGAGGTCAGAGTAATGGCAACCATGATGATAATAATCGTGACGAGATTCAGGCCTTCACCTCCTTTCTTCCTTGGAGCAACTGGTCGCTCCTCAGGTCTCCGGATATTGTTCATGCGGTCACCCCACATCCTTTCCACCCCAGCTCAAAGTAGCAATCACACTTGATTTCAAACTTTCAATTCTATCTCATACATATCAAGACAGGTTCTTCCCCATCAACGTCCTCTCCGCCTCGAACCCCACCTTCCTATACAAATCAATAGCATTGGGATTGTTCGCCGCAACCTCCAGCTTTATCCTCCACATGCCTTGTTGCCTGCAGTAATCCTCAGCGGTCTTGATCAACAACTTGGCGATCCCACTTCTCCTGAAAGGCTCCAGCACCGAGATATCGAACACCATGCCCACAGGGATCGTTGAACTGCCTTCCCCCATGCTCCCGGTCACCACATACCCCATGAAGTCGTTCTGGTCGTCACAGGCAACGAACACCTTCCTGCCCCTGCCCTCGGTCAGCGTCCTCGCGATCTTCCTGAAGAAGGACATCCACGCCTCCTTCTTCGAGGTCGCCCTCTCCGCCTCCGGCAGGTCGTTCCATGCCGTGTTGGTCATGCACTCGTATACCGTGGGATAATCGCTCTTGCCGCCCTCTCTGATCCTGACCTCCATTAGATCCCCGATACGCCAAGCCAAGGATTCCTATTAACATTTCTGATGACGCCCCCCAGCTTTTCACATTTGATAGTCTCGTCAACACTTTATTATGGCACCACCCACGATTAGACTGAAAGGTGCGTAGAGTGGACTCTGTAAAGAGCGACCGGACCAGAGCATCTCCTGATTTTGCCCAGGATACCGAGTTTGAGACCTCGCCCGCTTCATTCCTGCCCGCGATGGAGGTCGGCGTAAGCAGTCTGGACATCCTCAGAGGCATCGACTCGGTATGGGTCCTCGGCCCCCAGGCCCCCAGGCCACTGGACGTCGGCATCGAAGGCGCCGACCGATGGGCCGTTGCTCTCGAGGAGAAGAAGGACGACCCTTACTCGGCTCTCAATGAGACCCGGGGGCTGCTCAAGCACATCGGCATCCCGCTGGACATGGGTCCGTACGAGCAGTGGACGCTCAACCTGGTGGATGCCAGGGCGGTGAAGGTCATTCTCACCATCATACCCGAACTGGATGACATCGGGGATGACTACGAGCTCAGCATGCGGGCGGCGAACCTCCTTCGGCTGATAGCCAAGTCCATCAACGGCAGGGAAGGGATTTGGAGGGAATATCAGGCCTCGTTGTGGGCCACTGCCAGCGACATCATCGAAAGGCACCAGGACAACATGTTTGGAAGGCGGAACCTCGCGTTCCTGTGTCTGGAAATGGGCAACTGGAGGGAGGCCAGCAAGTTACTGGACAGGGCGGTTCAGGACATGAGGGACGAGAAGGCCATGTGCGGGAAGGCAATCGCTCTCAGGCACATGGGGAGGAAGCACGACGCGCTCAACTGGTTCGAAGAGGCCTCCAAGAAGAACCCCGGCCAGCCCTGCGTGTGGAGGGACATGGGCGACCTGCTCTTGGACGTTGGGAGGACCAAGGATGCCATCGAGTGCTTCAAGATGGCAGTCAAGCTCAGACCGACGTGGGGAGAGGTCTGGGAGATCATGGGTTACGCTCACGAAGAATCTGGGGACCCGGATGAATCCAAGGAGTGTCTAGCCAAGGCCTCCAATCTGCTCCCGTCCGTAGACAGGAGGGAGGAATGGGACCTCTATCAGGCCGCGTTGACACTGGACGGAAAAGGCGGTGCCAAAGGTCCGGGAAGGCCCGGGGACGCGGTCGACAACGCCGCACTGGTCGAGGAAAAGAAAAGGCTGGAGACCGAGAGGGAGGAGATGGACACCGTCAGGCTGGAAATGGAGGAGAGGGAGAATGAGCTGGCTACCAAGTTCACCGAGTTGAAGGAACGCGAGGCAGAGATCGCACGCGAAGAGCAGGAGAAGGACGAGGTCTGCGACCTGCTCGAAAGGGTGGCCTCCCTCGACAAGGACAACGTCCTGGCGTTCTGGAGGAAAGGTTACACCACGCTTGCCACTTATCAAGAGGCCGACATCGAGGAGCTGAAGGAGGCCGGGAATCTCACCAAGTCCGCGGCGGAGAGGCTGAGGAAGATACTGGACGAGACCGCCGAGAAGACAGAGCAGATGCCCAGGGACGAATTCCAGCTTATGGAAGAGGCCATGATATGTCTCGAGGAGGACAAGTTCGAGGAGGCGCTGGACAACCTCAACACCATAACCAAGAACAACCCGGACAACGAGGAGGCCTGGTTCAACAAGGCGGAGGTATTCACTACCATAGGCAAGTCCAGGGAGGCGCTGAACAGTTATCAGAGGGCGCTGGAGCTCAATCCAAAGAACCAGAGGGCGTGGATGGAGCACGCCAACCTGCTCATGCTGGAGGGTTATCCGATGGAGGCCATCAGGTCCCTCAGAAGGTTCCTGGAGCTCGATCCGAAGAACGCGCAGTACTTGAGGGAGAGGGCAGAGGCCTTTTCCTACGCAGGCGACTTCGGGGACGCCATTCTATGCTACAATTCAATACTTCAGGTCCAGTCGGAGGATGTGGACGCGCTCGTCGGACTGGGGGATGCAATGCTGAACCTATCGGATGTGGAGGAAGCGGACAAGTTCCTCCAGCAGGCCATCAGGCTGTCTCCGGGCGACGAACGTGCTTGGTGCAAGAGGGCCCACGTTCTCAACAGGAAGGGAAGATGGGGCGCCGCCATACAGCTCTACAACAGATCCATCGCACTGAAGTGGAACTACGCTGAACCCTGGATGGGCAAGGCCGAAATTCATTTACGTCAGGGAGATTATGATGTCGCGGTGGACAACTACGATAAGGCCATAAAGATAGACTCCAGCGACCCACACGGCTGGTACGGAAAGGGTCTGGCGCTGGAGAAGAAGAAGGACTACACGAGGGCCGAGACATGCTACAAGAAGGCTCTTAAACTGAACAAGAGCTTCCACAACGCCAAGGAGGGCCTGAAGAGGGTCCACCAGAAGGAGGAGGAATGATGGGTAGCAGGGATGGAGCAGAGGAATTGGTCGAGCAGCTGAACGAGATGGAGGATTCAGAGTTCAGGGAATTGTTCTCAAAGCTCCTGGAAGAGATGGATTTCAACATCAAATCGTCACGGAGGTCCGGAGACCACCTGCTGGTAGAGGCGGAGAAGAGGACGCCCGGTGAGGAGGCGCTTGAGTACGTCGTCGGTCTGAAGAGGGGTAGCGTCCAACCAGAGGAGATACAGGACCTGGTCCATCAGAAGAAGGACTTCAACGGAATGTTCGTCTCGACCGAGGATTTCTCAAGAGAAGCACTGAACTACGGCGACGCCATGGACGTGGACCTCATCGGAGGCAGCGATTTCATAGGCCTCCTGCGGGAGTTCAGTCTCCTGGGGGACGTGCAGAGGAAGAGGGACGCTGGACTTCTCGGAGAAGAGGGTGCCAGGTTCCTGCCGAGCGTTGGCGAGCTGGAGAACCTCATGGAGGCCGGCGTCAGCGCCTTGAAGAGGGTAGATCTTGAGACCGCATTGAACTATTCCAATCGGGCCATCCTTCTCAAGCCGAACTACGACCCCGCATGGACTCTCAAAGCAAGGACCCTGGAGAGAATGGACGAGTGGGACCTGGCGCTGGATGCGTACAAACAGGCTCTCATGTGCAACATCGGGGACGTGGAACTGTGGCTCGGGCTGGGAACATCGTTGTACAAACTTGAAAGGCACGAGGAGGAACTGGAGGCTTACGATCAGGCGATCAGCATCAATGAGAATTATACACAGGCATGGTTGAACAAGGGGGCCACCCTGCACGAGCTGGAAAGGTATGAGGAAGCGATCAAGGCGTACGACCAGGTCTTGAAGAAGGACCCCAAGAACGCGGAGATCCTCAGCAACAAGGCGCTGGCACTGAAAGCCACCGGCGACAACGAGAAGGCGTTGACTTTCTATGAAAGGGCCACCGAGGCGGACCCGGAGTTCATGGACGCCCGAAAGAACAAGGTCATCCTGCTGGAGGAAATGGGCAAGAAGAACAAAGTGGCCAAGGAACTGGACAAGATCCTGAAGATCAGACCGGCGAACGCGGAGATGTGGTTCTACAAGGGCTCGATCCAATTGGACCTGAAGCAGAAGAAGCAGGCCGTCGCGGCATTCGAGAAGGTCATCGAGCTGGACCCGAAGTTCAAGAACGCCAAGAAGATGCTGAACAAGGCCAAGAGGCTCAGGATCAAGAAGAAGATCAACAAGGACGATTATCCCTGCTTTGGGGATCACGAAGAAGGGGAAGAGGGTTGTGAGGAGTGTGGCGTGCAAAATGAGTGCAAGGAGAACACCAAGAAATGAAACGTCAGCCCACGGTCGAAGAGATAGCCGAAATGACCCGCAAGGAGATGAAGCGCTACTGCAAGACCTATAAACTATCCAGGAAAGGTAAGAACGAGATTCTGATGGATAGGCTCACTCGGTACGTCGAGGAGCATGCTCCGCCCCCGCCGGTTGAGGACGAGATACCCGAAGAACCGCCCTCGCCATACGAACTTCTTTCACCATTCGACAAGGCCCTTCTGACATTCAATGCGGGCAAGTGGGAACTCTCCCAGGAACTGTACGACCAGTGTCTGGACACCTGGCACGAATCCGATGAACTCTGGGTCGGAAAAGGGAACGCACAGTATCAGCTGAACGATCACACCGATTCCCTGCTGTCGTACGAGAAGGCCCTGGAACTCAACGATAACAGCCTCCTGGCAAGAAGGAACAAGGTCAACATACTGATCGGATCTGGAAGGTTCGAGGACGCTTACAAGATATGCGACGAGCTCGCCATTCTGGAAGGCGTCGAGGAATGGGTCTGGCTGAGAATGGCCTATATCTGCATCGCCACGGGCAAACCGGAAGAGGCCCTCGACCACCTTCAGAAGATACTGGAGGTCGACGACAACCTGGAAGAGATATGGAATCTGAAAGGGACTCTCCTTGTCGAAAAGGACTCCGAGGCCGCCCTGAGATGCTTCAACAAGGCGCTCGAGCTGAGGGACGATTACGCTGCGGCATTGTGCAACAAGGCTTCAGCTCTGACAAGATTGGGAATGGTGGACGACGCGAAGAGACATTTCACGAAGGCACTGAAGATCGAAAACAGGGCAGAATTCTGGAACTGCAGAGGGGTCCTGCACATGGGCCTTGACGAGAATTTGAAGGCGCTGGCATGCTTCGGAAAGGCCATAGAGGTCGACCCCGGAAACGCTGAAGCGTGGAACAACAGGGGCACCGTGCTAAGAGGATTGAAGAAACTCGGCGAGGCCCTGGACTGCTTCCACAGTGCCCTGGAACTCTCTCCTGGTTTCGAGGATGCGAGAACCAGTCTGGATGAGGTTCACCAACAGCTCCAGATGGTGGAAGAGGAGGAATCGACGCCCATCGAGGACTTCCTTGTATCCATCCCGGGGATCGGGTCCAAAAAGGCCAAGGTCATCATCGAGGCCGGTTTCAATTCTATGGAATCCCTCAGAAACGCATCACTCAACAGCCTCTCATCAGTGAAGGGCGTCGGAGAGAACCTTGCCTACACAATAAAAGAATTTCTAGACTGATCGATAGGTTTGTTGAATCTAGAAGATGCCTCCCAGGAACCCGAACTCGTCGAGGTAGCTTCTGATCCTTCCGATGTCCTCGTACTGCTTGGTGAGTTCCTCTACCTGGCCCTTGGTCATCCCGCTCTTCTTCAACTGTTTCCTGAAGTTCTTGACGCCTTTTCTGCGGACGTTCTTGGACTTGAGATAGGCCACGCCCCCTCTGACTATGAGGGAGGGGATGGAGGGCAGGATCTCTAGAGGGACCCTACTCCTCGTCCTCGAGCTTCTTTCGGATTCTTTCCTTGACATGCTCTTCGATCTCCTTGCCGATGTCGTGGTCTCCGTGTCCGCAGTCGTCTGAGCCGGTATGTATCATTATCTTATGACCGCCCTTGTGGATCCCGCCACCGCCGACCGCGTCGCCTATGAGGCCGGACAGGTTGAGGCTGGACATGTACTGCTGCGTCAGCTCGTACGCCTGGTCCTTTGTCATCCCGCTGTCCACCAGCTCCTTGTAGAAACTGGCCACCGCCTTGCCGAACTTGGCCGAGGACTTCTCTCCATAGAGAATGTCGGTCAGGTTCTCGATCAGCTTGGGGATCTTCTCGGATACGACTTCAAGGATCTCTTTCACGTGTTCTGCGTCTTCTACCATTTCTTATCACCTGCCTTGTGATATTAGCTTAGGTTGGGCACTCTATTTAGGTAAACCGAGCACTTGTGACCACTTTTCGACCACTTCATCGGATATGCTGTACTTCTTCGTCTTTGAGCCTTCCTCGCAGACCACGATGTTGTCTTCCAAGAGCGACTGCAGTTTCTCTCTGACTATCCTTCTGGACGCTGTCCCTCTTCTCTTCTTGAGCTCCTCGGTTATCTGGGAGATGTTCTGCTCCTTCTTGCTGAAAAGTACGACCACTATCTCTTTCGATATGGGGTCCTTCAGTTCGGGGATGATGATCTCGGGAGAGAGCGATCCGTGCTTTTCGTACAGGTCCAAGAGCCGGAAATAACCTCGTGAGACGCTCTGGAACTGGCCCATGTACCCGACGATGTCCGAGTACGGTTTGGAGATCTTGCTGAGGGTTTCTTCAAGTTTGTCTATCTTTTCTGACAGTTCCTTGATCTCCTTGCGGATGTCTTCCTTGTCCTCATCTTCCCCCATTACCGCTTCGAATGATGCTGGAAGTTTATAACGTTATCTTACTCGCATGCGGAATCATCATGTTTATCCATTTCCGGAACTTCTTCCAAGAACGGTTGTGGAACCCTGTCCTGAATGCGGCGGAATAGATGGTGTGAGCAAACACGGCCGCGTCTATCGCAAATCCCACAGGAGGTATTATCAGAGGTTCTATTGCAGATTCTGCAATCGGTGGTTTCAGGAGTGTCCCCAGAGCCAGAAGAAACGATAACCTATGGACCAAACTCCTTTCCGCTGGCCAAGTTGGCTTTTGACCTCTCCTTTCTCATGAACTGCATTCTTTTCAACCTTCGATGTCCGACAACTACCGATCCAGCCCCTATTGACAGTATGAACACAGCCCACAAGAGTGCGAGCGCCATGTTCGTGATCGGGGGCTGATTCGATTCTAAAGACACCTGGATGATTGTCCAAAGAAAGAAGCCCCCAATACCCAGCGTCACAATCCCCACCACAATGAACGCCATCGCTTCCATAGTTTCAATCGACTTCGCAAGATTGACTTCTCTGTGTTTGGGACTGCCAGTGACACTCCTTCTCTCCGGCGCTTGGATGTTGGCATGCTCTCGAGAAACACCATCCAAGAACTTCTCAATCGCCATCCTCCCATTCTTTCTGGACGTTTCGTCGGCTTCCAACAAGTCTCGCCGGTCCCATTGGTATTTCTCATCATTCTTTAGAATCAACTCAAGTCTCCAATCTCCTGACATCCCGCTGTTGGGCCTTCCTGGCACCTTCGTTGCGAACTCTTCTCCGTCTCTTGAAAGGACATTGAATCTCGCCAATTGGACATCACGTTTCCAAATGACTTCGCCGTTCCATAGAGTTCTTAGACTGGGAAGTACCCTTCTGGGTGAACTGAGTACCAATCTGTCACTGAAAATCCTAAACCTTTTTCTTGAGAATCCAAGTCTCACCGCTGTGAATACATTTATGAAACAAAAGAGAACCAGGAGGAGAAAGGTCAGACCATCCAGTGGACCTCCAAAGATGCGAAGTAGAACCATGAATGGAACAAACACAAAGGCAATGAAGGCCCATTTCCTCTTAAGGTGGTTTTTTCTGGGTTCTTCATATAATAGCTGGAACTCTTGGCTTGGTGAAATCATCTGTCATACTCCCTGACTGTAGGAGTTCCCAGGTCGGAAACGATATCCTCAAGTCAATATTCTGTCTGCGCCTATTATAATGTACCCCCATGAAGCCATGATGAAGGAAAAGCCCGCTAGGATCTGTACAAAGACCGCTTCATATTCATTGTCCTAGCCCTGAGGCGCAGAAGCCTCAGTTGGAATGCCGCTCAGGAACCTCTCTATAGCTCTCCTCGCCTTTGCCTTCCCAGCTTTGTCTCCCTGCAACAATTGGTCCCAAGCCCACCCCCTGGTTTCACCATTCTTGTAGAACAACAGCAATCTCCAGTCTCCAGAGCTACCAAAATGACCGAAGAACTTCACCTTTATCTTGTATTCTTCACCGTCCTTGGTAAGAACTTCCAATCTGGCCGCTCGAATGTCGGCTTTCCTTATGACATCTCCGTGAAGGACAACACTGAGACCTGGAAATATCTTCCTTGGCAGGCCGACCGTTATTCTGTCCTCAAAGATCCTGACTCTCTTCCTCGCAAAGGCTAGCCGGACAAGCGAGAATGAGAACAGTGCAATGATCGGCGTAAAGATGAGAATATCAAAAATGTCAGGACGAGGAACCATATCGCAATACAAATTGGAGAGGTCGCACAGTACCTCACCCACCACGATATAGAGTAGGACGAATGTAGGTACGCATGTAAGCAACATCAAACCAGATTTCTGAATGGCAAACCTTGAGAGCGGTTCTTCGTATAGTAGCCTGCTCATTGTTCAATCCCTCTGACACACTCCTTTATTGCGGATTCGCATGAAGCTGTAAGTTTATAACGTTATCTTCATAACTAGTATTAAGTGAGCCTTCCCCGATGACTTGTTAAATGGTCGAGATCACCCCCCATGGACTTCCCGGCGTCTACACCGACGGCAGGACCATCTACACCGTCAACCTCGTCCCCGGACAGTCCGTCTACGGCGAGAAGCTCGAACCGCATCTTGACGCTCAATACCGCGCCTGGAACCCGAAAAGAAGCAAACTGGCCGCCTTCATACTCAAGGGATGCAAGACTTTTCCATTCAAAGAAGACAGCACCGTCCTGTACCTCGGTGCCGCAACTGGAACCACGGCAAGCCACATCTCCGACCTCGTCTCCAACGGGACCGTCTACTGCGTGGAGATCTCTCCCCCGCCTTTTAGGAAACTGGTATCCCTGTGCGAGACCAGACACAACATGATGCCCATAATGGCCGACGCCCACAGCCCCGAGACCTACAAGCACTTGGTGGATACGGTGGACATCATCTACATGGACATAGCCCAAAGACACCAGGCGGACATCTTCCTCAAGAACCTCAGACTTCTGAAGGATGGAGGGACCGCTTATCTCATGGTCAAGGCCCGGAGCATAGACGTCTCAAAGGACCCCAAGATCATCTACGACTCCGTCAAGAAAGAGCTCAGAGAAGCCGGACTGAAGGTCCTGGAATCAAGTGAACTGAACCCCTACGAGAAGGACCACATGGCGATTGTCAGCATTTCCAATAGGCAGTCTTGAACTCACTGGCATCCCATGGTTGCTCATCACGTCTGCTGACCGCACTGCGAACAGAAGGCGGCACCCTCCGCCAGCCCGGCGCGGCACTTCATGCAGAACTTCTGACCCGTTGCCGCGGGCTGTGCTTGCGCCTGTGGTTGTGCCTGCTGGTACTGGTACTGATACTGTGGATATTGGTAGTACGGCTGCACGTAGGTGTAACCGCAATGCGGGCAATACCAGCTGTCCAGCTTGATCGTCTTTCCGCAATGCAGGCAGTTTTTCATCTCGGCGGGCTCCCACACAAGGAACAATATGCCGCCCACCAATCCGAACCCGAAGCCGATGACAAAGCCGCCCATCGTGAGGATGAAGCTCGCAATGGACAGGGCAATGACCATCATACCTATTACCGAGGTCCTCTGGATCTTCTTGTATCCCATGATGCCAGACATGATGATCAGCACACCAAGGACGATCCCCAGAGCTCCCAGGAGGAACGCTGAATACGGGAAATCCCATATCCAGATGTACCAATAACCCGACCTGACCGCAATCATGAAGCCGATGGCTCCGTCCACGAGGATGAAGATCCCGCCAATGAGGGTCGCCAGGAACGCATATTCCGGCTTTTGTTCTGAGTCGGACATCACACCCCTCTTGGACTCGGGCATATTTAACGCTTCTCATGACCTGTGAGCCAGATGCACGGGGAGAGTTCAAACTGATGCGTATGACTGTTCCAAAGATCCGACCCGTCCAGGTTCGTCTAACCGGACTTCGGAGACTTCTTCACTATCACGTTCTCCATGATGGTGGAATTGGGGATTGATACCCTGTCTCCAACGTCGTTCTTTAACGTGGTCATATACCTTCCGATCAGAAGGACCGTTCCCCGGTGCTCGCCGATCGTGACCTCGTCACCGATCCTGATGGATTTCTCGACCGCCGCATAGGCGCTGACGTTGGCAGCAACGTCTCTTCCGCCCAGTCCGAAGGATATCGCAACTGCTGCCGCGATTGCCGCAATGAGAATGGTGAACGTGGTCACCAGTATGGTCGTTTCCACGCCCAGCAATCCAAGAGCCAGGACGACAGCTATGAACACCACCATCCACTTGATTAGCGAACCAAGCGTGTCGGATGTTATGGGCAGATCGGCCTCCTCTGCTGGGTCCTTCACTCGACTTGCCGCCCAAGTACCCAGCCACATGCCGGCCAGTATTATGAGTGCGGCGCCGATGATCTTGGGCAGGTACTCGACTATCAGTGTGGCAAGTGCGCTCACTTGTTCAAAGCCCAACTGCTCCAAGGCCATTGCGACGAATATCATGAAGATGAACCAGAACACCAACAGTCCCAACAGGTCCGGAACGCCGGTGAACCCTACACCACGCAAAGATTCCAGCAAACCGGTCTCCCTGAAGAAATCATCCACCTTCACTCGCTTCAGTGCCTTTACAACGAGCCACTTGACCACCTTCGCGACTATGTACCCAACTATGAGTATCACAATAGCGTAGATCAGCCCGATAATCAGAGTCTCCCACAGCCAAACCATACCTTCCCAAATCTGGTCTTCCAATGCCATTTAAACTCTCCTTTGAGGCTATCCCATCTCTCCGCAGGTCCAGAAATGCACAAGTCATCATATCACTTAACAGTTTCGCAGAATGTCGGGCTTTTCAATGTCACATGAACCCTAGAGAGATTATTGGCAGTAGACAATATCTCAGTCGATAATGGCCTCCTCAAGGTTAAATATGCCAATTCATCGTCAATCGCCTTGATTAACATGAGACGAGAGATCGTGGACCTAATAATCGGCCTAGTTCTGATCATCGTGGGCATAATCGTCATGATGGCTGTGTTCCTTATGGCGATGAATCTCGCATTCTCAGCGGGGGACTTCTTCAGGGAGCAGTTCCCCCAGGAAGAGAATGTTGAAGGTCCTGAGGCCGCGTTCAGCTGGTCATCCGACGGTCTTGTTGTGCAGTTCCAGGACGATTCTTGGAAAGGTGACGGGGCCATTGAACAGAGAGAATGGTTTCTCGGTGAAGGAAACACAACTCATGAAGACAATCCTCAAGTTCCATATCCGAGGAATGGGTCGTATCAAGTTACTTTGAGGATCGAGGATGAGAACGGTAAGCGGAACTCCGCACAGGCGGAAGTGAACGTTGAAGAGGGAGCTTACATTAACGGGGCAAGTCAATCCGATTTCCCGGAATTCGATTTCAACATCGACTTCACCGACATCATTTTTCCAATCGCGGCCGCATTGCTCATGGGCACCTTGTTCCTAGTGATGTTCCTTGTTGGAGCTGCCATTACGAAGGCCGGCTGGAACATACTCAAACCCAAACCCGAGAAATTGAAGATCAAGTTGAAGCCCAAGGAGATTCAGATTCAGCAGGTCGGGACGTACGCGGCGGCACCGCAAGAGCCGGTCCAACCGCGATATCAGCAACCCGCACAGCAACCCGTCGAACAATACTCACCGCCGCCTCCGCAGGAGTACGAAGAGCAGCATTAAGATCCCAAATCCCTCATTCCTTCTTTCTTTTCGGGGAGGCCAACATAATCACAGCAATGAGGATGACCAATCCTAGCAGGACCGAAAGACACAGTAGAGCATTCGGCTCTGGCTCCTCCTCATGAACGACTCCGTGGGGGTCGAATGTAACTATATCATCATAACTTTCCCCCGCGTTCTTCCCTCCGAATATGTATGCGACCGTGCCGTTCCAGGCCGCCTTTGTCAGTTCCCTTGGTGTTGGGAGATGAACACTAAGGACTCCGATATCATCGTGATGAGGATCGAACCGCAAGATCTCATCGGACCTCGAGGTCAGGTCCGCCCCTCCGAAGACGTATGCATATTCGCCGTCCCAGACTGCCGACATATGATATGTGGGGTGTGGCAACCGTGAAGCCATCAGTTCGAGCGTATCGGCATCAGGGTCCAGTTCCATGATATCGGTATAGACGGTCGTCACGTTCCTTCCGCCGAATATGTAGATGCGCGTCCCGTCCGATACAGCAGATGTTCCTGCTCTCGGCGTCACCAATCGGGATGAGAGGTTCGTTACCGTTCCAGCCGAAGGATCGTAGACCAAGGCCTGGTCGGAGAACACCTTGGATTCGTTGTGTCCGCCGAATATGTAGGCCTTGGAGTCATGCCAGACCGCAGACGTTCCGGTGAGGTTCATCGGCAGCACTTCTTGCATCTTCTCGATAATGCCTGTGTCCGGGTCAAACCTCAGAATGTCATTCAGATTAGATCCAGAGTATGTTCCCGCGAAAATGTAGACGTATTGCCCCGTCCACACGCACGAGATGCTCCCTCTTGGTGTGGGAAGTTTGGTGGTGAGGTTCTCCGCTTCATGCGTGTGAGGGTCGTACTTGATGATCGTGTCCTGCTGCTCGGCCTCCGTCCGGCCGCCTATGTACAGGGCGTAATCGCCCACCCAAACTGCACAACCTCTGTAGAGTGCGACGGGGAGATGGGTCGACTCCGTCTCAACCGTCTGGGCCAATGCACTGAACGACAACAGAATCAGAACCGAAGTGACGCTCAGAGCGGTCACACCCTTCAACATCTTGAGGAATGATGGTTCCGTCATGTTCTCGTTCCAAAAACAGAAACGCACTATAAAGCTATGCTGCGCTCCCTTTGAGTACGCTGGCTCTCATCCCTTTCATATCCTTATAGTTAAATACTTGATTTCACATTGGTTGAATCTCACGGGAATCATATGGCCAGAATGCATGCACGTAAGAAGGGGAAGTCGTCCTCAACGAAGCCCTATGTGACAGAGAATCCAAAATGGGTCACCCAGAAACCGAAGGAGATCGAGAAGCTGGTTCTGGAACTGCACAACGAGGGCAACACATCGGCGATGATAGGCCTGAGGCTCAGGGACCAGTACGCAATCCCGAACGTCAAGTTGGCAACGGGCAAATCAGTCACCACCATTCTGAGAGAGAACGACATCCAATCGAAGTTCCCTGAGGACATGACCAACCTGATGAAGAAGGCGATTGACATGTACTCCCACCTTAAGGACAATCCAAGGGACCTGCACAACCTCAGGAGCGTGCATCTCACCGAGGCCAAGATCAGGCGGTTGGCGAAATACTACAAGAGGAACGGCGTCCTGCCGGAAGACTGGAACTACAGTCCTGCGAGCGCCGAGCTCGAGATCAAATAGGTGGTCGCCTGCCAGCGGGTCTTTCTGAATTGATTTCTGACGATCTTTTGAAGAGGCTTGAGGAAGCCGTCGCCGTTGTTGAGAAGCATTCTTGGGTAAGGGTCATCTCGCACTATGACGCGGACGGTATCTCTGCTGCCGGGATCATATGCAACGCGCTGTTGAGGAAAGGCAAGAGATTCCACGCAACGCTCACAAGGAGCCTCGACCCGGAGTTCTTCGAGAAGGTGAAGGAGGAGAACCCCGAGTGCTTGATCATCGCGGACATGGGCAGCGGGCAGATCGAACTTATGGAGCGGTTGAAGGGCGACGTGGTCGTGCTGGACCATCATACCATCATAAGGGAGTCCGATTCGGTCGTTCAGATCAACCCTCATCTTTTCGGTCTTGACGGATCCACCCAGGGAAGCGCTTCCACCGTGTCGTTTCTATTCGCAGTGGCGATGGACGAATCCAACTGGGACCTTTGCGGTTATGCTCTTTCAGGAGCGATCTCCGACCGGCAGCAGGTTCCAGCGTTCTCCGGTTTGAACGAGATCGTCCTGAACGAAGGCGTCGAAAGGAAGTTCATCAAGGTGGAGAAACAACTGGCCCTCATCGGTGACACCCTGGAGGAAGGTCTTCAGAGAACGATATTCCCGTTCTTCAAAGGCATATCCGGGAGGAAGAGCTCGATAGCCAAGCTGGTGAAGAAGCTGGGACTGGAACCATCGACCAAGCTCAAGGGTCTGGACGGCGGGGTGAAGAGGGGCCTCATATCATATCTCACACTTCAGCTGATGAAGCAGGGCGCACGACCGGAAACCGTTGCTGAACTTACAGAGGACAGGCATCTGATCGAGGCACTGGATGTTTACGCGTCCGATCTGGGAAGTTTCATGAACGCGTGCGGAAGGACCGGGCATCTGGGCACCGGGCTGTCTCTGTGCATGGGGGACAAGGAGGCCTTTGAGGAGGCGCGGAAGCTCAGGGAAGAATACCTTTCTGGCATGATGGAAGGCCTGGTGAAGCTGGAGAAGGAAGGCGTCTACGAGAAGGATTCGATACAGTTCTTTTACACCGAGAATGCATCTTATTCGGGTACCTGGGCAGGCGTTGGGATGCAGTACCTGTTCAACCAGGAGAAGCCCACGATTGCGCTGTCGGTCCAGGAGAAGCAGACCAGGATCTCAGGTCGCGGGACACGGTATCTTGTTAGTAAGGGACTCGATCTGGCCGAGGCGTTCAAAGTTGCTGCAGGGTCGTTGGACGGGAGCGGCGGTGGACACGCGGTGGCTTCAGGGGCAACCATACCGAAGGGGAAGGAAGACAAGTTCCTGGAGAGCGTTGATTCGATCGTCGAGGGGCAACTTGGATCTCACGAATGAAGTGTGATCTCATCCGACACGATCCTGTATTTTGATTCCTTTTCGTAATACTCGAAGGTACCAGTGAAACGGACCAGCTGGCCCTGATAGAAATCGTTGCTGACGTCCGTGCCAAGAAGAACGCAGTCCATGGTGTAGTTCAGGTATTTCCCGGAATAACGAAGCTGGAAGGTGGTGGCGTCCACTAGTTTGCCCTTCTCCCATATTCTCTCACTCTTTATGTTCAGTATCTGCCCCGGAACGCTCACATCTCTATCCAAGAACAACTCCGGATTCTCAGCCAGCATCTCGATGGTCAGTTCGGCGTCATCTGGAGATTGAACTATCCTTATGTCGTCTTCAGAATCAACCACCAACTCCATCTCGCCCTGATACTCTTGGACTTCGCCAACGACCTCGATTTCAGCACCGGGGATTAACTCACTGTTGCCAAGATTGGAGAACACATTCTCTGGAATGTAGACTGTTATGGAAGCCCCATCATCAAGATCCGCCATCTCAAGCATGACATCACCAGCGCTTGTCTGGTAAAGCTCCATAATGTGACCGCGTGTCTTCACCACGCTGCCGATGTCTCCAAAGCCAACATCTCCGATTTGAATCTGAATTGGCTGGACCGAACACGAATAGAAATAGAGACCCAGGACACCGACGAACGATAGAATCGTGACGATGACAAGCATGACCCTCCTGTCCATTCAACGGGGAAACGAGGGTTGAGAGATAACGATTTGCCTGAGGCGACATATCATGGGATTTTCACATGACCCCATGGAAACTTACGCCAGGTCTCATTAATCTGAACCCTAAACAGAAATTCATTGCCTGAATACCCTGGATCATACTCGATGAGAACGTACTGACCCGTCTCTATCTCATAATCAATAAGCGGGTTATGGTAGTCGGAATCGAGCATCATCAAAAGAATGTCATTTGCATCCCATACGCTCACATCAGGTTGCGTAAGAGTTTCCTGGCATGACAGCGTCAGGCACATTATTGCAGTGACGTTCCTCCAAGTGAAGGGCATCGGAAAAACATCACCTATCTCCTTGACTTCAAGCCTGAGCCACGAGTCGTTTATCAGTTCTACATCAAAGTGAACGATTGTGTAGTAGTTCATTGTCCATGCAAAGAAGTACTGATCAAATAGCTCAAGTCCGTATGCAGGTTCGACAAGGATTGCGTAAGAACCGTTTCCTCCATCTGCCCACGGTCTAAAGTACTCCTGAGCCTCTAGTTTGAACTCCACTTCTTCTCCTATTGGGAACCTATCTGTAGCATTACCAGGGAATACGACATCCGTTTCCATGCTTTCAAAGGCAACTAAGGTCAATGTCGTCGAGTTGCCTAGGTCGAAGCCGACTTCTGTTTGATTGGGTTCAAGAATCAGCGTTGGGAAGTTCATTGTGTATGTACCCAATACTCTGTCCTTTATTGAGAAGGTAACACCCTCTCTGAACTCTCCATTATATTCATAGTAACCCTGTTCGGGATGCTTATAGTACTCGGACATACTCATTTCTGCGCCCTCGCCACGCAGCAGCAGGTATGCAGCAGAGATTGTTCCTGTAAGAACAATGACTATGACCAGTGCAACTGCGAATGTCTTCTTTCTGCTTGCCATTTACTCCCTCCATTGCCGTTTCTAGCACATTACGGAATATATCAGTACTTCTCCATCAGATTTGCCAAATCATCCTCCACCATGGAAGCCTTCGCCTTCTCCGACTCGACAACTTCCATCCCCTTCTCCAGAAGCGATACCTGCTTGGGCTCCATCGCCTCCGGGTCGATCGGCATGATAAAGACCGCCTCCCTCTGCATCACGAACTCGTTGATCAATTCCATGGTCTTGAAAGCGTGCTCGAACTCGTTATGGATGGTCAGGAACTCAAAGCAGTCCAGCAGGACAAGGCACTTCTCCTTCTCTTCAATGAATTGACAAACAAGTTTCGCCAGAGAGTTCAGGGCCGTGGGCTCGTAGTAGTCCTTTCCCGGCGTCTGGCTTATCCACACGAACCTGGTGTTCTTGAACCTCTCCTTGAGCCTTGAAGGGTGCTGTCGGCTGATCAGGATACCCGGCTTCGCCTTCTTGACGTTCCTCTCCAAGAGGCGGTAGCTGAGCTCAGAGTCCTTCTCCTTGATCATGTAGGACATCCCGGCTTCCAACTCCAACGGTGAACCTCCTTTGGGCAAACTACTCGCTCCCTCCGATCTCCTTCGCCAATATCTCCTCCAGCTGTCCCGCAGGTATCTCTGATAGTGATATGAGCGTCGTCTTACCGACCACACCCTCTCCCGATATCTTGGTGTCTATGAACCCCAACGCGTCCAGGTCCTTGATGTACTTCCAGAACTGGGTGTGCCCTCTCTGCTTCTCGCCGAACTCCTCACAGACGACCGCGTACGAATTCTCCGCCTCCCCGGTGTTGATGTAGGCGCTCTTCTTCACCTTTCTTGCTATGGCCAGCAGTGTCATCTTCTTGCTCTTGTCCAGCTCCGCCAGCTTTTCTTCGGTTATCGTGCGGAAGGTCTCGGCCTTCGCGAACCTCACGTGTTCGGGGGTCACCTCTTCCGTGCCCTGCTCATCAGTCAGCATTCCCGCGTTGGCCAGGAGCTCGATCGCAAATCTAGCGTCCCCTCCTTCAGATGCAATGTCGGCTATCAGATCCGTCGAATCTTCCTGCACGGTTCCGGGGTGAAAGGCCAGGTCCACCCTGTCCGTGATGATGTCCTTCAGCTCATCCCTGCCGTACTTGTCCAGAGTTATGACGTTCGTTCTCTTGAAGGTGGAAACCGATGCCGAATCCATCAACCGGAAGACGTCTTGCTGCGAGATCAGGATCAGCGACAGTGAAGCCTTCGTTCCAGGGACCTCCTCATCGAATCTGGTGAACGTGTATACAAGATCGGAGCCGCTCCTCTTCAACAATACATCGGCCTCGTCCAGTATCACCAGCAAATGGCACTTGGTCTTGTTCAGCTCCTTCCTCAGGATCTCTGTCTTCTCCGGGACCGAAAAACCCCGGTCGGGGAAATGGGGCTGGAACTTGGACAGGACCTTGAGAAGGACCATGTCCTCCGAGTAATACTGCCTGCAGTTCACCAGCACGTGCTCGACATACTTCCCCTTCTCCTGCGCCAGCTTCTCGAAATTGGCCGAAAAGAGCTTGGAAAGATGGGTCTTGCCTGTTCCTACGGCGCCCTTGATCGACACGTTCTGGGAGACGTTGGAGTCCACGACTGGACGGAACAGCGTCATTAGCCGTTTCATCTGGGCTTCACGGTGCTTGAGCTCCTTGGGAACCCAATCGAAAGAAAGCTTTCTGAAGTCCTTGAACACAGTGACTCCCATGATGAGGGCGAATGCTGTTCTAGAATCTTAAAGCCTTTGGAATCCCACTTGGGTGGAGAATGGGCCTCTGGCCGTGTCAGATAATGCGCCCCATATCCAATGACCTACTTCCTCTTCACCCTGATGAAACCGGAGCAGGGTATCACTTCGACGCCTTTCTTCTCGAGCTCGTCGCATATCTTGTTCATCCCGACCGAATCGGACGCCATGTGTCCGGCGACGACGAAGTTGATGTGGTACTTCTTCACCTCTTCCAGATGCTCCTCGGGAACGTGCATACCCACTATGGTACCCACACCCGCCTCCGATTGTTCTTTGTACACCTCTTTGCCAGGCGAGGTCCCTCCGGTGAACTTGACGATGATCTTACCAGCTTTGTTCTTCTTGCCGCCCGCAACGACGTTGGGTCCTGAGCCGTTCTTCACTCCCTCCGCATACTCGGGCACCTCCTTCAGGAACTTGATGACATCTCCGACCGTCTCAGGCTTCTTCCTGTCCATCAGTTTCTGCACGAACTTCCAGCCGATGTTGTCCGCGGGCGAGTGCGTGCACATTATTGGAATGTCAAGTAACCTGGAAGCGTCCACGACCTGCATGTGATTTACAGGCATCAGCCTCCTCTGCACCTCGCCTATCCGCTTGGCCATTACTCCCTCCGCGACGTTGATGGGAACGCCGAGACCTCTGAGGGTCTCCTCCTGGAGATGCATGACGTCGTGAAGCTCCGCCAGCGCCCTTCCTCTTGGGTGATGTCCAATGATCAGGTCGATCTTCTTGCCCTTCTCTCCAAGCCTGTCCGCAAGGACCACTTCACCCGTCGTCATGTCTATGCCGACGAGAGCCCTCTTTATCTCCCTGTTCGCCCCTCCGTAGAGCATCCTGGTGTCCGCGTAAGGATTGATCAACCTCTCCTTGTCGAACTCTTTCTTCTCGTCCCCCTTCAACTTCTTGTAAGCCTCATCCTCCTTCTTGAGTTCCTTCTTCACGTAGGCCCTTCCCCGGGGGTCCGCCTCCACACCCAACTTCAAAACCATATCGTAGATCGCTTTGAGCTTCATGCTAACTGCAAATGACTGGTGGATATTTAGGATTTTGGAATGTTCGCGGAAAGCCTATGGCCAGACATAACTGTCAATCTTTCATCATTACATCCCAATATCGATGGCTTATTTTGAGTTCTCTAAGCTTCACAATCAGCCTGGATGCAAGGTCGGCTGGAAATAGGAATACCGATTGTCCCAGTCTGAGTCCTCCTTCGTCAAGCATTCCTGGATAGCTGTATGTCACGGCCTCCCCATTCACTCTCTTGGTATCTCTGCGACCCTTGAGAAGTCTCTGGACTGCTATTCTGCTTGCCCTTTCTTTGCTCGGAATATCGAAGGATACGATTGTGGCTTCTTGGAAGCCTCCGATATCGATAGATTCGTGGCTGTCGATTATACACCCCTCCACTTTTCTGATGGCTTTTAGTCTGTTGTACAACCATATAAGGGGGCACCAGAGAGGTCACCGAAAGTACTGGGTCCTCGCGATTCACGCTCTTGATTCCCCCCAATTTTCGGTATCAGGTGTAACCGAAAAGTAGGAACTTCGGGACACGTAATCCCCATTCTTCGGTATCAGGTGTAACCGAAAACTGCTGGAAACCCACATACAAAGCCAGACGCCTCCAGATTGAACCGAAACCTTGGAAAAACTCTTTATGTCAGTTTCAGGTTGTTCCCACAATGGCAGAGGAAGGTATAGTTGGACTGGCGCTGAAGCAGACCCAGGGTTTGCTGCAGGCAGAGGACATTCTCGTTGAAGCCGTCAGGGACATGATCAAGGACGAGATCAAGCGGTACGTCAGGGAGAAGCTCGAGGGACGGCCCGAACTCAAGGAAGAACTGAAGGCCGCCGTTGCGGAGCTGATGGAGGCCAAGATCAGGGAGGCGGCCGCAATGGTGAAGATGGCAAAGGCCGGAGCCAAACTCGGCCTGGAACTCGTTCCACCGCATCTGAGAGAGGAAGTGACCAAGGACCTCATTGGCATGTTCGAGAAGGAGATCAGCGTCCTCATGGACAAGACGATCTGACGGTCTGTGGGGGTCAATGACGAAAGATTTATTACTCCAGGTCTTAATCCGAGAGCATCTGGTTCAGGGGAGGTCGGACTGATGGCGGAGGATGTCAAAGACGTTCTATCCAAAATGAAGATTAAGGAGCTTAGAGCCTTCGCCAAGCATCACAGGATGAGGATCAAGGGCTTGAGGACCAAGAAGGACATCGTCGAGAAGCTCTCCTCCCACAAGAAGATCGAGGAGTTCCTGGAAGAGGAAAAAGCACCAGAGGAAGCTCCCGAAGAGGAACTCCCTCCGCCACCTGAGGACGAGGAGATTGAGGTCTTCGGAGGACCTGCCGAACCCCCTTTTGACGAGGATGACATCCGGGACGCCCTGTCCGCATTCAAAGTCTCCGAACTGAAGAAGATGGCTAGCAAGTACGAGATCGACATCTCCATGTGCAAGCGGAAGAGCGACTACCTGGACGTTCTTTCAAGAAGGGCGAACATAGCACTATTGCTGGACGAGGTGGACGCCAAGGAAAGAGAGGCGGACCTGGACAGGATCCGGGAGGAGCTCATCGAGGTCGGCGTCGGAATCGAGGAGACGATCGAGGAAGCCGAGACCCTACCTTCCATGGAGGATGACTCGGCCGACCAATTGCTCGTGGATGCGAGGAACATCGATGTGGACTTCAACGATGTCGAGGACCTGCTGGACTTCGCGCGGATGAGGTTCGAGGAGGAGAACTTCGACAAGGCGGTGGAGCTTTCCGGCGAGGCCATAAGGGTCGCGAAGAGCAGGTTCCAGGATCTGATGAGGCTCGCACTGGCATACCAGATCATGTCCAACGAGAAGTTGATAATCCGGATGAGGAAGAGCGGAAGGGACTTCAGCGAGCCGGTTAACATACTGATGCGGTCCAAGGAAGCTTACAAGCAGAACAGGTTCGACGAGGACATAGAGCTCATGAACGATCTCTCGGTGGCCATAAGGTCGCTCTATTCCAGGGAGATCAAGAAGATACGTGATTCGCTTTACACCACGGGAGAGTTCTTGGCGGAGATATCCAACCTGGGAGCGGATCTAACAGTTGCCAGGGACCTTCTCCAAAGGGCAAGAGAGGCCGCCAGAAGGAACGACAACGTGGACTCTGCGAGGTTGATGGTCAGGTCCAAGGAGGTCGCTCTGGAGGCCAAAGAGAAGAGGATATACGAGATCCAGGAGATGATCCCCAGGACTCAGGATCTCATAGAGGAGGCCAAGCACCTGGGCGCGGACGTGAGCGACGGAGAGAAGATGCTCATGCAGGCCCAGATCGCGATGGACAATGACGATTACATTCTCTGTGCGGAGCTCGCGGGCAGAGCGGAGGCAAGGGCCAGCGAGGTCCAGCACGACCAGATCCAGCAGGCGATGGACATCAGGGAGAAACAGATCAACGAAGCCAAGGACCAGATCGAGAACCTGGACAGCGTCATATCGGAGGCTGACTCCTACAGGCTTAACATCGCCAAGGCCAGGAGACTTCTTTACGTCGCACAAGAGACGATCAGGGAGCACGATTTCGTCAGGATGACCCGATACGTGGCCAGCGCCCAGGACGCCGTGGAGGACCTGCTGCCGGAGATCATGAACGAGAGGAAGAAACGCGGGATCGAAAAACCCACGGCCGGGATATGCGGGAACTGCAAGTCGAGGGATCTGGTGTTCCACGAGGAAGGATATGGGGAATGCCTCAGGTGCGGCAAGACGTTCACATGGGTGAAGACACCTGAGAAGAGCTCTTGGCAGAAGCTCAGGAGCTTTTTCTGGGAGTAGAGTTATCGTTCTGGTAAAGGCCGAGCATCACATCCCCCCTCGTGACTATGCCCACGAGTTTCCCATCCCTTGTCACCGGCACCCTGTTTATCTTGTTCTTCACCATTTTTCTCACGACGCTCTGGACGGTGTCATTTGCGGGGGCCATGATCACGTTCCTTCTCATCACGTCCCTGACCTTTGCACCGCCGATCTCGTCAAAGGCCTTGACCATCTCCTTCTCCTTGACCTTCTCCTCGAAAGAGATGCCGAACATGATCTCGGGCGGGACCTTCATCTTGAGGCTCTTGTACTGCGTCTTGAGGTGGGCGAGGATGTCAGCTTCGCTGAGGATTCCAACGACCGTTCCCTCATCGTCCACCACCGGGCACCCGCTCACCTCGTGCTCCGCGAACTTCATGGTCGCCTCGGCCACCGTATCCTCTGGGTGCAGAGTGACGACCTCCTGAACCATGATATCCTTAGCTAGCATCTCCAGTATTACACGATTGGACCGGAATATAATCCTTTTGCCACCAGTATTATTTAATGAGACAAACATTCAACTCGCACATGTGTCCCGATGAAGACCCAGGCAGAAAGGTCAAGGACATCCATCTGGAGGATGTACAAGGTCTGGACGACCTGATGAAAGGGTTCGAAGAAGCCGGCGGGTTCACCGCCAAGAAGATCGCCGAGGGAGCCGACATCTTTGAGAGAATGGTCACTGACAAGGATTGCGTCACTTTCCTCTCCTTCCCGGCATGCGTCGTTGCCACGGGGGTTCGAGGGGTGATCAAGGACCTGGTCCGGAAGAAGCTGGTTGATGTCATCGTGACCACCTGCGGTACGTTGGACCACGACCTGGCCAGGTGCTGGAAGGATTATTATCACGGTTCTTTTGACATGGACGATTCCAGCCTGAGGGATGAGGGCATCAGCAGACTGGGGAACATTCTGGTGCCCGACGAGAGCTACGGGATAATCCTGGAAGAGAAGCTCCAGCCCATGCTTCAGAAGCTCTGGGATGAAGGCAAGAGGAAGGTCTCCACAAAGGACCTCTCGTGGTATTTCGGCAGGGAGACCGGGAACGAGGGCAGCATCTTGTATTGGGCGGAGAAGAACCGGATACCCGTTTACGTGCCTGGCATTACTGATGGATCTGTCGGCTATCAGCTGTGGAGCTTCTGGCAGGACCACAAGGATTTCACCATCGACCTGTTCCAGGACGAGAAGGAACTGGCGGACATCGTCTTCGAAGCGGGGGCGACGGGGGCTCTGATGATCGGCGGGGGGATATCCAAGCATCACGTCATGTGGTGGAACCAGTTCAGGGACGGCTTGGACTATGTGGTCTACATCACGACCGCTCAGGAGTTCGATGGGAGCCTCTCCGGTGCTAGGATCAGAGAAGGCATTTCATGGGGCAAGGTCAAATCCAAAGCCAATAAGGTGACGATAGATGGGGACGCGACCGTCGTCCTACCGTTACTTGCAGCTACTCTTTTCGAGAGGATCCAAGACTAGGCCAGAACCCAGTTCACGCCTGCAGGAACGTGAATCCAGTAACCTTCGCCGGCCATCAGTGAATCCGTTCCAGTGATCTGCACAAGATGATATGGATCGCGCATTGGATCGCCTGTTTCCACCCTGGTCGCACCGGTTTCTGACACAACCCTGGTCACGTCATAGTTCTCGAAGCTCGGAAACGACATCAGGTTCCATCCTGGGTACAGATGAAGGACCGGGGATGCCGGCACCCTTCCAGCTACCGTCATCGGGCCCGGGGAATTCACTTCCACCCAGTAACCTCTCTCAAAATCAATGAACTCAATGTCCTGCCATGGCTTGCCGGGGTCGTGTTCTTTCCAACCTCCGCTCCCTGGGGCGCTGTCGTAGGTCCATATCCTTTCGTAATCCACAGTGGCAAACACCGATGAGAGGGAGTTGTCCTGTTGTTCCAACGGAATGGAGATCAGCTGAGCACCAAGTGAGACGTCCCTGGTGAACTTGCCCACCTGCAGAACGCTCTGGGCGGAACTGTTGGTGCCGTTGGCCTGGACGTAATAGAAGTGGTTCTGGCCGTCCCCGTGACCGGCAAATGCGTGAATGAAGTTGGTCGTCCCCTTCGGAAACTCTCTAAGGAACTGGTAACCCATCCTATCGCTCCTGTAGGTGTTGCTGTGATAGACCGTGTAGTTGGTGACCCACCGATCCTGCTCGGAAAGGTCCCATGTGATGTTAACGCTGACCAGACCCGGCCCTTCCAGTCTTGCATGGAGGTTCTTCGGAGGATCGGTGATCGGGGGCGGAGAGGCGTTGGCGTCCATTCGGTACACCCTTCTCCCAGCCGTTGCATAGATGAATCCGTTGTGCTCGGCGAAGTACAGGGGGAGTATGGTGTCTATGGGCTCCACGTCCGACCAGCTCAGGCCGTCGTACGAGGAGATGTTGCTCCAGGTCCAGGGTTTGATTCCGTCTTCGGAGTAAAAGGGAGTAGTACCTGCATACAGGGTGCCATTGTGCACGATGGCCCTTCCAAAACCGCCGTACTGGGAGACGTTACCTCCCTGCCAGCTGATTCCGTCGTAGATCCAATCGCAACCATATTTCCAGGTGAGTCCGTGCAGTCCATCGCTGTAGTTTATGAGCTCGACCACGCCCGAGTTGCCTATGGTGGGTCCGTCAACTATTCCCGTTAACGAATTGTTCCACATGTTGGATGCATCATCGTACACGACCACCTTCGCAGGTTCGAAAGTGCCAGCATACAGTTTTCCATAATACTCTTCCATCGAGTAGGCCTCTATTGCCGTTCCGACCCGGCTGGAGCTCATGTCGGTCCACGCCCATCCAGTGCTGGGGTCCTCGTATTTCACCCACATCTTGTTCCCGCTCTCGCCGACGTTCCCCCAGGACAGGCCCCCGACGAAGAACCTGCCGTTGTGCACGCGCATCGAAAGAGGCACCGCGGGGATGCTGGTGCTGCTGTTCCACCACGTGTCCGTATCGAACTCCCCAAAGTTCCCATTGTTCACGTAGAACAGGCCGCCGATCCCCTGGCCGATTCTCCACAGCGTTCCGATGTACAGTGTGTTGTTGAGCGGGTTGACGCTCATCACGAAGACCTGGTCCGAGTTGGTGTTGTACTTCTTTGTGAAGTTGGTTCCGTCGGTGGACTCGTATATCCAGGCAGTGTGATTCATGTAGTCCCTTTCCGCCAGGTACAGGTTACCGTTGTAGGGTGTGATGGCAATCGCCCACTGGCCGTCCACTGTGAAAATGTGTTCCCAAGGTTCGCCCGAGTACGGCTCCTCATCAGGTTCGATGGAGATTCTCTCATCCATTTGACCGAGAGATGCAGTCTGGGCTATCATCAGGGTTGCAAGGATTATCGCGATTAGAACTGCAGCAAGCGAAACCCTCTTCATCGGTGGCTGAACAGAATTCGGAGATATTTGTATCTTTTGGGGCAATTCATCCTCGTTTGGCGGAATGGACCCTGTGAACGAAGTCCTTTAACCTGCCCAGATAGGGTGGCGGTACCACGGCCTGGAGCTCGATGGATATCTCGTGAGCCTCATCCACCCTACCCTCTTCCAGGTACGCTTCTCCGAGGTTGAACAGGACCCTGAAGTCCACCTCCTTCTTCTTCCTGCTCTCCTCTATCACCCTTATCATCTCCTTGTGGTTGCCAATCTTCCCCATGAAAGCGGAGTATGAGATGAGTATCGGGTCGGCATCGTCCTTTCTCAACGCGGTCTCGTAATGTTCCATGGCCACATCCGGGTTCAGGTCCTCGTAGTGTCTTGCCATTATGTTCATCGGTCCCCATGCCTGAGGGAACTCGGTGGCCAGTTCCTGCATCTTCTTCAGTGCGCCATTGTCCCCGGAGACCTTGTGCATCTTCCAGTATACCATCCACAGGACCTTCTCATTGTTGGGGTCGCACTCGAGCGCCTTGTTCATCTCTTCCATCGCTTCCTCGTCCTCTCCCCTCTTCTCGTGGATTGCCGCCATGAACTGATGACCGACCGACGAACGCGGGCTGGTCATGAGAAATCCGGACATCATCTCCTCCGCCTCGTCCCACCTCTCCTGGTTGAGCAGGGCGCTGGTGAACTCTATGATGACCTCATCATCATCCCTGTCCAGCTCCATCACCCTCTCGAAGATCCATTCGGCAAGGTCGAAGTACTTGCTCTGAATGCACGCCTTCCCTATCTCCTTCAACCTCTCGGGTTTGTCCCAGTTCAGTTCGGCATCCAGTTCCCTGGTCTCTCTGTCCTGCGCCTCTGTCAGCTCGATCGTGCTCCCGTCCTTCCGGTAGTACTTCCTCATGTGGACCTTTCGAGCTTTTGGCTTCTTCCTGCGGAACAACGGCATGTCGTTTCCTGATAGTCAGCAACTTGGATAATTAGTTTTGCAGAAATCACTCTGTCCAGTGCTCTTCTTCCCCTTTCTGGATCACGTGCTTCAACGCATCGGAGAAGTTCTTCTTCGCATCCTCGGGCAGGACCGTCCTGAGGAAACGGGGATACACATCTTTGTCTTCCAAATGATCGAGGTCGATGAACCTGAAGTCGATGTGTTCCTCCCTGCTCTCTATCGTCTCGGGAATATCTCCGATGATGCTTGATAAGAAGTAGAATCCAATTTCATGAATCTCCTCTCCATCCTGCTCGAAGAAGTTCTCGTTGATGTACGTCAACTTCCCCACGAATATGGGCATCCCGGTCTCTTCCTCGAGCTCTCTTATCAGCGTCTCCCGGACCGTCTCCCCCCTCTCGATATGGCCTCCTGGCAGGGCGTATTCATCCTTTTCCACATTCCTCTGGCACAGGACCTTCCCTTCAACTATTATTATGGCCCTGGCGATCACTTCGAACTTCATTCGATGTCGTGAATGGGATCATCCCTTTTGCATTTTTCCAATCTCAGGAACATCTTCTCATAACCAATTATTGTACCAATCCTGTCCATTCCACGTTCGTCACAGGGAGAACTTCGGACTAGAAACCTCATATACCACCAGCTCCAGAGAATATACCTGGGTGAAGATATGGACGAAATAGGAGGAGAGGTGTCCCAGAAGATGTCTGGAGACATCAGAATAGTGGATCTCGCTACAAAGAGAAGTGAGCTGGCGCTTAATTGCAGGTTCCGGAGTTTGTGTTACGCCCACTCGAAGAACTGCTATACGTGCCCAAGGAGAGGCGGGGTGCAATACATCCTGAAGAACTCCGAGGGACGGTTCCACGATGCTTGGGGAGTGTTCAATACCAGTGGCGGTTACCGCACCGCAAATGTCACTGAGATCGGCTGACCCAGCGGAATTGGAGGATACAAAGAATGACGATGAAAGCAAGAACGGCCCGATGTGGAGGGAGTGATTGCTTCGGAACGTTGCTGTATAGGGCAGGCCTGGTGCGTTTGGCATGTGGAGACCCGCGTTTTGGGATCAAAAGTCCCCTTCTCTCCTAGAAGTGTCCCACCTTCCCCTCTCTAGAACGCACTGGCCTCCCCTTTTTTTCTTTCTTAACGATATGAGGGCTACTCCAAAAGACAAATAACCAACAAGGATGATTGACCCAGCGGAAAGGTGATTCCTTGGTCCAGAAGAAGTCGGCTTACCAGCTGTTCATGGAGGAAAGCGGGGAGATCTACGAACGATTCTCGGATTTTGTCAGTACACTGGACGAACATCCGTACCCCGACAAGAAGACCAAACATCTCATATACATAGGCGTCCAGACCGCTTTGGGAAATGCGCACGCAGTGAAGGCCCACATACCGATGGCGTTTGAGGGTGGGGCAACCAAAGACGAGATATTCGGTTCCATGCTCGTGACCATACCAGCTGCTGGTTTGAACGGGTTGATGGCGTGCCTGCCCGCGGCGTTGGAGGCTTTCGGGGAGTAGTCGTCCCAAAATAACTATTAGTGCCTTGGGAATACCCTTTCAAAAGGAGAGGAGGTGAACTATTTGGCGAATGTTGTTAAAGTGATAGAGCTGGTCAGCACATCACCGACCGGGTTCGAGGATGCTATCAAGGCAGGTCTGGAAGAGGCCAAGAATACTGTCAGGGGGATAAAGGGAGTGGATGTTGTCGGCCTGAAGGCGACCGTAGAGAATGACCAGGTGGTCAATTTCAGGGCGCATCTGAAGATCGCGTTCGAGATCGAGAGATAGTGAACACGGAACACACTCTACGTTGCTTGGAACCATGTTACGAGCGGAGCGTTTCATTTGATAATTGTCGGTGACTATGATATCAGAAACCCCAGACTCTGTACAGCACTTCACCAATGTTACCCGGGTCAGTTCTCCATCCAGCAAAGCCTATTAGAATGCAGAAGCATTTGGGCTCGGGAGGGAAGCCCTATGGAACAGAAGGAAGAGAACGGAATGAGAGAAAGACAGATGGACAGAACTGTAGTTCAAGACGACATATACATGATGGGCAGGAAAGGGGGCCTCCGAGTCGAGGTTAGAGAAGAGGATTCTGGGGTCAGGTACTTAAAGATCAGGAAATGGTGGGATGCTGGAGGAAGAGTGATAAACTCAGGCATTCGCATCAATAGAGAGGACCATTGGAGGCAGATTTGTCGTTTGGTTGACGGCTCTCTCGCTAGATATCTTGGATGGTCAGAATTTGAAATCGAACCACTTCAAGGCGAGGACTTCATAAGTGTCAAGAAGCACAAGCAGGCACTTATGAGAAAAGAGAAGGTGATAGAACAGAGGACGAGGGAAATGAGGGACATGCAGAACGATGTCCTAAGGATGAGGAGAAACCTCAAAACCACTCTTGAGTCTCAGATGAAGACCAAACTTCCTCAGCATAAGGCAACCCTCAAAGCATTCGAGAGACTCCTCGCCACAAGCGAGAAAGAGAGAGAACTTCATACTTTCTTGAAAGAGAACCATTGGATTTTCGGTCCCCAGTATGTTTCAGCGAGATCTGAACAGCAGATTGGATTTAAACTCAGAGGCGATTTCCTCTTGGAACGTCTTGATGGATTCTACAACATCGTAGAACTCAAGAAAGCCGATGCCAAGATCTTTTCACGAAGTAGACTGAGTGCGATTTCAAAGAATGCAATCTCACAGATGATTCAGTATTTGCACAAATGCGACACTCTTTATACACAACACTACACAGAGCTCAAGATGGATATTCTCAAACCGGAAGGTCGAATAGTAATTGGCAGATCAGACGCTGAAGTGGATAAGAATCTCAGAATCCATAATGCGTACCTGAATCGGATGAAGATTCTCACATATGATCAGCTACTGTCCACTGCGAAGCGAATGCTGAAAAGTCTCGAGAAGTCCTCCTGAGAAAATGCCAGCCAGTGTTGCTTACTCAGACGATTGTCTCAAAACTTCATAGTGGGTATTATTGGTGAAAGATCAAACTGCTCAAGTGCTTTCGAAGTGTTGTCTACAAGGTTGGCTGAAATCAGGGCCTCTTGACTGGGCATTGTCACCCATACAATGCATTGTCCATCTTCACCAATAGTCTGTCAAATGCTCCAGTTCGCTTGATGACGGACCTTGTCGTGCTGTGGAGCCAATTATCCGGCTTGGTGAAGGGGCAGCTAGTAATGCAATTGGAGCAGTCGGAGCTGTTGCGGGTCCAGAAGCTGTAACATCTGTCCACGTTAACGTACCATTTCAGGATTCCTGGGTTGTTTGATTTTGTCAATGTCTTTCCGTCAGGTTGATCCTCGAAGGAGATCGCATTCACGGGACAGTTCTCGGCACACTTCCTGCATTTCGTGCAGAATCTCCTCACCCCCAGGTTCACAGGCGTGTCTTGAGCCAGGGGCATGTCAGTCAGAACCTTGCCGATTCTCACACCCATTCCGTACTTCTCCCCGATCAGGAGGCCGTTCCTCGCGAACTCTCCCAGGCCAGCATCAATGGCAAGAGGGACAGAGATTGCAGTCTCATTCACTGCTGGTAAGGCATTGTAACCCAAACGCTTGATGAACTCTGCCAGGCTCTCTGCGATGAACCTGCACCTCGAATAGGCAACACCAACAGCCGCCGAGGCAACATAGGACGGAGACCTCTTCAGCTTGGCCTGGTCCATTGGGACCGCGAACACGACAGCATATGGGAGGTTCTCCAAGTTCAGGGCGTTCCCCCTGACATCGCTGGTATAGACCCAGTCCGGATTGACTCTAGTCGTTCCCACCGTCGAAGATCCGAGACCCTTGACGAACTTCTTGACCTGCGCCGAGTTGCTCTCCGGCGTATAGCCCGAGACATCACCTATCTTATTCGGAAAAGAATCCCTCTCAAGCTCACCCGCGTTCAGTGCCTTTATTCTGGCGAAGGTGTCGTGAACGTGCCAGGTGGCCTCTATTGCCACGAACTCTTCTTTCGAGTATCCTTCCAGTCCCTGTGCGATCTTGGCAGGCGCATTGTCATATATCCCCTTGCCGTAAGCGATGAAATCCTCGTCCCATCTCCATCTGGAAAAACAAATCATCTTCTGGTCGAATCGTTCGTAGGTTGCCTTGTCCACTTGGTAAGGCGTGAAGTCACTGGTCATGCAAGCTCTTTCCGAGCTGACGTATTCGAAAGTATGAGAAAAAGGTTTGGAACGCTATTATGAGTTCAGTGCCCGCTCTTGTGTTTCGTGTTTTCTGCGCCTCATCTCCTCGAGGCTCTTCATGGCCAGGGCGTAGAAGAACGGTACGCTCTTTGGGATCGACTTCCGAGCAACGAGTCTGTTGTCCTCTATCGAGAGACTGACATCTGCACCTGGCATCCAATCTAGACTGTTGATTATCTCTTCGGGTATCACTAGTTGGCCGTTGGGCCCCACTTTCGAGCTTATTCCGGACATGGAGAATCGATTGATTTGGGGGTTATCAAAGGGTGTTACTACATGTTGCTTAGGTGTAAATGGTCCTGTTTCTGAGAATGATAACATAATATCGTGCTGGAGAGGGGAAAAGTCTTTAGCCAGTCTGCGTTTGGTGCAGAACATGCGAGAGAGCATGGACATCTTTGGAGAAGCGAATAGAGACTACCATGAAGGCAAGAAGGTGAACGTGAGAATCGTCAGAGACGATGGCTACGTCGATCCCTTCAGTCCTGAGACTTACTTCCGCTCCTTCCGAGATTTCGACCTCTATGAGAAGAGGGCACTCAAACACGTTAGAGGCAGAACCCTGGATGTTGGTTGCGGCCCCGGCCGTGTTGCTTTGTATCTTCAACGAAGGGGATTCAAGGTTACCGGAATAGACTGCTCAGAAGCGACTGTCGAGGTAGCCAGAGATAGGGGGGTCAAGGACTGCAGACTAATGGATGTGACTAAGCTACAATTCAAGCCTGGGTTATTTGACACAATTCTGATGCTCGGTAACAACTTCGGCATAGCCGGGTCCAAGAGGAAGACGAAGCGAATGCTCAGGGACCTTCACAGGATCACGTCAAAGAAAGGAAGGATCATTGCCCAGACCATCACGCCAGGTGGATTCAACGAACATCACCTATCATACGTCCAGTGGAACCTGGAGAGGGGAAGAGATCCCGGTTTGGTGACTTTGGTCTTCGAATACAAGGGCAAGAAGGGGAAGCCTTGGGATTTCCTTCTCGTCTCCCCGGTTGAGATGATGGAACTCTGCAGTGAAACTGGATGGAAAGTGAAGAGCATCATTCCAGGAGATTTGGAGAAAGGAGATTACATCGCAATTGCTGAGAAGAACCAACATCGTTGAATCTGGTCTACCCTTCCTTTTTCTCTGACAATTGGTTCTCTACAAACTCCTCTCCTGTCAATGTGAGTTTCCAGTGACCCTTGCTAGACGATGGCGTGATGTGGGCCTTGCTGCCACTGGCTAGCTTCCCTAGGATGTCATGTACATTTTCTGGTTTAGGTATCCTGACTTCGTCAAAGCATGACATTATGTCGGTTCCCTTGAATTCATTCTTCCCTTCTCTCTTGGTTAGCCAGTAAGCGAATGTCACGACTGCTTGGGTCTTGGTTTCCGGCCTTCTCTCCTTGTAGAACTCGGCCAATGATAGTTTCTGCAATTCTCTGTCTCTCATATGGCGCTTCTGGGTAACTGGCCCCCTTGAGACTTCCTCATCTTCGAAAGCTTTGGGTAACTCTTTACCCAGGATTTCCAAGTGTTCTATCACGAATGCCTTATCTCCTTGGAGATCAATCTCAGTTTCGCCTCTTCGAATCCTAATTCTGTATTGCTGATCAATCACAGCATCCCCTCGATGTTCTGTGGCAATCCACATGTAAGCACGGATTATAAGGGTTTGGGTAGAAGTTTCAATTCTTCTTGCGTCTTCCTGGTGCACCAGCCCTCCGATTGAGCACTCATCATTTCAGCTTCCTAACAGAAAGCGCCACTCCCAGCAGGGTCATCTTTGCGTCTTCAGATGTGAGGTCCCCATCATTGTTAGTGTAGCAGAGTTGGAGGCAATTGTGAGTGACGATTCTCTCAATCACGCCAAAACCCAACACGAGAGACGCCACCCGTTATCTGAATACTCGACTTCTAGGCAAAGTGGGCCTGCGGTTGAGTGATGTCAGACTGAACTTCCAAAAGCAACTTGACTGCTCTTCTGCAAGATGTATGGAAGTATGAACTTCTTCGTAGATGCGTTGTGAACCAAGTGGTGCACCTACTATCATGTGCACATCATTGATAGCAACATAGATATAGTACAAATATACTTCACAGATGGAAAATACTCTAGGATTGGTCACATGCCTGAAGAACTCGAAGAACTTGAGAAGTCATTCATTGTAAGAGAAGATATTGAACGCAAAGAGCTGAAATCATTGATTGAGAAGATATCAACCCTCTGCAAAATCGATGCGAATGGAAACGTCATCATCCAAAGGAAGGGGCTCAAAATTGCCGACAAGATTCTGCTTGTTACTATAGCAAGGTTTCTAGGGAATCGACTGCAGAAGAAGTTAGGTAAGGAAGTCACCATAGATGAAAATGTTAACAGCAAGGAACTAGTCACAATGCTCAGAGAAAAAGATGCAGTCATTTCCGCACGGCTTAAGGATTTGAAGGATGCCCGCAAGATTGTGTTTGTGGCTAGGGGGACATACAGAGCTGCTCCTTATGCAATTGACGAGTTTCTGGAAGACTTGGGGGTAGAAAATGAGTAGTCGTGAGATTGCCGAACTGAAGACGACCCTGAGAGATCATGAGGAACGATTAAGGAAACTGGAAGAACGTGTCAGGACCGGAGGACCGGAACTTCCAGAAGAAGTCGGCGTGATTACGGGAATCAGGCGACTAGCAGGAAAGGCGGGAGTCGACACGGAGTGTGTCAGGGGGATATTTGATGTCGAAGGGAATCAACTGACTGTCACCAGATTCTCTGGTCAAGATAACAAGGGACTGAGCCAGGACATTACTCTATTGACACTCGTGGGATACAAGTTTCTATTGGGACAAATCCAGGTACTATCCAAGGAAATACGGAGGAATGTTGGTGAGAACGGAGTTCCGATAGATAATTTCAGCACGTATCTCAACGAGATAATACCCTCTTTCATTCGGAAAAAGGGCAAGCCGAGAAGCCCGAAAACAACGTATAGGCTAACCCCTCTGGGAGAGGCAAAATGTCGAGAGATCATCAAAGCGTTGTGTGAGGCTTGGAATGTCTGACGAGGCGAATCTGTCTCAAGAACTCTTGAAAGCCGAAACCGCAGAATATCCCGATTTCTATGGAATGGAGAATACCCTGGACATGAGTCTATGGATTCTGTGGGTTGCAAAAGAAGAGTTGGGAGTAAGAAGACTCACAGCCAAGCAGATTGCTGCGCTCATCAGGGAGAAGGAGGTCAGCATAAATGCCAGATCGGTTACCAACTCCCTCAGTAGATCTGGAGTCAGAGTTCACATCCACAAAGAACAGGGAAGCGTCCACTATGAGATCATGAAATCTGGTAAAGATCATTTGGTGTCAAAGACGACAAAGGGATCCATCGAGGCCTTCTATTTTGAGCCAGGGAAGAGATTCACCACAAAGAGACTGCTGTCCGAGGACATTCTTGGTTTGCTCAAGAGTGATTTGAGAATTGTCGATCCATATTGTGGAAGAAGGACCCTAGACATCTTGAGTGACTTCACCGACTGGAATGTCAAGTTCTTGACCAGAGTGGATCATCTGAAGGGAAAGAAGAAAGACAGATTCTTCAGAGAACTCGACGATTTCAAGTCAGAACACCCAAGAATCGAATTCAGGGACTATCCATATAGAGACATACACGATAGATATGTATTGGCGACCGAGCGTCTTGTTGTACTGGGTCATAGCATAAAGGACTTGGGGGCTAAGGAGTCCTTCGCTATTGTCTTGGATAATTCAGCAAACAGAAATATCTTTGAGGCACTGGCCGAGGCCTTCGAGCGGAGATGGAAAAAGGCGAAGTGTCTCTAGGGTGAACACGCTCGGGAGCAATGCGTCTATCTTAGAGAGCTTCCTGGGAAACTGAACAGACGGATTCCATTCCAGTTTGCTACCCACCTAACCGAACTGCCTCTCCGATATCACCGTCGCAACCTCCATCTTGCCAAGATGGCGTACTGCAGGCAACGCTGCCAGAAGAGCCACGACTATCGTCACTATTGCCATGGCAACCATTGGTTCCCAGACTATGATGTTCTCATAGAACGAGAAGAATTCCTCCATGATTACTACGAACCACTCTCCAACCAACCAATAGAGCGGAATCCCCACCCCAACTCCAGCAATCGCAAGAATCAGGACCTCTGACAGCACGATCCTCCGGATGGTTCTCTGCTTGTACCCAATAGCCTTCATCTGACCGTACTCGACGTACCTCTCCATCACGCTGATCATCACTATGTTGGTGACCACGAGGACCGTCATCAGTATGCCGATTATGGAGAAAATGTACATGGCGGCCCCGAAAGACGCCAGTAGCTCCTTCAAGCCTTGGCTGACCTCTGTCTTCTCCGTCACCGAAGAGACGAAGGGCAAGCTTCGGAAGTAGTCCTCAGCCTCTGATATCTGCCCGTCTGTCGCTCGCACCCACAAGGCGGTGGCATACTGATCCGTTGTGGTGTTCGCATTCGCTATCGTCCTGGCCTGCGATATTGGAATGAAGAATCCCTCTTGAAAGTCCTTCGCAATTCCCGTTATCTGAAATGTGAAACCACCCATCTCGTAGGCGTCGCCTACACTCGCACCAAGCTCCTTTGCCATCAGCGTGGTCACTACCGTCTCGTTCGGAGCGTTGAACACTCTCCCCTTGTCCAGCTTGAACTTGTGGAGCTCAGAGTCCAATGGAATGCCGATCAAACTGACAGGGGTGTTCTCGTCCCCGACGGTCCCAGCTATCCGTAAGACAGGTTCTTTGTGGTCTATGGTCAGAGAGTCTATTCCATCTACCTGTGTCCGATTTACCGTTCCAGAGAACTCCACAAGCAGGTCCCATTTCTCAATGTCATCAAGAGCCAGGTCGACCGATACGACCATTGCATCGACCATGACAGGACCCATGACCCCAAGGACGAACGACCCAGCTATTGCCAAGACCATCAGCCCGCTTCTGACCTTCCTTCTGGACAGATTCCGGCTCATGTAGATGGTGGCATAGGACAACTTCTTGCCTCTGAAGACGCCGAAGATGCGCTCAAGGAGGGTCTTCTTGACGGGCTTCATGTCCACTGTGCCACCTCTGATCGCCTCATGAGCTTCAAGCCTGATGATGCTCACGGTGGCAACGGCCGCAGCCAGACCTGCTGTTATCGGTCCGAAGAGAAGACCTACAACCCCTGACATGACGTCAAAATGTACTGTATCTGAGGTTAGGCCGAAGACCATTTGAATATACCAATCAGTGAGATAGAACCCCAGAGGTATCGACAGTATGACACCTAGAATGGATCCCACCAGTCCTGTGATCGCTGCGAGATAGATGTAGGAGAACAATATCCGTCTGCGGGAGTATCCAAGTCCTCTGAGCACGCCGATCTCCCTCCTCTGGCTCGCGACCAATCTAACATATGCCGAGTAGACCACGAAGAAAGCAACAAGAAGGAACACAAGCGCTATTGCTGCCGTGGAACCTCCCCCCTGTTCGAGATCCTCTTTTATGAGTGCGTAGACCGGGATGTCCTCCTTGTTCAGCACCAGCAATGGAGGATACAGGATCTCGACGATGTCCTCTTTCGCGTCCTCTTCAAGATCTTCCGTAAGCAGGAATGAGAATTGATTGACGGCTCCAGTGTATGCGGGGAGGGCCAGTTGCAGCGTCTCCAAAGGCATGAACACGATTCCCAGGGTCCCGGGTAGCGGGATCATCGCTTCGGCGTCGATCGCCCAGAACAGGAACTCCGGTGACACGACCAGACCCCTGATGGTGTATGTATGTGTTTGCTGCTGTATGACGAGGTCGATCTGGTCACCCACTTCGTATTCCTTGTTGCCAGCGAAGTTCTTGTCCAAAAGGACCCCGTTCGGATCGGAGGGATCGAGATATCGTCCGCTTGTGACAGTCAGCCTGTTCACCAACATCTCCCTGCTCGAGTTGACCCCGTATAATTGACCCGTGACTTCTTCAGTGCTGGACAACGCCACACTTGCCGGGAAGGCCAGCCTGGGCTCGACGGCCTCCACTCCTGGAATGGCCTCGAGCTGTTGGGTCACGTTCATGAAAGCATGGTTCACGTAGACCTCGAAATCCGTGAAGTCCGACTCCTCATAATAGTCATAGAAGAAGGTCTGAACGCTCGGCATCATGGCCATGAAGGACACGTACAGCATGGCGCCCACGGTGATCAGGAGAACGCTCGCTATCGCTCTACCTTTCATTCGCCACAGGTCCCTTCTCATCTTCCGGTCCAGATATCCCATATCTAGCCCCCGGTCACGACCTGAGCGATCTTGCCCGATCTCAGAAATATGCCCCTGTCCGCGACCTTGGACATCTGGGTCTGGTGGGTCACCGAGATCATGGTTGTTCCCAGCTCCTTGTTGATCCGCAGGAGCATCTCCCAGACCTTCTTGCCCGTTTCCGCGTCCAGGTTACCGGTTGGTTCATCCGCTACCAGTATGCTGGGTTCCTTTGCCAAGCCTCTCGCGACGGCGACCCTCTGTTGCTCACCACCGCTCAATTGGGAAGGATACTTGTCCATGTGTTTCTCCATCTCGACCATCTTGAGGTATTTGGTGGACCTCTTCCTCATCTCATCAGGGTCCTTCATCGCCAGTGCCAGACCTATCTCCACGTTCTCTCTGGCCGTCAGGGCGGGGAACAGGTTGAAGAACTGGAAAACGAGACCTATCTTCTCGGCGCGGAACTTCGTACGTTGGCTGTCGGATAAGGCCGAAATCTCATCCCTGTCGACGTAGATCTTCCCCTTGGAAGGGCTGTCCAGTGCAGCTATCATGTTAAGAAGCGTCGTCTTTCCGGAGCCGCTTGGGCCGAGGATTACCAGGAACTCTCCCTTCTGAATTTCAAGGTCGACCGCATCAAGTGCCTTTGTGGTCGTTTCCCCCATCACGTATTCCTTGGTGACTTTCTCGAGCCGAACGATTGTGCCGTTGTTTGTCATCGTACATCCCACCAGAAATAATGGAAATTGGATATTTCAGTATATCGTTGCAAACATATTCATCCCACAGAAGTCGTCGAATCTGTCCCGTTAGGCTTTCAGCGAATATGCTTCTTTCAGCCAATCCAGTAATTGTTCATCGACGTCTTCTTCTTCTGTAAGCCTCACTCTGTGGGCGAACATGCCAGACATCGGCTCTGGCCAGACCTTTGCGAACCTTGGATTATCTATCTTGCGTTCCAGCGCGAACTCCAACTTGACGCCACTTCTCTGCACGAAGACCATGCCAAAATGAGACCTTCCGCCCAGGTTGATGCCGGTCTTCACAACGTCGACATTGACATCGCCCAGTTCCTTCACTTCTTTGATGAGCTTCTTCAGCGTCTTCTCTACACTCTTCGGTTTGCCCTCTAGCAGGTCATTTACTGTCATGGAAACGCACGAGTGCCACTGGTTCTTGTTGGTGAATTCCCTGCCACACTTCTGACATTTCCACTTCTTGGCCACTGACTCACTCCAAATGTCCCTGCATCCAGATTGCTCCGAAAACATCATCACCAATCCTGGGCTTACTGCCCTGAATCGCTCTGTGCGGAACATATACATAGATATCAACCTCACCATCCTCACCAATCTCGCTCATCGTGAAGAGGGAGGCTTTTATTCTGAAGAACTTCTTGCCCCAGAAATCAAAATCAACCACTTCTTTGACCGCTGAACTGAATGTGAAATCACCAATGTCGCCTTCAGGTCCAGCTGGAAAGAACCCTGCGAACCCTTTGGCAATGCCTATTTCGCCCTCCTTCGCTTCTTCATGCTCAACCACTTCTAGGGTGTATGCCAGGGCCGACAGTGAGAATCTGTATCTCTGTTCATCTTGATACGTCTTCTTGCCCTCAAGGTATCCAGTGTCGAAGAAAGATATTGCAGCTTCTCCCAGGCCTCCTTGAATCTGCCCTTCCAGTCCGTTCGACCATTCCTCAACGCTTTCGATTTCTACGTCGTAAGATATCCCATTGACAAGATAGGGATAGGATGTCCATATCTGGTTGTCCACCGTTATCGTGAGGATTTTCATACGTCCCCCCACGGAATCATATACGACAATGCCCCCGTCAATCTGTCTTCTTTGATCAATCAGCTCCTTTTTGTTGACAGAGTCCGATATCGCAGAAAACGTCTCGTCCTCGGTTTCAAAGATTGCAGCCCAGTGATTGCCATGCCCTCCTTCCCTTTTCCCAGCCTTCTTCCCGAAGCGGTCGAAGAATCCCATCCAATCATCACCGTTCCATCGGCTGCCTTATGACCGTCTTCAATTTCTCTGGCTTGGTCCTTCTCGGGTCGCTCAGGTAAATCTCATGGTGTTTCCCTCTGAGCTTGTGCCCGCTCTCTTCGATGTACTTGTGGATTCTCTCTATCGTGGGTCCTTCATCCGCAAATGGACCGATGTACATGATCTGTGCCGACAATCCCTCGTCATACTTCTCCAATCTGATCTTGGGCAAAGAAGGAAGTTCCCTCTTCTCTCCGGCCTGCTTGGCGGCCCTTTCGAAATCCTTCTTGGTCACTTGTTCGGGTTGCATTATCATCGATGTCCAGAACCAGGAGTCCTTGTCCTTCGCGTCAAAGAATTCCATGTCCGGCACCCACCAGAGTCCCTCCAGAGGCATCACCACGAAGTCCGCCTTGCCCTCGCCCTTGAGCATGAACTTGAGCGTATAGGCCATCGAATATAACGCCTCCATCGCATCTTGATACTCCTGCGCGGTGTTCGGATCTCCCTTGCCGTCGATTATCAGGAAGTTCATTTTCGGGACGTCCACCGTCACGACTTCCTTCTTAGACGGGTTGTACAGGTGCTTGAGCTCTTTCTTGAAATCCAGTTTCTCCATGTCCAACACTCCTCGGCACTACGGTGCCGTTGACGGGTCCCAGCTAGTTCTTAGGTCGATATTAAAACTATCGAGCGCCGCCATGTCTTCATGCGAGATCTCAAAATCGAAGATATCCGCGTTCTCCCGGAGCCTCTCCACGTTGGTCGATTTGGGTATGGTGACGATCTCTTTCTGCAGGGCCCAGCGAAGCAGGATTTGTGGGGAGGTCTTTGAGTACTTCGAAGCGATCGCTCTCAGGCCAGGGTCGCCAAGGTTCTCTCCCTTGGTAAGTGGGCTATATCCCTCTAACTGAACGGAGTTCGAACGACAGAATTCAAGCAGATCCTTCTGATAAAGAAAGGGGCTGAACTCGACCTGATTGACCGCTGGGACAGTTGACGAGTTCTCGAATAACCCGCGAAGGTGCCCGATCATGTAGTTGCTTACACCTATTGCGTGACAGGTCCCCTCCTCGAGCAACTTCTCCAACGCTCTCCAGGATTCATTGCGAAGATCTTCAACAGGCCAGTGTATCAAGAAAAGGTCAACGTAGGAAAGACCCATCAGCTCAAGACTCGTATCAAGGGAAGTGAGGGCTCTCTCGTATCCATGATTGGAATTGTCCAGCTTGGTCGTGACGAAGATCTCCTCTCTCGGTATCCCGCTCTTTCTGACCGCGTTGCCAACTTCCCTCTCATTTCCGTACATCTGGGCAGTGTCAATTAGTCTGTAACCTATCTCCAAAGCGTACAAAACTGCTTCTTCCGTCCCCTTTCTTGAGGCCTGATAGGTTCCCAAGCCGAAAAGGGGCATCTCCACTCCGTTGTTGAGCTTGACCATTGTGTCGATTCGGAGCTCTCCCGCCATTACATTACTGCACACAATCCGCCTATAACAACCTGATGGAAACCGGAGCAAAGCGTCATCTGCTTTTCCAACCTTACCGGAGTAAAAGTTCATGCCCAGTATGGCCTCAAGGACAAATCCAAAGCTATTGAAAAGGTGGTCCATATCTACGAGGAGGAATTGATGGAACTGGAGCTGCGACCTGAGTTCATCGAGAGAATAAGGAAGATTCGTGGAGAGAAGAGCATCAAGGTCGATTCTTTTGCCAAGCGCTACGGATTGGAGTAGATGTACAGTCTGGAGTGAATCCTAAGGATTATAGACGTTCTTCCTGTGTCCAAATCTCGTAAAGACTACATCATCCCCCTCTATGGCATAGATCCCTCTATAGTCCCCCACCTTGAGCCGCCATGCATTCGCAACGCCAGATAGATTCCTCACGTCGCACTTGGGCCTTCGCCTTCGCGGATCTTTCGCCAGAAGCTTGAATGTCGAACTGAATCTCTCCTGAATCTTTCTGGGAAGGCTCCTGAACTCCTTCTCTGCGCTGTGGGTGAAGAATACTGTATAGTCTAGCAGAGTCTCACCTCAGAGCTCAAGCTCTTCCTTTATTTCAGCCCAAGTCCGTCTCTTCTCTCCTCGCAACCGCCTCAAATGCTCAAGGAAGAACTCCTCCGGAGGGTGGACAGTCAGAAGATCGTTGATGAGGTCGTCGTATGTTGCTCCTCCCACTTTGTATCCTCTCAGTTTGTCCAGTGTCTCTTTGCGGACGGGGATGGTGGTGTACTTTGGTGCTGATGTCATTACATCAATTGAAATAATGGATATGATGATATTAATAACTTTTCCCAAGGGAACTCCACGCTAGGTTCCGTTATCATAGGTCGATGCCGAGGCGAGAATTGGAAACCCGAAACTCTCTCGAGGCTAGATCCTGAACCTCAACCTTGTTATCTGAAATCTCGCCTCTTGTTCCACCAGTAAGAGAAACCGCTGAATCCGATGAGCATCATCAACACCAGGAAGTATGACAGGAAAAGGGCCACGTACAAAACAAGATTACCGCCGTCAGACAGTAAGAAGAAGTTAGTGGAGACGACAGCCGCCCCCATCAAAGGGGTCCTGATTGAGTCCACTTTGAGGGTTCTCTCATATTCAAGAAGCAAACCTTCCCTTGCGTACCGTCTGCATCTGACAAGCAGATACTTGAACCTCCAGTACCAGTATGCAAGCACCAGAACAAGCCAGGGCGCAGTAACTAGTAACCCGTAAGGTTTGCCATTGAGAGCAGAATGCGTGGTCACTGGAAGGTAGACGAAGATGATAAGAAAGGCTATGACACCGATTACATTCAGCTCCCTGAAAAGCCTATTGAGGCTTCCAAGTTTATTCTCATGGAATTCAGCCAAGTGGCAATCATCCTCCATACGAGAGTACCAATGATGCCATGTTCTAGAACATCTTAAGGATTCTGCAGATGCGGGAAGTCGAAGTTGGGGTTCGAATCGTAACATCTAGAAGTGGCTTTCTCTCACAAAGCAAGCAACTATTTAAGATTCGATTCGATGTAGGCAACGACGGAGGAAACGTTGTCCAATAGGACAGCTTTTTCTTCGTTCAACGCCGAGGAGGGGCAATAGGAATACCCAAGGCTCGCATCGCGAGAGGAGGTGACGTGCCATGACGAAGCAAATCCTATACATCAACTTCAAGTTCAACCTTCCGAGGGAGGAATACGAGAACGCAATGGCCGAGATGGCCAAATCATTCGCAGAAATCGCAGGCCTTCAGTGGAAAGTCTGGACCATGAATGAAGCAGAAAAAGAGGCTGGTGGCATCTATCTGTTCGAGGACGAGTCTTCTTTGGAGACTTTTCTGGCAGGGGACCTAGCCGCCCAAGTCAAGAACCACCCAGCTTTCAGTGATATGAGTGCAAAGCCGTATGAAGTGCTGGAGGGTCCAAGCCGCACTTGTCGAGGTCCAATCTGATGGATGATCATCCTTTGGGAGATATTGGCATCTACAAACTGAAGTAGCGATAGGCATGCGGAGGCGAGAAGTTGAAGTTGAGGTTCGAATCGCACTGACCAAAATTGTAGGATCCCACTTTACCTATTCTCCATCCATCTCTCTATTTCACAGACGGTTTCGAAGAGTTTTGGCACAATTTTGGCACAGCAGTGTCCAAAGCACTCCATGACGTTTTGGCTTAGAGATACTTGTTCTGAGGCTGGAAAATCCTTATAAGGCGGCGAATCGTTTGCTTTTTGACCACTCCCCGATAACACTCTCACTTTGCCGTCAGGCTTGCGAGAACCGTAGGCGGTCTTTGGAGGGCGCAAGATGTATGGAACCCATTCAGGCACTGAGGACACTGATATGTGGTTTGCCATCCTGTTCGTACTCACAGGCATAGCCCTTGTGTTCATCATGGCTATGATTCTGTATGGAGCATACTTCGGGCTTGGACACAGCTTTAGTCTCCCCTTCGTGGCCTTCACATGGCTTTTCTTGGTCTTTTCTGTGGGACTAATGCTATGGGGAGTTAGAATCTTGCAGGTTCTCAGAACTGAGTAGTGAGAATTGTCTGGAGATAATCAGTCATACCAATCGCTTGAGGATTAGAACCTCGGCTCATACCTCTCAGGCAATCTGATCGGCCAGATGCGGAGACGACGCACTGAACCCTGCATCTAGATGATTTCCAGTTCCTTCCCAGCCTTCTCGAATGCTCCCAACGCCTCGTCCAGATCTTCTCTAGTCAGTCCAGCGTTCATCATGGTCCTGATCCTCGCAGCGTCCCTGGCGACCATCGGGAAGACGATCGGCAGTGCGAAAACACCCAGCTCGAATGTACGGTCCGACAATGCCTTGGCTTTGTGGGATTCTCCAACTATCACCGGGGTTATCGGCGTCTCGCTGTCACCGCAGTTGTACCCCATCGAGATTAGCTCGTTCTTGAAGTACTTGGTATTGTCCCACAGATTCTTCACGTGCTCCGGCTCTTCCTCCAGGACCTTGATGGCCTCCAACTGTGCAGCGGCGACCGCCGGAGGATGGGAACCGGACAACAGCCATGTCCTTGACTTGTTCAGCGCATAATTCACGAGGTCCTGAGAACCTGCTATCAGTCCACCCACGACACCGTATGCCTTGGAGAAAGTGCCCATCTCAACGTCTATCTTACCAGCGATGCCGAAGTGAGCTCCGATACCTCTCCCGTCCGGACCTATGACGCCCTCACCGTGGGCATCATCGACAAACGTCATCGCGCCGACCTCATCGGCCAGTTTCTGTATCTCGCCCATGTGCTGGATGTCCCCGTCCATCGAGAAAACGCCGTCGGTCACCACGAGTATCTTCTCGTACTTTTTGTCCGCATCAGCGAGGACTCTTTCAAGCTCTCCCATGTCTCTGTGAGCGAAAATCCCCCTGTCAGCTTTCGTCAGCCTTACACCGTCAATTATGGATCCATGATTAAGCTGATCCGAGATTATTATGTCGCCCTTGCCAGCAAGTTGGGGAATGAGACCGGCGTTGGCGGCAAAACCCGTCTGATATGTCAACGCAGACTCGGTACCCTTGAACCTGGCAATGGCCTTCTCGGCCTCGATGTGCAGGTCCAGATTACCAGCTATGGGCCTGACAGACCCTGAACCAGCTCCGTGAGTGTCAATGGCCTTCTTGGCCGCTGCTGCCAGCCTCGGGTGATTGCTCAAGTTCAGGTAATTGTTGGAGCATAGCATTATCACGTCCTTACCGTCCACCTTGCAGCGCGGTGCCGAAGGTCCTTCCAATGTCCTCAGTTTCCAGTCAAATCCTTTCTCTACCAGATCCTCGTATTCGGTTCTCATAAATCCGCTTGGGTCTCTCATCTTCTCACTCCATATACAAGACTACTTTTCCTGAATTCCCGGATCGCATCGCGTCCATTCCCTCATCGAATTGATCGAACTTCATCTCATGCGTGATTATCGGGTCAAGGTTCAGGCTCCCAGATTCCATCAGTCCCCTCATTCTGTACCAGGTGTCGAACATGAGCCTGCCGTTGATGCCTTTGATGGTGGTGTACTTGAAGATAATCTTCTCGGATACGTTCACCGTCCAGTCACTGGCGAAGACTCCCAACAGGGCTATCGTTCCTCCCGGCCTCATAATGTCGATTCCCATATTGATGGCGTTCGGGTTGCCGGTCATTTCCAGGGATGCGTCCACTCCCCTTCCTTCAGTGTTCTCCAGGATTATCTTCTCAACGTCATCATCCAGCGAGCTCAGAGCGAAGTCAGCACCGCATTCCTTGCCCAGGTTGATCCTGTACTTGTTCTTCCTTCCGATGCCGAACACCTTCGCGGCTCCTATCGCCTTGCAGACAGCGACGCTCATCAGGCCTATCGGGCCTAGACCGAGAATCGCTACGAAATTTCCCGGCACGTCGGTCGCGAAGACCGTATGGACAGCATTTCCCAGAGGGTCTTGGATTGAGTAGTACTTGGCATCCAGGTCTCCGTTGATCAGAAGGTTTGCCGCGGGAAGTGATGCGTATTCCGCAAAGATTCCGGCCGTATCCACTCCGAAGATCTTCATCTTTTCGCAGATGTGGGCGTTTCCGGTCCTGCACTGGAAGCACTGCCCGCAGTGGACGTGACATTCCCCTGAAACACGATCGCCTTTCTTCAGCCAGTGGACGTTGGAGCCAACTTCTTCCACAAATCCACAGAACTCGTGACCGTAAATCAACGGCGGCTTGATCCTGTTCGCGGCCCAGTCATCCCATTCGTAGATGTGCACGTCGGTGCCGCAGATCGAGACCGCTTCCATCTTCACCAATGCATCGTTCGGGCCGACCTTTGGTATGGGAACCTCCTGCATCTCCGTCATACCGTGGCCGGGTGCTGTCTTGAGTATGGCCTTCATCTTTCCTTCGGTCAATCGGACGCCTCCTTTCCCCCTTGTGGCGTGGGGATAGTCAAAGGACTTAAAAAACTTCACTTCATAATCTTGACCAGTTTCATGGTCTTGTATCGGAATACGACACGGAGATACTGCTTTTCGTGAAACATCTCGTCCAATTCCTTGTCGCCGGTGTCCACTCTGAGCATCGGTGTCTGTGCGAGCTTTGCGGGCGGTGAGATGATTGTTATGTTGTCGATTCCTATTCTCTTGATGACCTCGGGTGAGAGCTGCAGGTTGCCTCTGCCCAGGATAAAGCCTTGGGCGCCGATGGGTGAGATGACCAGTTTGACCTTCTTGTGTTCGTCCAATAGCTCCAGTAGCTTCGATTCGTTCACGTCCTTCGCGATGAGTTCCTTGTTGACGACGGCGTCCACACCAAGCAATGAGAAATCTATACCCAGCTCCTTCGAAACAGCGCCTACTGTAGATCCCGAACCAAGAATGAACAACATGTCTGGATCATCCTCCATGTCCTCAACGATCGATTCTGCAATCTCCTCCTTGATGGCATCCTCTCCCACCGCCTCCACCTGGACCTTGCTTACCTGGACGTAGGTTGGTTCGTGAGGTGTCCTTGCAGTGCCGAAAAGCCTGATGTGCCACTCTCCTTGCCGATACTTCTCTTCATCCAGGTCCAATATCTCTCCTTCTGCGATGTCCAGTTCCCCCGATACGAATGACGCTACTATCTCGGCCGTTGCTTCTGGATTCATCCCAAAGACGCCCGAGTGCATCTTCACTCCTGACGGTATACCAATGATTGGCACCTTTTCTCCTACGGTCTGCCAGATATCCCTTGCAGTGCCATCTCCTCCGCAGAAAACGATCAGACCCACATCCTTCTCCAGGAATCTCTTGCAGGCCAGTCTCGTATCCTCAGCACTCGTAGGTTCCCCGGGTGAAAAGACAACTTCATACGTCATCGAGCCAGTCTTATTCGTCTTAAGATCACTCTCGCCCATAGTTCCTGCACAAGTCAGCCATTCGATCTGCTCCTCTATCCCCCTCGATTCCATTATTGAGCGAAGCTTCGTCAGGAATATCTGTACCCTGTGGGGAGCAATTGGTTCCGCACCCAACTCCAGTGCTTGATCGAGAACGTCATCGGTACCTTTGAGACCAACACGACCGCCCATTCCCGCTATGGGATTGACCACGAACCCCAACAGAGCCATTGTCGGTTTGGAAAAGGGAGATTAGGGAATAAGTCTTTCTTAGGTGATGGAGGACTCAAGGATAGCTTTAATTTCTAAACATCATTCAGGGGTGCGAGAGAGTGGTCCAAATGCAAGACGAATTCATGACTGTCGAAGAAGGCCTTGAGTTCAGAACAGAGAACGTGGTACGCAATCCCGATGATGACTTTTACACAGACTTCTTGAAACCCTACTACGTCTTCACCAAGGATGGGCAGTACCTTTTCGCATGCACCCAGAAGGGTCGAAGACCGGACAGAGCGTTCTACATGGTCCCCGAGGGATACAAGCTGGGTCAGAAGCAGAGGCCGTTTGACGTGCAGATAGGCAAGCAGCTCTATCAGGTCGCGAAGAGATATCTCAGGACGGCCAAGGTGATTGTCCAGGATGGGATCCAGGGGGAGGCTGGCTACGAGGTCGGACTGAGATTCACATGCAGCGTCGAGAACCCTCACAACGCATACATCGCCTGGATGGCCAAGCTCATGGTCTTCCCGCCGAAGGAGGGGATGAAGGTTCACTGCTGGAATTATCTGATTCAAGAGCCCCTTCCTCAGGAATACGTGAACGAGATCCAGGAGTTCTGGCCCGAATACGACCCGAGCGAACCCATCACCCTCTACGACATGACCGAGATGGGCAAGGATGTCCGTCAGGTTCTGAGCCTGGGGATTGACTACTTCGGCGGGGCGTTCAAGAAGCCGAACCTTACCATGGTGTGGAACAAGGGGGAGCTGGAGGGATTGGTCTCATATCATGCTGGCTGCACATCCGACAGGGTTCTGAAAGGTCTGAGCGGAACAGGCAAGACGACCCTTACTGTCGGTCCTGAACTTGAACAAGATGACGCTTGTTTCGGGAAACCGATCATCGAGAATGGCAAGATCACTGATGTTGAACTGATCGGACTGGAAGCGGCAAGTTTCGCAAAATCCGAAGGATTGTATCCAGAAAGCCCAGAATGGCCAGGAATGATGAAATCAGCCCAAGTCGGTCCTGACGGGAAGAGGCCCATAGTCCTTGCAATGAACATCGACTGCGAAGGCGTCGAGCACGTCATGAAGAAGATAGGCAACCACGAGGTCGAAATCCCGCAGAAAATCGAAGGTCAGGAGATTGGCTCCCTCACACCGACATACTACGAGAAGAGCCGGACCACGAACGGCAGGTTCATCTTCCTTTTCAGCGAGCTGAATCCTGGATGGGGCTCAGGGGGGACGAAGCACCTTGGGTCCGAATCTCTCAGCTTCAAGAGGTTCGATGTCCTTGAACCGATGTTCAGGGTCACTGACCCAGCGATGTCAGTCGCATTGGACTCAGCTTGTGAGAGCATCATAACCTCGGCGATCGCGGCGCAGAAGGTGGGCACGAGGGTAAGAGCATATGCGGCCACCGATTTCATGGTCGGTGAGCAGTCAAGACAAGCGCTGTTGAAACTGAAGATGTATTCGGACCTCGGCCTGGGCTTGGACGGGAAGCTGGTGTTCTTCATCAACAATGTCGGCTTCGTGGGCGAATATGATATGCATGGCGATCAAATCAAGAAGGTTGACGAGAACGGGCAGTTCATCCCGAAGAGGATGGAGAACGGCGAGATCGAGAAGGACCTGGCTGGAGAGATCATGTACATGGGTCAGGGAGAGAAGATCGCTGTTCAGGATTCAAAGAAACTTGTGGACCTGATCGAGCACAGGAGGATTAAGAACTGGATCAAGAACCCCGTTTTCGGATACCTGATACCGGAGCCGAAAGAACTGGAAGAAGTGCATGGGATGGCGAACTTTGGAGAGCGCTTCAATCCACTGAACTACTACACAGTGGAGGAGTTCATTGCCTTCTACGAGAGAGACATCAAAGAAAGGACGGAGTTCTTGGAGAACCTGTTCAAGGGGCAGGAAGGCGCCGAGGAATTGGACGAGGTCATGGGTGTCTGGAACTGTTGCGAGATTCCTTCGGCTGGAGAAATCCAAGAGTTCTACGATAAGCATTACCGGTTGGATTAGGTTCGAGTCCGCCCAGGCCAATGATCCAAGTGCTTGCATATGGGATTGTCTTGCATCGCCGTTTTGGTCTCAGGAAATAGCTATTTCTGCAATTGGAACATCATTCGGTCCTGTAAGACGATTCTTCACACCCAAGATGAGTTCCAGTTCACCGTCAGTCACGGGATTGTAAGTGAAAACTAGGTATTGTCCTGAAACCATTTCTGAGAGAAGATCAGAATCGGCTATGTCCTCCAATATCCCAATCAGAGCGTCATTTGCGTCATACAACTCGACGGTAAGGTCAATAGCTCCGAGGTTCTCTGACAACGCGATTACGACGGTCACATTCATCCAATTGTCTGGCAAGGGATACAGCTCTGCAACATCTTCAACAGTAAGTTTGTATTCATCGTTCCCAATGGACTCCACTGTGAACTCTATCAGATCCGATTTGTCGAACTCGATTGAAAGGAAATACTCTTGCATCAAGGTTAATGTGTAGCCTAGTTCAGTGCAGGTAATCCGCCCCCATTGCACCGTATCATAACTTTTTACAGCAAGATCAAAATCGACTTCCTTACCTTCGGTGAATTCTTTGGTTCTGTCTCCCAAAAAGAACAGTTGATCTGTTGGCTTGCTTTGAAATATGACTCGAGTCAATCCCACCGGCCTAGTTTCGTCCATCCGGTAATCTGTGTCCACTTCTAGTATTATGATTGAATCTGTCTGAATCGGAACATCCCTAAGTCGGTACACCTTCCCCAGTTCGTCATTCAGATCGCCGAACTTGCTCCACTCCTTAACTGACTGTCTTTTCTCATCCAAGACCAGAAACACCGCTACTAGCATGACGATGACCAGAATCACCACCCCAAGAACAGGGTACAAAACCCCACGTTTTCGTCTTTCCTTGGTGACAGTGTTCTGTTCCCTAACCAGACTGATTCCTCCGTGTCCGCAAAGCTCCGTCACAATATAAGTCTTAGGAGGGCTTTCAACAACGCGGACGTTGCGATTCCTGGATTCTGTGGATATGGGAAAGCCTTTGGTCAGAGCTGTTAGGTTCAAATCAATAGTCAGGTGGCATATGACGTCTCCCTTACAATTTCTGGATGAGAAAGATGAATATCGGCGGTTCAAATCCGCCCAGGCTCGTACCACCGTTTCTTTGGGTAAATCAGGGTTCACTACACAAAACGGAAATGCGCTTGCGTTTCCATCGGCGCATCGACCAGTCAAATCATTCCCACGGCTCAATGATCACCTTGATCGAATCCACGGCCTCTGCAACCAGTTGGAAACCTTTCTGAGTGTCTGCCAGACCCAATCTGTGGGTAATCTGATCGTCCACATTCACCTTCCCAGATCTGAGAAGCTCTATGGCCTCCCGGATGTCCTCGGGGCAGCCCGCGTAGGATGAGACCATCGTTATCTCCTCCCTCCACAGGTCGTTGAAGGGTATCGGAATCTCCACTCCCGGGTCGGTGGGCGCGAAGAACAATATTGTCCCACCACTATCGACGGAACGCATGGACTGTCTTATGGCTGGAACGGATCCGGTGCAAACGATCACGATGTCGGCCAGTTTTCCATCGTTCAGTTCCCTGACCTTTGCAGGGACGTCCGCCTTTCCGCTTATGGCTTCGTCAGCACCCGCCTTCCTGGCAGCTTCCATACGGAAGTTCGTCACGTCGGTCGCGATGATCCTGCTGGCGCCTTTCGCTCTGGCCAGTTTGATGTGAAGAAGACCAACTATTCCGCTTCCAAGAACCAAAACCGATTTCCCCGCTTCCATCTCCGCGAACCTCTGCCCCCTGACGACACAAGCCAGCGGTTCTATGAAGACGCCATCCTCGTATGAGATCTCCTCCGGCAGAAGATAGGTCCCGTGGTGCACATTGATCTCTGGGACCCTGATATACTCCGAGAACCCGCCTGGATCGAAGTTCGTTGTGCGCAATGTATCGCAGCAGGACTCGTGGTCATTCTGGCAGTACTTGCACTCCCCGCAGGGAACATGATGTGAGACAAAGACCCTGTCACCTTCCTTGTAATCAGCGACCCCTTCTCCAACTTCGACGATATCCCCGGCGATCTCATGACCCAGAACAAGTGGCGCCTTCTTGATCCTGTACCACTCCATCACGTCGCTGCCGCATATCCCGCAAGCTACGACCTTGACAAGCAACTCCCCAGGTCCGATCTCCGGCTTGGGCATCTCCTCTAGCCTGATGTCGCTGTTCTTATAGTACATCGCCACGCGCATAGCCTTGGCTTCCCGGTGTTGAAGTGATCCGTGCTAGAATCGAGATGCTCACTTCCTCTTCTTGGGCTTCCTCTTATCGACCTTTGCCTTCTCTTTCTTGAAGACCTCGTGAGCTTCCTTGGGAGTGTGCTTCTTGTGGACGACGGACTTGACGCCCTTGATCATGGCTATCGGGTAGTCGTGCTGCCAGATGTTCCTGCCCATGTCCACGCCTACGGCACCCGCTTGAATCGCATTATACGTCATCTTGAAGGCGTCCAGTTCGGTCTTCAGTTTGGGTCCGCCAGCGATGACTATCGGTGACGGAGTGCTCTCGACTATCTTGTCGAAACCATCGCAGTAGTAGGTCTTCACGATATGGGCTCCCAGCTCAGATGCGATCCTGCAGCAGAGACCAAGGTACCTTGCGTCCCTCTTCCCGAGCTCCTTGCCAACGGCCGTGACCGCCAACACTGGTATCCCGTGCTCCTCCCCCTGGTTGACCAGTTCTGAAAGGTTCATCAACGTCTGCTTCTCGTACGGCGTTCCCACGAAGATGGACAGTGCCACTGCCGAGACGTTCAATCTCAATGCCTCTTCCATGGAGGTCGTGATGCCCTCGTTGGCGAGGTTCTCCCCGATTATGCTCGTTCCTCCAGAGACCCTCAGAACGACCGGTGTGCTTGCTCCTGGGTCCACTGAGGATCTTAGAACTCCTCTCGTGAGCATGAGCGCATCCGCGTGCGGAAGCAACGGCTTGATGGTCTCCCTGGGGCTCTCCAGCTTCCTGGTCGGTCCCAAGAAATATCCATGATCCACGGCCAGCATGACTGTATGGCCGGTCCTCGGTTTGATTATCCTTGACAAACGGTTCTGCATTCCCCAATCCATTGTTACCCCTCTTCTTTTGTCATAATGCTGGAATTCTCAGCTTCTCTAAGAAGGGGGCGGGGATATTTAGATTTTGGTCTTGGAAAAGGTTTATTCGCATTATCCCAATCACCATCTTGGAGGATTGATTGTGGATTTCATGTTGGGGGCGTTGCTTTCAGTTGGTCTTGCAGGGATCGGTAGTGGTATTGCCACCGTCGCCATGTGGACTGCCTTCAGCTCGGAGCTCAAGAAGATTGGAGATGAAGAAGAACGCAGAAAAATGGATGAAGAGCTCCGTCCGAAAACGCTCTTATCTTTGACAAATCCAACAACAGGGATCGTGTTCGCTCTGGTGATTTACATCATGGCCAGCAACAAGGACCTGATGACGGACGAGTTCTTCATCGCTCTATGCTTGAACATTGGGGTGACTGCCTTCGTTGTTTCTATCGCCGAGGGCTTCTACATCAGAGGGACTATGAAGGGCGTTTTCGAGAATTCTGAGCACTGGGGAAGGTCCATGGTAGGCATGGCACTGTTCGAGGTGACCATGATCTACTCAATGGTGATTGCTTTCCTCACCATGGGAGGATTCAATGGTAATGCCGTGAACCTAATTGAACCCAACTACATTGTGATGGTCGCATCCTTTGGGAGTTTGATCGCAGCAGGACTTATGCTCCGGTATGAGTTGAAGGACCTCCGAAAATGGATACCAATGGGCATGGCCGGCGTCACGGTTTCTTTGATCGGGTTCTTACTTGCCTACTCATATCTGTAATCCGCTGATTTGACCTCGCCATCTGTCTTAATAGCCGATGAAAATCAATTGGACATCATTCTCGCTCGATATCTGGTACCCCTGCCCCTGCAGGAAGACCATATTGTAGACCGAAGCCGGCATCTCTCTTGAATGGAATTTCCATACCCCGTTTGTCAAGTACGCTATCCCCACCACATCCTCGTTCATGTCGCACAACTCATCGATTGAGATCTGGATCAGCAACTTCAACGGAGAGGAGATGGTGTCCGAGCCTTTCTGATAATTACCTATCCACACTCCGACGCTGTAGGTGCTGCTTCCCCTCTTCCCGGCCGAGTCGATTGGCACGACCCAGTAATAGTGTTCCGTTCCCGGCAGCACAGCTCCAACATCCACGAATTGGTTGAGAGAAGCTGGAACCGTTGCAACGGGTTGCAGAGCCTCATTGAACAAGCCGTCCCTGCTGGTGGACCTGTACACTTCATATTCTGAAGCACCAGATAGGGATTGCCAAGTGATCGCCATATCCGCACTCTGCGCGTCAGCTACCAGGCTCTTTCTGAACCCCACGGCATCCCCGAACCCTTCATGGAAACTTATCATGGACCCGGGAAAACCAACGAACGTGTATCTGGTCTCTTTTGACACCGATATCTCATACCCCTTGCCGACAAGAGCTTCTTCATCACTGACCACTCCCTTCATGCCCACTGTATGAGTGCCCCATCCCCCGTCGCTCCTGATCCTTCTGATGAACTCGGCGTTGGGTATCTCGTTCCCCAGTTCGCTAACGTTCAGAGGGTGGTACGGTTCCAGCGGAAGGGAGAAGGCGTTCAGTCCCGCTTCGAATGTCCTCGTCCACTTTCCCGCTGTGTTGCTGGTATTGCTCACAGAGCCCCCATTATCCACAGCCCTTACCACATAGTAGTACTCTCTTGGGGCACCGATGTCTGCTGCTCCCGTATCCAGCCAATCACTTCGTCTAGGGTTCACATCATCTGAAGTATCATGAATCGGACCTGTGAAATCGAAATCTCTCTGGTCCACCGAACGATATATCAGGTAATGGCTGACCGTGGGTTCATCTGGAGGGGTCCAGTCCAAACGGATGTCCGTGTTACCCTCCAGAGAGGTCCTGAGGTCCTTCGGAGGGCCTATCACGATCGGGTCGGTGGGCGGAAGGATGACGTGGACCTTGACGTCCGGGAACGAATGTATCACGTACTGGTTGTTCCACTTGATGTAGCTGACCCTCGCCTCCGGATAGACCCCCACCGGCACCCAACCCAGCTGGGAGCTGCTAACCTTGTAGGAGACCTTCCAGTTCTCACCCACTTTGATCCTTGCCACCTCCCATTCCAGGAAGGTGCCCTCCATCGTATGGTAGATGACGTCGGGATAGATGGAGAAAGATCCCCACTCCAGGTGGATGTACGGAGGTATCACGTCCCTTATCATGCGGTCAGCATCTGTCAGGTCCCCATCCCGCCCAGCAATGTCGTATATGATCATCTCTATCTTGCCGTATATCTCCTGCAGGGCCGTAGGGTCCTGAGCGTGGTAGTACTCTCCTCCGGTGCGCTCAGCGATCTCTATGAGCAAAGGCTCGTTGACTTCTTCCCCCAATCCGATGCTGAATATTATGATGCCAGCATCCGTTGCGTTCTGTATCTGCAATGTAGTTTCAGGGTAGTAAGTGTCAGGCTGGCAAGCATCCGTCATCAAGATCTCGATCCAGAGATGGGTGGGATCCCCGTTGGCGATTAGTTCCTCGTTGGCCACCTTCAATCCAAGACCAACATCTGTGGCCCCGTTGGAATCGATGGTGTCTATGTTCTGTTTGATCCGTGTATAATCACTGCTAAGATGGTCCCCGTTGCCAATCGGGGCCAGAAAGGCTGCGTGGTCGAAATCGACCACCGCTCCTCTGTCGGGAATGCTCATGTTGTCAACATACCTCTTTGACGCTTCCAGTCTTAGGTTGAAAGGGTCGCTGTCCTGCATGCTTCCCGAGCTGTCTATCACGAAGATGGTGTCCTGGGGATGCCTGTCCGTGAGCATGTAACCTCCCCCGAAGACTTCCAGAGTGATCTCAGTGAGCTCATTGATCCCCACCCCCTTGAGGTATATCTCCTCTGGATCGGCCGTCTTCATGGGTTCCAGATGAGGTCTTGTCTTGGTAACTATGGTCGCGAAATCCCTCGCCTTGTTGACCGTGGAACTCGCGTAGATCTCCGCCATCATCTCATTCCCGATCGGAGGCTGTGCAGGTATGGTTACTTTCAAGTTGAAGTTGTAGGACGAGGATGCAGGGAGCTGACCAGTGTCCGGAAGACCATCCGAGTTCGTATCCGGGAGAGGGGACCAGTTCTCGGTGTACAGGTCGATCTGCCACGGGCGTCCGGTGCTGTAGGTCAGAGTGATGAGGTCATCTATTGGCTGGTTCAGAATCGTAAGAGAATAGCTCACAACATCGCCCAGATCCCCGTACCCCGACTGGTCTGGCCTTAGCCCGATGAGAGCCATCGTGGGCTCGGAGCCGAACCGCCACCCTCCCTGCTGGGAGCTAATGTCATCATACCCGTCACGGGATCCAAGACCCTCAGGCACTCTTGCCATCGACTTGCCGACCTCGTTCCCGGAGCTCCAGCCCACCATGTCCAGGAAGGAATCAGTGGAATCGTACAAGTAGAGATTCTCCCCCCCGGAGTCCATTTCCGCGAACAGGCCTGGGTAGTCCGTGGGAAGCATTATGTAATGATCGTGTACGGCGTCCAGGATGAAATCTGAATCAACCGTATGGGCGCTGTCGCAGACCAAAGTGTAGTTCTTCAGGTTCACCGAACCGTTTCCGGAGTAGAATATCTCTACGAACTCATCGCCAGCCGTTGACGGGTTGAAGAGGACCTCGTTGAGCACGACCTCTGTTTGAGCGTTCCTCGATCGAACGTCGTTGCGTGCTCCGAACGATGTGTTCGCCGATCTGGTCCAATAATCCTCGTATTCGTTGCCGTTCCAGAATCTGCTGGAAGACTCTTTTGAAATCGGGTCGGGGACCGGGCCTCTCTGCCCAAAGCCAATCTGATACATCATCTCGTTGGAGGAAGTGTTCAGGAGGTGCAGCATCTCGCCATCATCGTCCAGCTCATCTCCCGAAGTTGTGAAGAAAGCGTATTTGCCCGGGTCTATCCGGTCAGTGCTCCAAGAACCTTCTATGTTCGTGATGCCTCCATCTGTCGATATGGAGTAATGCGTCAGGTGGTCCGGGACCTTTCCGCTGTTGTAGACCTCCACCAGTTCATTTCCCTGACCACTGTCCTGAATCTCGGTGAATATCAGAACAGGCCCCTTTGGCACGTTTAGGATTTGCACATCGTCAATGTACCATCCAGCCCACCCAGCCTGGTAGTTGGACGGATCCGTCCAGAGGTGGAAACCGATGATTATCTGCTTGCCGGAATACGGATTGAGATCGAATTCGGCCGTCATCCAGTCGGAACTGGAGCCCGCATAAGCATCAGCACCTGGCCCCGGAGGCGTGGGGGCGCTCAGATCCACGCTCCCTGAATAACCGCCTAACGGCTCCATGTAACTCCAAGACGAACCCCCATCACTGCTTATCTCAACGAATCCACCGTCATTCATCCATGGCCCCAGGATCTGGTAGAAATGCGAGAACCTCAGCACTGCCCTGTCCGATCCCGAAAGGTCTATGGTCGGTGTTTCCAACCTGATGTCCGCAGCCTTCCTGTAGGCCGAGTCGAGGTTCGTCCCCCAGCATTTGGTCGCTGAATGACACGAACTTGGTCCGACGTTGGCCGGGACTCCCAATTCCCAGGCGGTCTGGGACTGGCTTCCCGCTGTCCACTTGCCCTGGGATGCCGGACCTCCGGTCTCCATCGTATCCTCAAAGAGCTTCGTCATCACGGTCATCTGCCTGGAGGATGCGTTGTTCCCGGGGACCACATCGATATCCAGCAGCGTCATCGCCTCCACAATGTAATCTCCCGCGATTGATGGAATGAACGTCCAGTAGACGCTTGTCATCTCATCGACACCCAAGTCCTCGACACTTCTAACGGGATCGTACTGCAATTCTCCGGGTCCGCTCGTGTCCAGTCTAACATCGAACGACCGATTGTACTGGCCGTTGTTCCTTATCGTGGCCGTGACGTTCGCTTCTTCACCTGAGATTTGAACTCCAGGGACCGAGAAATCGATGATGGAAACGTCCGGCGTTGGTGTTGACAGATGAACATACGCTGCATCAATGGCCGCTGGCCCCGAGTATGGCACTCCCTTCACCTGTATCAGATTATTCACGCCGTACGGAGTTCCCGTAGGTATCGTGACCTCAAGAACAATATCTCTAGATGCTCCTTTGAACAACGAGCCAGTGTCCGGAATGCCCGGTAGACCACCCGTATCGGCAAGGGGCGAGACCCCGTCCCACATGAAGAGATCCATCGGCCATCCATGGATGTCATCGAGAACTATGTCAATCACATCAGATATCTTCTGCAGGTTCCTGACCGTCAGGTTGAATCTGTGAATCGTACCAGCCAGGTCGATCCTTGAATAATCCGGCTCTACGATCACACCCTCCTTCACATCCGCTGAGATGAGCACGTCATCTATGTACCATCCCGGAGAACCACCGGTCGTGTCGCTTCCAAAGGCAAACCTGAACATGAAACTAGAAGAACCGTCGAACTGCGATAGATCGACTGAAATCTCCTCCCACTCAGAGCGGTCGTAACAGTACGCTTCCTTCCCTCCCAATGGGTTGTTCCTCGTGTTGTCCAGGTTGGTGTCGTAGTAAGGATTGGGATTGGGCATGATCGGATCATCGATCTGGACCCAGGTGATGCCGGTGTCGGTTGAGACCTCTATGATCCCTCCGTCCCAGTTGTTGGTTACATTGTCCTCGGTCTCCAAGTAATGCCAGAAGACGAGTTCGGTGTTAGTGGATAATGCCAGGTCGAATGGCGGCGATTCCAGATAAGCCAGAGTCTCGGTCGAGTAGTTCCCGGCGATGTTTGTCCCCCAGGCGTTCACCCCTGAATGGGTCGAATTGGGGCCCACGTTCTTAGGTATGCCCAACTGCCACTCCGTCCCCGCACCGTTGGAATAGTTCTTCCACTCTCCAGGACCCATTTCCATTGCATCTCCCCAAGTGGGCGACAATGCTTTGACATAATCTGAATGAAAAGAGACCAGGATCATAAGAGACGAGAAAAGAAAACAGGAGGACACCCCCAGGGAAATGATTCTCTTCATTGCTTTAGTGCTAGCCCTTTTCATTCCAGCTCTCTCCTTCGACAGTCCGATGCCAGAACTGCCCATCATCCGGGTCAGATTCACTTAAGGATGATGGTACCAGTATCAGGAACAATACTGTTAAGTTTTGCCATGGTTCAATGTAACAATCTTTGCGATTACAACCTCTGACCGAGAGTCCAAAACCTTTATATATGTCAGACGCTATACCGACATTTGTCAGACAAAACAGAAAGAAATGTCTGACATAGTCAATGCTGGGAAAGAGATGGCATCGGACACAGAGCGTGTTACAGTCAGAATACCAATTGAAACAGTGGACGCACTCCAGCATCTAGTCAAGAACGGGGAATACTCTACACTATCCGATGCTGTCCGAGCCGCGATTGATACCTTCATCGAAGCTCAGTTCGCACCCGAATACATCAAGAAGATGACGATCGAGCTTCCTAAGGGCAACGTGGTGGATCTCCAGGAACTGGTTCAGAAGGGAGATTCGGTCTCGGTGGAAGACGCCATACGCAACGCAGTGCGAGAATACGTCCGGAGACGGCTCTCAAAGGCGATGGAGAATCTCGAGTAAAAAGGGAAGTTAGCCTCGAAGGGGGATTGAGAGATCAATCCTATGGGATGCACGCATGGAGCGGTGCCCGCGCACCGATCTAGCACGTTTCGAGGGATGGAAGATGGGATTTGAACACTTGCTCCATGAAACGAAGGAATTCAACGATGACGAGTCGTTAGGCTATCGCTCTCCCAGGATCATCGTGGTGGGATGCGGCGGAGCTGGTAGCAACAGTGTGAACCGTCTTTCCAAGATGGGAGTTCACGGAGCGGAGACGTACGCCATCAACACTGACAAGGCTCATCTGGACCGGATGCGAGTCGACAACAAGCTGCTGATAGGTGGATCGATCACCAGAGGTCTGGGATGCGGCGGGTTGCCGGATGTGGGACTGAAATGCGCTGAACAGTCCGATGATGAGTTGAAGAAGGTGATCTCCGGCGCGGACCTCGTGTTCATCACCGTCGGAATGGGCGGTGGGACCGGAACCGGTCTGGCGCCCTACGTGGCCCAGCTGGCCAGGAGGTCAAGAGCCGTGGTCGTGGCTATCGCGAGCACCCCGTTCACAGTGGAACGATCAAGGATCGCAAGGGCGAACCATGGACTTGAGAAGCTCAGGCACAGCGCGGACAGCGTCATCGTGCTGGACAACAACAAGCTCCTTGAGATCGTACCCAATCTTCCGGTCAATCAGGCTTTCGGCGTGATGGACCAGCTGGTATCGGAGGTCGTCAAGGGCCTCACGGAGACGATAACCATGCCCTCTTTGATAAACCTGGACTTCGCGGACATGAGGGCGATAATGTGCACGGGTGGGACATCGACCATGCTGTATGCGGAGAATGCTGCGGACGATCCGAACATGGTGGTGATGGAGACCATGAACAATCCCCTGCTGGACATCGATTTCACGGGTGCAAACGGAGCACTGATACATCTCACTTCAGGACCGGGCCTCAGCCTTAGAACGGCGCACGAGGTGATCCGGGGAATAACCGACTGCCTGGGCGAGAACGCCAACGTGATATTCGGCGCCCGCGTGGACAAGGAGTACGAGGGCGTGATCAAGGTGATGACCATAATCACCGGCGTCAAGTCGCCAAACCTCCTCAGTCCGAACGTGGGGCTGGTGGACTACGAGGTACACGAGGAAATGATGGGAATACCGATAGTCAGATGACGATTAACCCCTCCTCTTTTTTTTGAAAGAGGAACTCACTGGTCACAATTACCTCCTCCCCCCCCTTTTTTTTTGGGAACGGGAGATCCCAAGTGACGATTACCTCCCCCCCTCTTTTTTTTTGAAAACAATACTGGATATGCACAAAGATTATACTCAAGTAAACTCATCTACCATACTATAGAGGGCGGGAGCTGACGTGGGCTCAGTCATCTCGCCTGATGAACGGGGAGTATAAACATGAGGAGCAGGGAGCTATTTCTATTGACTAAGCAGAGCCTTTCTGTGATGACTGTTCTAATGTTCGTTGTCGGCTCGGTCCCGTATACTGTACTGCAGTTCGGGGAAGGAGGAGTTCCGATGAAGGTCTATTCGGCCATGCCAAGCAACGATCCGGATGACGGAAGGTTCCTGGCTGTGGCAGGGTCAGGCCTGAACACGCTGGGTGGACAGGATATCGAGCTGTTCATCGGTGTTCCTGCCGGCAGAACCAGTTTCGAACTGGGCATCTTCGACGGAGACGTCGGAGGTGATTGGGACCTCAACAGTGCCCTGATGGGCTACTGGCTGTACAAGGACCCTCTCAAGTCTGGAGGTTCTACATTACTCTCAAGCTGGACCAGCTCGAATCTGGCCAACGATGACTGGACCACACAGTTCTTCTCTACCGACAGTGCCGCACAGGCACCAAGCGGGAACTACTTCTACCGTCTGGAGGTCGGATGGAAGAGCGGAACGCCTTCGGGCGTGCTCGACGAGTTCAAGGTCAGGACGGACGGCCAGCTGAGCGTTAGGGATGGCCAGTCAGTGACGTTCATAGGCGGACCGCAGAACGATAACGATCCTCCGGTCGACTCAGGGGACCCCAATCCGGGCGAGACCAACGACCCCGGCGCCAATTCGTACGGTGGCTTCTGGGACCTGTACTTCTACGTCCCAACGGACAGGAGCGCCATCACTTTCAAGGACGGAGATGTTGACAGGCAATACGACACCGATGATCCCAACACGCCAAACACAGATCCGGATGGCAGTGGACCTGCTGTGGCAGAAGGCGTGAACTTGGGTGCGCCGCCGGACGGCAATCCCTATTATGACCCAGATGTTATCGTGTCGCCTGCCGTCTACTTCCGCGTGACCGACCCGGACGGCAACAAGTACGCGAACTCCAATCCATCTGGAAACTTGGAGTGGGAGAACTTCATAGTCTCAGATTCGGTCTCAGCGGACATCCAAGTGGGTTACGTTCTTTCAGCGGGCCTTTGGAACTACGAGATCATAGGTCTGGACGCTCACAATACCTACTTCCTGGCTGCTGACTACGAGATGTTCTCCGGACCCGAACCGCCTCTGCCGGTGAGTCCGCCCCCCGAGCTGTTCCCTGACCATTCGGTTGAGACAGAACCCGATACCACTCTGTACTTCGCTCACACGCTTGTCAACATAGGTAAGACGGATGTCTTCGACCTGAGAGCAAGATCAAACGTGGGCTGGACCACCAAGGTCTACGAGGACACTGACGGGGACGGGATCCTGGATGGCGGAGAACCAGAGGTTTCGAACTCACCTTCAATGTTCCAGAACAGCAGCTATGAGATCATAGTCTCTGTCGTCGTTCCACCGGGGACCAAGGGCGATACCGATATCGTGACCGTTACGGCATCATCTACAGGCGAATGGGCGGTACAGGACACTGCCACCGACAGCATAGAGGTCAAGAGCAATCAACCGCCAGTTGCGGACGCGAATGGTCCGTATGTTGGCTATGAAGGCTCAGCGGTCCTGTTCGATGCCAGTGGGTCATTCGATCCAGACGGTGACCAGCTGGAGTACAGATGGGATTTCAGCAATGATGGGACCTGGGAAACTGCATGGTCAACCTATCCAATGGTCAACTACACCTACTACGACGATTTCGTCGGCGAGGTAGCGGTGGAGGCCAGGGAGTACAAGACGGGGCAGGTCATAGAACACGATGAGGAGATACAGTTCTCTTCCTTCATTAACCAGAACATCAGCCATGCGCAATCTTTCGTTCCGACCGAGACCGGACTTGCCTACGTGTCGGTCGTCGTGGCCAACGGCAGAAAGAGCTCCGAAGACGACATACATGTCACCATAAGGGAGACTCTGGACGGCCCCGTACTCACCGAAGCCACCAAGGCATTCTACGAACTTCCCAAGAGCTGCTTCAACAATCCGGCGCTGTACGAGGATTTCGACTTCCCAGATATACAGGTCACACCCGGTCAGACCTACTACCTGCAGGTGGATGCCCCCCTGGCAAGCCCGATTGGAGAATATGAGATTTGCGGCACTGGTTCCGACTTCCCCGGCGGGAAACACTGGATGTGGAGACAAGGCGTCGGTTGGGACACCACCGAGAGCAGTGGCTGGTTCGACCTCGCTTTCAGGATAAACCAGTTGCTCGAAGAACCTCCTGAGGCCCCGCTGAGCGACACCGATGTGTCCATAGTCATGATCTACAACGTCGCACCCACACCCGACTGGACGAGCGAGAGCAGCGATGGATCGGTTATTGGTGGACCTTATCCAGAAGGATCAACGGTACAGTTCACGGCAAGTGTCACGGACCCTGGCATATACGACACCCACACCCTGGAATGGGACTTCGATTACGACGGTTCGACCTTTGATGTGGATGCTACCGGCCAGACTGTTCTGAACACTTGGGGAGATGACTTCTCTGGAGATGTTGCTGTTAGAGCTACGGACGATGACGGAGGGGTCGGTACGACCGCCCACCAGCTTGTGGTATCCAATGTCCCACCAACCGTGGAGCTGGAGATAATACCCCTGAGCGTGAACATTTCCCTGAGGGTCGCTGGAGAGAAATGGCATGATGTTGTCGTTGAACTGTACGAGGACGGGATTCTCGTTGCAGAAGGCAATGTGACCAGATATCCAGGAAGCCCGAACGAACAGATGCTGCATCTAGGTACGTTCCAGATTGACATAGCAAAGACGTATGGGGCAATCGTCAGATACACGCCCTGGGACGACCCGATCAACGGCCAATGGCTCGGTGCGAATCCGGTCTGGATTATACTGACGTTCGAGGACGGCGAAGAGGTCAGGCTGCACCACAACTTCAACGTGAACCACCCGGACAGATGGGTTTGGGATGTGGACCTTACAGCAACACTACTCTCACACGGTCTCAAGTTCGAGGCAACCATAACCGATCCAGGCTCTGACGACATCACCGTCTTCTGGGACTTTGGCGATGGTACCAACGCCACGGCATATTATCCGAATCCAGGCGGCTTGTTCCCGGTTCTCATAGTGGACGAGATATTCCATGCATTCGCGGGCAGCGGGACTTACGTCGTTACCGTGACCGTCACTGACGATGATGGTGGGGTCGGAATAGCATCCGAGACGATCGTAGTAGGTTGAGCTCAACCCCTGAAAACAATTCTCTTGCTGAGAAGCATGGGCAGAGGCAGTTCTTTATATGGTCTATTCCTGAGTTCTTTTTCCACGATCAGTTGGATCTCGTCCAAGGGCAGGTCCTTCACTTCTCCGCTCCTCAGTCTGACCGGCAGGGTATCCCCGTCCTTCTCCTTCTGACCGTACACGATTATCATGTTGACCCATTCCCTCTCGGCCTCTCTGATCTTCTTGCCAACGCTGTCGTCCCTGTCATCCACGTCCACTCTGGCGTTCAACGAGGCGGCCAACTCGGCGCAGTCCTCGACAAACTCCTGACTTACGGGAACGAACCGAATCTGAGTGGGTGCCAGCCAAAGAGGAAGTTCTGGTTTTTCCTTCTTCAATGCCTCTTCCAGTATCGCGTAGATCCATCTCTCTATCGAACCTATTGATGAATGATTAATGATGCACCCTTTCGCCTCTCCCTTCTCATCGTAATATGTGATGCCGTACCTCTCCGCGTCCTCCACGTCCAACTGGACGGTACCCAATTGGCAGTTCCCACCTACCGAGTCAATTGCCTGGAGCTCGTTCTTGACAACCCAGTAGTGCTTCGCTTCAGAGAGCGTCTCGATCAAAGCCGGCCTCTTGGAGTACTTCAGCATCTCGATTATCTTGTCCTTGTTCTTCTCGTAGAACTCCTTCACTATCCTGAATCCCAGAGCCCACTCCACCCCAGTTCCGTCAGCATGGTCGCTGTAATTCCTGTGTATCCACTGGAACTCGTCCCAGCCCTGCTCCAGGTCCTTCGCGAAGCAGTGTATGTCCGGCATGTGGAACCCTCTAAGCCGCTTGAGACCCGAAAGCTCGCCTCTCTGCTCGTATCTGAAGCTCTTGGAGAACTCGTAGACCCTGATCGGAAGCTGCTTGTAGCTCATGGTGGCGTTCTTCATTATCCTGAACAGCCCGAAATCGCCGGCGAACCTGAGGACGAACTCCTTTCCATCTTCGGTCTCGATCGTGTAGTGCCTCTCATGGAACGATGCGGTCTGTCCCCTGATGTCCGGCAATGACCAGTCGTACATTATCGGCGTTTCTATCTGTATGGCGCCTATCTTCTCGGTGGCGACGTACGTTGCCCATTCCCGGAGCAGGTTGAATATCAATGCACCCTTGGGAAAGAACTTGAAGTGTCCGGAGTCGGTCGCTTCCTCGTAGTCTACCAACTCAAGTCTCCTCATCGCCTTGATGCTTGGCGGCTCCCCTTTCGGCTGACCCTTGACCTCCTCGGCCAAGACGAACGTCTTCAGCGTGGGGTATCGGTCCAGGACTTCCAGCTTCTCAACTTCATCGGGTTCGAACTTGTATTCTTCCCCTTCCGGCGTGAGGACGTAATACTCGCTCTCTATCTTCTCGACGACCTCTTCCCGCGTGACCGCCTTCTCTTCCACTTCGATGCTTCTGGACAGCTCGGAAAGAGGGTGGCCCTTGCAGGCGATGTTGAACGACTTGTACCATCCGAACGGTGACCTGTGGACGTTGAACTCGTGTTCCTTGAGCTTGATCTCGATCTCCCTGAATATCTCCAGCGCCTTGTCCGGGTTGGCCAGCGAGGGGCTCAGATGCGCGTAGGCGTATAGCATGACGTTGTCCGTCTGGACCTTCTTGGCCACCTCAGATATCTCGTTAGCGGCAGCCTCCGCTGAGCCCAGAGGGTCCTTCTCGTCCTGTTTCTCGATAGCTGTAAAAGCTACCAGAACCTCTTCCATCCTGCCCTTCTTGACTTCGTCCAGAATGGACTCCGCGAACTTCGTTGGCTGCCTTGCCTCGTACTCCATGTAATCAGCATGGATGAGGAGAAGTTTCATTGCACTCACAAATCGGATGATGATATAAAAACAATCCTTCCCCAAACTATAAGTCAAGAATTCCCAATCCTCTTTCTGATGTTCAACGCAAGGGTCCTGGACATACGGAGCCGGGACGAGATCAAGGGGGAGATGAGGAAGGTCGGAAGCACTTCTGCCGGCATAAAGATAATGTCAAGGAAGGCGGACCAGCGGCTGATTAAATTGGAGAATGTCGGAACCAAGGAAGCGAACATCATCAAGCAGGAGATGCTCTCGGCCGGTGGGGATGCGGTGACTCATAAGGGCACTCTGGACCACTCCGTGGGGGAATCTGACCTGATCCTGTTGGGGACGATCCACCAGTACGAGAAGCTGATTTATAAGCTGAAGATCCAGCCCTTCACGTGCAAGGACATCGCTGCCCAGGTCGAGGAGGTGCTGGAGAACTATGACAAGAGAGACTTTATGCTGAAGTTTCCCAAGAAGGAGATCGCATTGGACCGGACCTTGGTCATGGGTGTTCTGAATGTCACACCCGATTCATTCTCGGACGGTGGGGAGTTCTTCGATGCAGAAGTAGCGATCGCTCACGGAGTGGACATGGCCGAGCAAGGTGCGGACATCATTGACGTTGGCGGAGAATCGACCAGACCCCGATCAGATCCAGTCTCACCCGAGGAAGAGCTAAAGAGGGTAAGGCCAGTGGTCGAGGGGCTGTTGCAGAAGGTAGACGTTCCGATATCGATTGACACTCGACGCCCAATCGTCGCAAAGGAGATTATCGAGCTAGGTGCCCAAATGGTGAACGACGTCAGCGGTCTCAGGGACCCAGAGATGGTCTCAACAGTGGCCAATTTGAACGTTCCAGTTGTTGTCATGCACATGCTGGGAACACCGAAGACCATGCAGGAGAAACCGGAGTACAAGGATGTCATGGGAGAGATCATAGGCTATCTGAGGGATCAGATCGAGAATGTTGTGAAGGGGGGCATCCAAAAAGAGAACATAATCGTTGACCCCGGAATCGGATTCGGGAAAACGATCGATCACAATTTGGAGATAATACGAAGGCTGGGAGAGATGAGGAGTCTTGGGCTCCCGATTCTTGTGGGTGCATCAAGGAAGTCCTTCATCGGGAAGATATTGGATTCGGAAGTGGTTGACAGGTTGGAGGGTAGTTTGGCAACTCTTGTTTCCAGTGTATTGAACGGCGCGAACATCGCAAGAGTGCATGACGTCGGGGAAAGCGTCCGAGCGGTCAAGATAGCAGATTCCATCATCTCAGGGAAGCTCCTGGGCGATGATTAGGTTAGTTTCTTCAACAGATGGATAACTCAGTAGCAGGGCACGTCAGAACAAATATATAGCCCCGACTCGCTGATATTATGTCACAGAGCAACGATCGGAGGGTAAGAGACGAGGACGAAGGGGGCAATCGCTTGTGTTCTGGTGATACTTGTAGCATATGCTTTTGCTGGAATTGGGTCATTTGAGTTTTCGACCGGTCAAGGTCAACAGTTGAACCAATACGAGAAATGGCAGATTCTCCGAAAGGACATGGCCGAGTCCCACAGGGCTTTGCCAGATTATGCAGAAGCCAGTCCTGAAGGATACTCCTCTCTGGATGGGCCGTATCCAACCTCCGATGATGACGGAACTCCAAACGGAGGCACTCCAGGAGAGTCGCCTCTCTGGGCCGAATATTGCGTTACACTTACAGTTTGCCTCAACATTTTTTCAGGAGCGAGTTTGCACCTTAGTGATGGCGGTGGAGATTTCCTGGTGGGCGAAGTTCATGAAATGCACTTGGGCGACCAGAACGGGAATGGCAATCTCGAATGGGTCGTGTTCTATTTCTACATACCCTGGATGAGCGATGGACTGGACAACGATGGCGACGGATGCGTGGACGAGACGGGAATGACGTGCGATATTATTCCTGATGCCATGGTCGTGTATGAGACTGGGCATAACCCAAGGATTGGCGGGACAGACGGAACGATGCTGATGAATGAGGACTATTATTCGAATGTCGAAGGGATTGAACTGTACAGAGCCTTCGTGTCCCCACCTTGGCATGCATACCAGATGAGGGGCGTGATGTTGTATCCAGATATGGCCGGGGAGTTCATCTCATATTATGCCCGAGAGGCTGTTAACGGAGTGAACGCAAATCCCGAAATGGACACTGACATGAACGACTGGTATTTGGGGAGCATAGATACACGGAGATTCCCTGATAAGCCCCCGATAAACAGTGCTTGCTCCGCTGGTTGGCGATCGGTTATTGATTCGACTTTCCTACGTGATGATGGATGGACGGTCACAAGCTACAGCCTTGTCGAATCATACGACGACTTCGACTGGAACGGCGATGGTGACACTCGGGATAACGTTGCAGCCTACTACGCCATAGATCCCAGCACAGGCAACTGCAGGGTGGGAGTGAATACTGCCGTTTGGGGTAAACATCCAAGAAACACTGGATACATAATGATCCCTGACCCCATGAGGGAGTCAGATGATGGCCGAGACTGGAATGACAATGAAGTATCCAACACGGTGAACCTCTATCATGACATGAATTCCACCTGGGGGCTCAAAGGCAGAATCTACCGGTCTTACACTTACAATTCACTGCTCATTGAGCGCCAGAAGTTCGGGTTTGGCTGGTGGGGGATCTTCACCGACCACATTCTATATGACGTGCTACCGTTCAAATCTGGTGGGGCATACGCGAAGTACGTGGGTTTCGCGGAAGGTGGCTACAAGACGTTCTACTTCCACACTTCTGATGAAGATGGCGATCGGACGACTTCCCTTCCAGAACATCTGATTGGGTATGGAAGCCCTGCGGCGATTCATGGTGGAGAGTGTGTTCAGGTACAGGCCTCTGAGTACCGCATGCAACAAGCAGGCGTTCGGTTGATTGGAGGCATGGCGGATGGCAATGGAGATGGTGACACGATGGACTCCTTGGCCTACATATTCTGTCCTCATACATCAGACAGTGGAGGCAAGTACGTCATTGATAATACTTCAAAATGGGCCCTGGGTTTCTATCAGAATCCCATTCCTTTCTTGTGGTCGAGCTACTATACCTCACATGGGAACTTCGAGATTAACGGACTGGTAACAGTACCTGTCAATGTTCCCGAGACCGACGTGAATATTGACTGTAACGGGAATGGCATTTCACAGTTCGACTACTGCAGCACCTATTACCAATACAATTTGTGACGATTGACATAGGTTAGTCTCCAATTCGTTCGAGGTCCACAGAAACATTTTAACCCATTAGTTGAATTGAGCCACCCGTGATATCCAAAGAGAGAATCGCAGAAATCCTCGAAGGTTACGGAGAAGACCTCACCGTGGCCACCGTCTGCTCACATTCCAGTCTGCAGATCTTTGACGGCGCCAGGAAGGAAGGCTTCAAGACCATCGGCATCGCCATTGAGAAGCCGCCCAAGTACTACGATGCCTTCCCCAAAGGCAAACCGGATGAATTTCTCATCGTGGACAACTACTCCCAAATTCTGGAGAAATCGAGCGAACTGGCCGAGAAGAATGCTGTGGTCATTCCTCACGGGTCCTTTGTAGAATATCTTGGTGCCCAGCGTTTCACGGATTTGGATCTCCCAACATTCGGGAACAGAAACGTCCTTGAATGGGAATCCGACCGGAACAAGGAGCGGGAATGGCTGACCTCGGCCGGCCTTTCAATGCCAAAGGAGATAACGAACCCACAGGAAATCAATGTGCCAGTGCTGGTGAAATACCACGGCGCAAAAGGAGGGAGAGGGTTCTTCATAGCGAAGGATTACGAGGATTTCAAAGCAAAGAGAGATCCAAACGAGGAGGTTTCAATTCAGGAATACATCGTGGGCACCAGGTACTACATGCACTACTTCTACTCACCCATTTCAGACGGAGGCTACAAGCTCAGCAAGGGTAGCTTGGAGTTCCTCAGCATCGACAGGAGGGACGAGTCCAACGTGGACGGCCTGTACAGAATGGGCAACCAGGACGAGCTCAAGAAGATGGGCATCGACCCCACGTTCGTGGTCACTGGCAATTCATCAATGGTCCTTCGGGAATCGCTTCTTCCAAAGGCATTCGCCATGGGGGAGCAGACCGTAGAACGTTCACTGGAGCTGTTCGGTGGGATGATCGGCCCCTTCAGTCTGGAGACCATCGTCACGGATGAGCTGGAGTTCAAGGTGTTCGAGATATCCGCCCGCATAGTCGCTGGCACCAATCTTTTCGTTTCCGGCTCCCCGTACGCCGACCTCATGGACGAGAACATGTCCACCGGAAGGAGGATAGCCAGGGAACTGAGGATCGCCAAGGAGAAGAACCTCCTGATGGAAGTCCTGAGCTAGGTGTTGTTTTGCTCATAATGATACTCGCCGACGCCGAACTTGAACCTGTCCCCAAGGAGCTCCAGAACCATCCGTCGGTGATCAAGAACGCCAAGAGGAGGAGGAAGACCCCCTCGAAGCTGCTGTTGGATTCATCACTTCATCGTTCTGCTTTCAAGGACAGTGCCGAAGCCCTGAGACGCGGCCGACCGGACATCGTCCAGTTCTTTCTGTCACTGTGTCTGGACTCGATCCCCAACGCCGAAAGGAAGCTAACTACCATGGTTCACACCCGGAACAACGAACTCATCGAGGTCTCTCCTGACCTTAGGATGCCAAGAAGCCACAACCGATTCGTGGGATTGATGGAAGAGCTCTTTGACAAGGGCCAGGTGCCGGACAAGAAGCCCCTGATGAGGATCGCCAGGAACAGAACCTTAGAGGATGTACTGAAGAAGGCGGAACCGAAAACAACGATCTGCCTCGCACCGGATGGAGAGCTGGTCGAGACCACTTCCCTTTTTGAGGACCTCGATGGGCCAATAGCCTGCATCATCGGCGGTTTCCCGGAAGGCGACTATACCAGCCCCGCCAAGGAACTCTCCGACCGGATCGTTTCCATATCTCCGCATATCCTCAAGGTCTGGACGGTGGCCAGCAACATTCTCGTCAGCTACAACCAATCGCAGAAAACTTATAAGTGAGCTTTCCATTGAATAGTTCGTGGCAGACCAAACACTGGTTCTTGTGGTGGCCGTTGCGCTGACCTTCATAGTGGTCATCATTGGAGAACTTGTCTGGCTTCGCAACAGGCGTCTGAAGAAGGGCATGAGCTCCGGCGGACGCGTTAAGAAGATGTCCCTGCGTGACGACGCTCATAACGCGCTCATTACGGGCAGGGCCATCGTCAGGACGCTCGAGAGGGGCGGGGCGTCCATGGAAGCGACGATGAACCAACTGGAAGAGGCCCGGATAGCTTTCGACAGGGGTAACTTCAGGGCGTGCATCGATATCGTGGACAAGGCCAAGGATTCCATGAAGACCGCCAAGCTGGCCGCTGAGAAGAGGGGGGACCTCGAAAAGCTCGAAGCATCACCCCCACCGCCCGGTGACGAAGAGATGCTCACCAAGGAGATCATAGCCAAAGAGATGCCGGAGAACTTCATTCAGGCCAAGTTCTCTCTTAATCTGGCCAAGGACCACATTGAGAAGTGCAGGCAAGGAGCGATTGACACCGAGGCCGCGGCGTTGGTACTGCAGGATGCCGAGAAGGCCTTTGAAGAGAAGGATTACACGACCGCCCTCAAGCTCGCGGTCAGGTGCAAGAACCTGCTTGCAACTGAGGATGGAGGTCTCGAGACCATACCTCCTGATGAAGAAGTGATCGAGATAACCGAAGAACAACTGAAGAACAGATGCACCGGGTGCGGCGAGTTCCTGGTCGAGGGCGACGGCTTCTGCAGGAAATGCGGGGCAAAGATACCAAAAGCGGCAGAATGTGAGAAGTGCGGGAAGGTCGCCGACATCAAAGACAAGTTCTGTCGGGGCTGCGGCACAGAGTTACCCAGCTAGAGGTTCATCCCATCGTCCAACTGCTTTCTTGCATCCCTTTCCAAGATCAGTTCCTCTTCCCACTGATCGAACGTGTCCATTACCTCTTTCAACTGCCTCAGACAGTCTATGCAGAACCACTTCTTCCCGATCTCTTTCATGGGCTTCTTCTTGTAGGAGATTACCCCGCACGTCCAGCAAGTGTGCATGTCCTTTGTACGGTGCTCGGCGTAGGCCTCCATCATCCTGCCTTCCGCGATCGTCTCCATTATGACCTTCTTGCCCTCTTTCTCGTTCAAGGAACCAACTCCAAGCCCTTGTTTTGAATGTCTGGAGAATATAAAAACGTTACACTAGGGTCAAAAGGAAATCTTAATAGAAGTCCGTGCTATTATGGCGCGGTGATTATGTGGGCGAAGGCTCGGATTTGGACAAGGTCATGTCCAACTACTATGGAGAGGATCAGGTTGCGGCCATTATCACCGTGAAGGCCGACACCAAAGAGGCCGAGAGCATAGCTGTTAAGATTGCCAAGTTCGATTTGATCGAGGACGTTTTCCTTGTTACTGGTGACACTGATATCATAGTGAAGGCCAAGTTCGAGAACTATGCCGGACTCAAGGAGTTCGTGCTGAAGTCCTTGGCGCCCATAAAAGGGATCAAGGACACAAAGACGCTGATGGTGGTCACGACCTACAAGGAGAGGGGTGTGGCCAGGGTGTTGGAGTAGGTATATCCTGCTGGTGAGAGAGGTTAAAAGGATGGTGAAAAGATGGCATCAGATGAGAAGCTTAGACAAGTCATGGACGTCCTCGACCAATTGGCCGAGGACACTTCTGTACCCAGGAACATTAGGAGGGGTGCGAGCGAGGCCAAGGACCTTCTCCTCAAGAAGGAGGACGCTTTGGATGTAAGGGTCGCAAGTGCGATATTTATGATGGACGAGTTGGCGAATGATCCCAACATCCCGCTCCACGGCAGGACGTTGATATGGAACATCATTAGTCAGCTCGAGACGGTAAAATGATGTTTTGAAAAGCCTGAGGCATGCGGTCGTGATCTAGCCTGGTTAGGATCTGAGGTTCCCAACCTCATTGCTCGGGTTCAAATCCCGGCGGCCGCATCCGAATGACTACATCCCACCGTTCTTCCTATCGTACATCCTCGACCTGTGCTTCCACGGGTCCTTGAGCGCTTTCGGATGTGTGTCTATCTTGAGAGCCAGCCTCTTCTTGCCCTTCTTCAGAACAAGATGTCGATGTATGGCCTTCATGCTTTGGATCGTGTACACCAAATAGCCGAGAAGAATGACGATGCTCATCCACCATAAGTAAGGCCAGACGAATGCTACGAGTGCAATGCTCACCAGCGCACCCGTTATCATGTTGGTGACGAACGAAGCGCCCTTGCTCTTTTCTGATGAATTCAGAGCCTTGTGAGGGAAGTTCGCCTTTCTCGTCGGATGCCCCATGAGGTCAGACATGGTGAACCAGAAGAAGTACAAGGTCCAGACCGAGATGATGAAGGCCAGAATGTGCATCGAGCCGGAGGTCACGATCATCATCATGCATGCGAATGAGAAGATGGACAGAACGACAACCAGCTTCCTGTTACGACGGTAGATCGGATACTCGTGGGGCATGACCATGGACTTGATTATGCTGGAAACCAGTTTTCCGCCGTACATCAGAGGTTCCGAGAGCCTGTTCTTCAACCATTGGCATACCTGATCGGATTTCTTCATGAATATGGGCGCTAACGCACTCATGATGAAACAGAACGCCCCCGCGAACGGGTACAGATACGCTCCTTTTGTGGCACCCTGAACGTTGCTCCCGACGCTGGCGTAGAGAACGGACTCCGCCCCTCTCCCTATGAGCGAAGTCCCGATGGACGTGGAGGCCTTTGCGGAAAACCCTATCAAGTAGGCGAGTGCCCCGGTGATGAGGATGTCGTTCAGGATTATCAGCGGGACTGCGATTATGACGATGTCGATTATGAAGGGGAACATCGCCGGGTTTATCATCATGCCGAAGGAGATGAAGAAGATTGCAACGAAAGCATCCCTTATGGACAGCAGTTTCTTCTCTAATTTCTCTGATATACTCGTGTCGGCGAACACCATCCCTATGAAGAAGGCCCCAATTATAGCAGGGATGGCAAATGCCTCCGCCATCGCGGATGCCAGGAAGACCATGCCGAGCGCAAACAGCACGAACAGCTCCTCGTTCTCGATCTTTTCGAAGTGCTTGGCGACCCTGGGTATGACGAACAATGCAAGGAAAGCAAAGAAGAGAATGAACAGCAGAATCCCGCCTAACAGGAAAAGGATGCTGACCGGGCTCGCCCTGTTCTGAGCCAGCATTCCACCGGCAACGGTGAGGAGGAGGATCGCCAGGAAATCCTCGATTATGATCATCCCGATGAGATACTCGGTCTCGGTCTTCCCCAGCTTCTTCAATTCAATGAGCACCTTCGCCGTCACGGCGGCGCTGCTCAAGGCAACTACACCCGCAAGGAAGAATGTGTCAAGCAACGGCCATCCGAGGAACATGCCGAGACAGAAACCCGCGAACATGTTTATCGACAGGTTGATCACCGCAAGGATGACGGCCGGCTTTTTGGTCTTCTTCAACTTCTCAACGGAGAATTCCAATCCCACAAAAAAGAGGAGGAGGATAAGTCCGATATGGGCCAACTGTTCTATGAACTCGATGTCCTTGATTATACCGCTGTAGCTCAGGCCAAGTATGTTCACGACCATGTACGGCCCGATGACGATGCCTGCAAGTATGTACCCGATGATGACGCTCTGACCAAGTCTGGCGGCGAGTCCAGCGCCGATGAATGCGACGAGCATTATGATGCCCATTTCGAAGATAAGGTACCCTGTATCCAACATGGAAATGTCTTCCCGCTCGATTGAGGGGGAAGGGAACTAGAGTTGTCTGCGGAGGAGTGCCTAGTGCGATGTGTCAATCGTTGGTGAAATCTCAATCGAGATGACCAAAGCTCTCTGAGAATGTCTGTTGAGTGTAATCTCGTGCATTCCCATCCCGTCATCTGAATAGCAAACTCCCTACTAAAAACTATTGCTCACGATTTAGTTATATAGTCCCTGAACATTAGCAGTCATAGATGGGAAATTCGGGTTGGCACAACCTCGAATCGGATGAGGTTTTGAAGAAGCTGGATTCTAGCCCGATAGGTCTTGATGACAAGGATGCGGCAAGGAGGCTCGAGACCTACGGACCGAACGAGCTAGTGGAAACTCAGAGAGTATCTCCGCTCAAAATGTTCCTCCGGCAGTTCGCCGATCGCATGGTCATCATTCTGATTATTGCCGCGATCATATCCGCCTCAATAGGTTTCTACCACATGTTCTTCGAAGGCAAGGGGATGACGGACGAGATATTCGATACCATCGTGATTTTGATTATCGTCATACTCAACGCGGTGTTTGGTTTCGTTCAGGAGTACAAGGCGGAGCAGGCGATACAGGCCCTCAAGGCGATGGCTGCACCCACGGCAAGGGCCTACAGGGACGGGGAGGCCATCCAGGTTCCTGCCAGGGAACTGGTTCCCGGCGATGTCATTGCCCTGGCCACTGGTGATCGCGTACCTGCAGACGGTCGTCTCATCGAAGCGGTGAATCTCAACGTAGATGAGGCCTCCCTTACCGGCGAATCCGCTTCCGTGGGCAAGCTCACTCACAGCCTGAAAGGGGACATCTTCCTCGGCGACAGAAGGAACATGGTGTATTCGGGCACCGCCATCGAATCGGGGAGAGGTAAGGCTGTCATCGCCTGTACGGGCATGAACACAGAGCTCGGCAAGATAGCTGGCATGGTTCAGGAACTGGAGGAAGAACCTCCCCTGAAAGCAAGAATAAACAGGATGGCGAACCAGATTGGGATAATCGTATTGGTCGCGGTCGGGATCGTTTTCGCGGTAGGGGCTTTCCGTGGAGTTGACACGATCAAGATGTTCCTCACCGCCGTTAGCCTTGCGGTAGCGGCAATACCTGAAGGTCTCCCTGCCGTTGTGACGATCAGTCTTGCACTGGGTGTCCAGAGGATGGTCCGAAGACACGCGTTGATCCGTCGGCTTCCGGCTGTTGAAACTCTTGGGAGCGCAACCGTGATATGCTCCGATAAGACCGGGACCCTCACCAAGGGTGAGATGAACATCAGGACGATTCAAACGGACGACGCCATCTTCAAGGTCGAAGGCGAAGGGTTCACACCCGAGGGGAGATTCTACCACGGGGAGGAAGAGATAGACCCGTTGAAGAACGAGACCCTTAAGCTGCTTCTGAAGGGCGGTATACTATGCAACGATTCTGAACTCGTGAAGAAGGATAATCTGTGGAGCATTGACGGCGACACGACCGAGGGCACTCTTCTGGTTGCTGCCAGGAGGGCCGAGATGGACTTCGATGACTGCTACAAGGAGAAGCGGATAGGCGAGATCGGGTTCAGTTCGGACAGGAAGAGGATGACCACCATCCATCAGGCCAATCCTTCGAAGGTCGCCTACTCGAAAGGGGCCACTGAAAGTCTTCTGGAGATCAGCGACAGGATACTGGAGGACGGGCAAGTTGTCCCATTGCATCAGGAGAAGAAGGACTCCATCAACCGCGCTACCGAAGCCATGGCGATGAAGGGTCTGAGGACCTTGGCACTTGCCTATCGACCCCTTCCTGACGATCTCACTGATTTCTCCGAG
>JAUVHO010000013.1 GCA_030593295.1 Methanomassiliicoccales archaeon | reverse complement strand
GTTGTCAAGCCAAATGCCGTCCCAGTTGTTCAGCGATGCGTTATTGTGCACGAGGGTGTTGTTGTCTGAATAATAAACAGCTATGCCATCCCCATTGTGCATGAGTGTGTTGTTTAGAATGATGTTACCACTAGAATACATGACGAAAACGCCCCACATGTTGTTCGAAAAGCCAGTGTTGTTCGCGATAGTGTTGTTCGATGAAAAACCAAGTTGAATCCCTGCAGTTCCATTACTAACATTCTGGTTCTCCACAACCACACCGGTGGAGTTGGCAAGTATCACCTGACCAGCGCCTGGTGGTACCGTACCCCCCACAGCATTCTTCCAATAGTATACAGGTCTGCCATCTACGGTATTTGAAGTGTCGATAGTGTGAGTGTTCCAGTGATCGATGGAAGATCCAAAAATGAAAATGCCGTTTTCGACCAACTTGTTGTTGACAATTGTGTTGTTACTAGAACGCCCGGAATGGATACCATTCCACCGGTTCCAAGACACAGTGTTGCTTATGACTGTGTTGTTCGATCCTCCTAGGGCGATTCCAGTGTTGTTGTTGGCAATGACGTAATTGTTGGCTATGGTAGTGAAATTTGAGAGATGGAGGCCGATGCCGTCATCATTGTACGAGAGGATGTTATCTGCGATGTAGCAGTTCTCGGCAAAGAAGAGCACTATTCCAGCTCCAAATGTGCCATTGGTCATGGTAAAACCTGTGATGTTCACCCAATCTGCAAACACTTCCACCCCGAGCCCACCACTTGATTCTATTACAGTGCTCTTTCGATCCTCCCCGGTCAAATTGATCGTTTTGTGAATATCCACATCCTCGTAGTAAGTTCCATTGAAGACATAGACGGTATCTCCACCGTTAGCATCATCCACACCTTCTTGGATGGTATCCCACTTGTGATTTGGTGGGTCGTCAATAAAATCGTCATCCACCCAAATCATCTTTGGTGAGCCTGTTAGAGAACTTGGACTCTCGTCCATTTGCAGATTGACGCTTGCCAAGGCAGAGATATCGGCAATGATTAACACACACAGCGTCATGCTGAACAGTTTTGCCACACCCTCCTCCATCATACCCCTCCTTTTGCTTTCCTTCTTCCTCCTCTATGTTCTGTCTAAGTATTCTCACCGCTTTGTCCAGATTTATATCTTTCGACATTTCAGGTATCTGCTGGAGGAAAAGAAGGACCTTCTGATTCTAGGTGGGTTTGTGTCCCACAGAAGCCGATGATGGGTTCAAACTTCAGTTCCAAAGCAGAACGAAGAATCAATGATTTATGTCGCACTCCATAGGGAAGTCTGTCATTTCCCCTGAAACGATTTCATGTGGGCAGGGGATTAGCAGGCAGTGGTGGGGAACTGCCCAAGGGCGGTAGAAATCCCTCTCAGAGACTCTGTTCTATGGTGCCAGCATAGGAACAAGGGTGGAAATCGGTGCCAACTAGCGTTACTAAAGCCTTAAGGGCTATGACTGCACTGAGAGCCCGCAAGACGTTTTCTGGACTAATGGTGAAAGGGAGACGTAAGAGGAATTGAATGAACATATACGTAGGTAATCTACCACGCGAGGTCACCGAGACCGAGCTCCTGGAGGCTTTCCAAGCCTTCGGAGAGGTCGCATCGGCAAAAATCATCACTGACAAGCTCAGCGGCGAATCGAGAGGATTCGCATTCGTTGAGATGCCGACCGATGATGAAGCCGAGAAAGCGATCACAGGCCTTAACGAAACGGACATGAAGGGTGGAACCCTCAATGTCAACAAGGCTCGCCCCCGACCCGATAGGGATTGAGGTTGATCAGGGCGCTCTTGGTGAGTTCTCGATTTGGAAAACAGTACACAGATAGCTTCATACACGAGTTGTAGATAGGGGAGTCTCCCAGAGCGGTTCTGGTGAGCTTGTTTCGCCGTCCCAGTTCTTTGTCAGATTCCAGCTACACCAGTGGTAACTTTCCTCGTGTTATGCCGCGTTTTCGGGAACTGCCTTACTCATGTGAAACAAGTAATGTCTTCCTTCATATTGGACTACGACAATTATGAGATGCATCTGAATTGATTCCTCTTTTCCTTACCGCTGGGGTGCCAGGTCACCGCCGTAAGCCCCCTTATGTTTGCATTATCTCGACGGAGCGAAAAGAATCGAAGGTATTGGATAAAAACCCTATTCCTCTTTCTTTTCTTTTTTTGGGGTTGCTGGGAGATACTCACTTCGAATGTCAGAACCGATTGGGAAAAGCGTTATAAACGCCCACGTTGCTACAATGTTGAGGATGCTTTGAGAGAGAGGATGAAGGAAGCAACTTTCACAATTGCTATCACATGTTTCCTAGCGCTAGCTTCCCTTTGTTCAATAGTCATTGTCCCCGAGGAAGCCTCTGCCTACACCCCTCATGATTCGATCTACATACAGGGCAATGTGAATTTCACTGTTGCCAACGGAATCACGAGCGGTAGCGGATTGCCTTCCGACCCTTACATCATAGAGGGATGGGAGATAAATGCCTCCTTCGGACATGGAATTGAGATTCGGAATTCAGACGTCCACTTCATCATTCTGAATGTCCACGTCCACTCTGGATGGGGAGGAGGTTTTCCATGCTACCATGGAATCTATCTCCACAACGTAACTAACGGTCGTGTGGACAATGTGACTGCCACTGGGAACTTCTATGGCATCTTCCTCGAGGAATCCAGTGGAAACACACTGGCAAACACTACTGCTTCCTTGAACGAAGCCGAGGGTTTTCGTCTGTATCTCTCCGATGATAATCTCATTGCTCACACAAACGTATCTAACAACCATATGGGCATCTTCTTGGAGTCGACTCGGAAGAACATTCTAACAGGAAACGTGATGTACGAGAACGGCGTCAACATAAGAGGTCCCTATCTTGAGCACTGGAACACTCATTTGATGGACACATCTAACCTAGTCAACGATAAACCTCTCCACTACTGGAAGAACGTAAGCGGGGGGTCGATTCCTTTGGGTGCTGGTCAGGTAATACTTGCCTTTTGCACTGGCGTTGTTGTCGTGCATCAAAATATCTTCATCAGCTCTATAGCGATTCATCTCGGGTTCTCTTCAGACAATGTGGTTGCAAACAATACCGTCTCTTCACCTAACGGCGATGGTATCCGTCTCTATTCCTCACATAACAATACTATCAAGACCAACATTGCTGGCTTCAGCGGTGGTGAAGGTATTGAGCTCGTATCTTCCAATGGTAGCATTATTGCCGGCAATATCCTCGATTCGAACCGCTGGCACGGCATTTACATTCTATACTCGGATAACAGCGAGATTGACAACAACACGGTTCTTGGCAGCGGATGGGGAATCTATCTCTTGTATTCCAACCATAATACTGTCTCAAGCAACCAAGTTCATAGTCACAGATGGGACGGTATTCGTCTTTGGTACTCCAACGACGCCATCATTGATGACAATGTGGCATACAACAACTTCGCTGGCATTGCCCTCGGGGAATCTGATTACGACACCATCACCAATAACACTATTCACTCGAACGATGTCTACGGTATCACCCTTAGTTCTTCGAATAGGAGCGTCATTGCCAACAACACCATCCTTTCGAATGAAGAGTTCGGGCTCCACCTTTTTCTGTCGGAGATCAACCAGATATATCACAACAGTTTTGTAGACAATGTAGAGCAAGTACACGAGTTTCAATTCGCCTTCAACAATAAATGGGACAACGACTACCCTTCCGGTGGCAATTATTGGAGTGACTACTCAGGTTCCGACCAGTTCTCTGGTCCAAACCAAGACCAGCCCGGAAGTGATGGCATAGGGGACACTCCTTACGTTATGCATGCGGGTTCTCGGGACAGGTACCCCTTCATATCTCCTCTCGGAACAATCCTCACGCGGCCTCCTGGAGTGTTTCACGCTATTCTCAGCGGTTTGAACTTCGAAAATGTGACCCTTAATTGGACTCTCTCCCCAGATGATGGTGCTGGATTCAAATCCGTCATTGGCTACAGAATATTCAGAAACCTGACTTACGATCCCAAAGGACTTGGCTATCAATTGATCGCCTCTGTTCCCAATGGTACATACACATTCGTTGACAACTTCGCTGGTGAAGGCGACCCTAACGACTACTTCTACCAAGTGTGCGCGGTTAACTCGGACAATAACACCAAATGCTCAGTCAATCAGGTGGCCAAGTTCACCCGCCCCCTCTCCAAAGGCCCAAACCTCGTCTCAATCCCACTCATCCAATCGGACGAGACCATCCAGACAGCCCTCCAAACAGTCTCATACGACAACGCCTGGTCCTACGACCCCATCAACCAAGAATGGAGATCCTTCTCCGAATCAAAGCCTTACGCTCAGAGCCTGGAATACGTGAATCACACCATGGGCATCTGGGTGAACGTCACTCAGGATTCGAATCTCACTGTTGCAGGAGTCGTTCCCACTACGACCACGATCAACCTGCAAGCAGGCTGGAATCTCGTGGGCTTCCCATCGTTTGATGATAACTACACTATCGCAGACCTCAAGGCAGTGGTCGCGGTGGAGAGAACGGAGGGTTTTGATGGATCAGCTCCGCCGTACTTCTTGAGAGTCATGGTAGATGGAGACTTCTTGCAGGCTGGGTTTGGGTATTGGATCAGGATCGAATCTCCGGCGATTTGGACGATTGAAAACGTATAGCCAGATAGTTGGAAAAGGGATGCCAGGTCACCGCCGTAAGCCCCCTTCTGTTCTTTCGAAAGTCTCTTCTAATCCTTTCCACCTCTATCATTTGCTCCCCTCAGATGTCCAATTGGAGAAGAACAGGAAGTTTTGTCGTTGTTCAATGAGAACTACGAAGTTTTCTACTACCTATGCACTGTCCCCACAAGTTCATAGATTACCTGTGTCGCTAGCGATCGGGTGGGCTGAGGTCTGACGCGTTCTCAAGGTTCTGTATCGTGTTTAGATTGACGAAGGACAAGAGCTCAGGGTCAAAGGCCTGGATTTCCTCCTGTGTCATCTTCCTCACCTCAAGGTGCTTGTACGTGTCCTTGGGGCGGGTCCCCCCTTCGGAGATGGCCTTCTCAATGGCCTTTAACATGGCCTTCCTCTCGTAGACCGCGTGCAGAGGTTCCCAATAGCCGTTGATCTCCGGTACTGCCGCATCCGCACCTTCGGCCAATCGAAACAATCTCAGATAGAGCTCTGCTTTTATGAAAGGCGCATCGCAGGGAGCAACTGCCACATATTCCCCTCTCGCTTCCTTGAATGATAGGGACAGTCCGAACAGCGGTCCCAGTCCAGCTTCCTTGTCCCTGACGAACGTCACCTCATCATCAAGGAACTCCCGGAGGGGACCCTCGTCCCTGTTGGTTGATATTGAGAATAATATGTCCTCGGCCAGGTCTCTGAGAACGCTGTAAGACCAGAACATCAGCGGCTTGCCGTGAAATGGAACGACGCACTTATCGAACTCCATCCTGTTGCTTTTTCCCCCTGCGAGAATAACCGCTGATCTCACGACCTTCGATTGGATTTCACCACCAAAAATGTATCGACCTTGTCGAAGTTCCTTTTCTAAAGGGCGGGATCCATCCGTCTCAGTATTTGGAGGGACAGCCCACGGTTATCTCATCGGCCTCCAACACCACTCCGTTGGTACCTTTCAGTACGCCGCTCACAACGATTTCCTTTCCGTTATTGAAGCCATCTGGAATTACGTCGTAGCTAACCCTCAGAACGGACTCCTCATCGGTCAAGTCGAAGGTCCTCGCCGCCGAGTTCCAGTTCTCAACGAACCCTTTGATCTCGATCTCCTTGTCAACGTATGAATTAGAGTTGTCAATGACCTGACTGACGGTCATGTACGGAACCGGTGTGTTGCCCCAGAAACCAACGACAAGTGCCAGTGCTATTATCACCAACACGGCAACAGCAGTTAGCAGCTTCTTCCTCTTTCCAGTCAGCCTCGACCTGGGCCTCTCAGCCTCGGTCTCGACCTTGGCTTCCTGAACTTCGTCACTCTCAACTTCCTCGTTCACTCAACATCCCCTCGAGATTCTTGACGTCTTTCAATAGCCTCTGCTGCCTCAGATGAAGATATAGCATGTAGCCGAACACTCCCAGCCAAATGACCGTGTACGCAATGTATAGCCCGTCGAGTCCTCTCATTCGATCTCACCTTCCATATTGTCCTTTAATTCTTCAACTTTGTGTTGGATCTCCTCCAGTTCCACACGTTTCTTTAGCAGATAGAAATACAGGAAGCTCATGGCGATCACTCCCACCATAAGTGTCATTCCCGCTTCGGATGACAGCCCACCGCTCTGCCCGACCGGGTTCGGATGAAGGCTCTGCCAGAGCCTGGAAGATATGAACGACAAAGGAACGGCCATGAAGCCGATTATTCCAAAGACAGCGGCTATGCGGGCCACGCTCCTTCCCTCCATGCCAAGTCTCAGAGTGATGTAGCCCAGGTAGATCATCCACATGACGAACGTCGTGAGGAGTTTGGTGTCCTCCCATCTCCAGTACACACCCCACTCCGGTTTTGCCCAGAGAGGGCCAGTGACTATCGCCAAGGTGCAGAACATGACTCCTATCTCAGCCGAGGACAGGGCAATGGTGTCCCACTTGTTGCTGCCGTTCTTGAGGTAGATTATGCTCCCGACGAAGACGATGCCGAATGCAAGATAGGATGCCCATGCTGCCGGGGTGTGCAAATAGAATATCTTCTGGGCATATGGAGCGACCCAACCCGCACTGGTGTCGTCATCTGCCATTTCAATATCCGTGGATTCGAAGACCAATGCGTCAGTGTCAACCAGAACGCCTGTCACGATGACCACATCATTCTCGCTCAGTCCGGAGGGGAGGTTCTCATTATGTTCAACGTTCAACTCAAATTCCGAGTTGCCGATGTCCACCAGATGGAACTCGGATGCACCGCTTATGTCATCGACGATCCCCTTCACCCTCAACTCGAGCTCGGTGTATTCGTCCGGTTTCTGAGCAACGATCGAGACGTCGGTCCCGACCAATGGCACGTAGTATATCGCCATGAAGATGGTGATCAATATGAAGATCAGCGACCCGATCAGAAGTACATAATCCAGTGCTTTTCTCTTGTCCACGTCTATGCCTCCAGTACGTATTCGAACAGGAGATATGAAAGCGCCAGATAGACCAGGGCGAACATTCCGATGATTCTGATCTCTCCCCATGCGTCCCCTATCTGACCATCCAAGGCCTTTGAGGTAGCGATTATCGCCGGCATCAGTACAGTTAGAATGATCAACGGCAACATAAGGATTGTCAATGCGCTCTCCCTTCCTTTGAGGTTCACGGACAGCCCCGCCACCAAAGTTCCGACTATCGTGAACGCGACCGATCCCAGCATCACCAAAGATACTATGGGTACGATGTTGCCACCATAGTCGAAGTCGAAGAAGACCGAGAAGAACAGCAGGGCGGCGAAGTCCACGATCAGCAGCAGGACGAGGTTGGACAGGAGCTTTCCGAGATAAATCGAGAATCTGTCCGAGGGACACAGCATCAATCCTTGCAGGGAACCTGTATCCTTCTCCTTGGAAAAGGACGACACCAGCCCGAACATCCCTGCGAAGGTGAACGTGACCCAGAGTATGGGTGCGATTATTGTTGGTTCTGCCTCGACGGAGTAGAAAAGGAAAGCGAATCTGAACGCCATGATCACCATCAAGGAGAAGATGACCATCGTGACGATCATCCTCATCGTTCTGAACTCGACCCTCAGGTCCTTCAATGCAATAGTGATACCGTTCACGCTCATGCTGCCCCCATCAAGCCCGCATATCTGTTCTTGAAGTCCTCTATGCTCACATCCTCTTTTCGCAGATCAGCGGCGATCTTCCCGTCGATTATCACGGCCAATCGGTTGCCCATCTCGTATCCTCTTTCTATGTCATGCGTGACCATGACCGTTGTCATGCCATGTTTCTGGAATTCCCGCAGCATGTCGGTCAAGATCTTCCGTCCGTTAAGGTCCAGCCCTGTATACGGCTCATCAAGGAGCAGGATCTTGGGCTTGTGGATGATGGCCCTGGCAATTGCCAACCGCTGTTTCATACCCCTGGAATATGTCCCGACCAGATCGTTCATCCTGTGGGCCAGTTTCACTCTGGACAGAATGGCTTTGATCTCCTCCAGTCCCAAGGTTACACCGTACATCTTCGCATAGAATCGCAGGTTCTCGAGCGCGCTCAGTTCGTCATAAAGGTATGAAACGTGGCCCAGTACCCCGATCCGTCTCCTAACTGCCACTCCATCCTCTTTCACATCGTATCCGTCTATCTTGATGGTCCCCTCAGAGGGCCGGAGGAGCGTGGAGATGAGCTTGAGGAGGGTGGTCTTGCCGGCTCCGTTCGGTCCGAGGATTACGAGGTAATCCCCTTTCTCGACCCGAAGATCGATACCGTTTATCACGCCTTTTCTCCCGAATTCTCTTACAAGATTCTCGATTTCTATCAACGAATGTCGCAACTATGAACAAGATAATAAAGATTTCTTGCTCCGACTTGTGGATTCTTCGACATGGCTCTCAATAACACTTAAATATAACGATGTAATATGAGGTTTCGAATTCGGAAGGGGATACCATGAAAAGGATCTCTGCTGCAATTGCAATGATTGCTATCGGCGTCGCGGTCGGTGTTTTAGTTTTCGGTTTCGGCACCATCGGCGAAGACGAAGGAACAAGAGGGTCGACTGACAATAGCTACATGGACAGCGCTACGTACGTGGGGTCCGATACCTGCAAAGGCTGTCACAACAATGCCGGGTGGGATTTCAAGTGGGACCACTGGAATGAGTCTCTCCACAGCAAGATGATTCAGGACCCGACGGTCGCGAATGTCACTGGAGACTTCACGATTGACCCGATCCTGAACGCTGCTGGAATACCAGATGTAATCATAGATCTGGATGATACCGCCGGAGTATTCACTGTTACGTTGGACAACACCACGTTCCCGGTGGACCAGACGGTTGGATCGTTCTGGAAGCAGAGGTATCTGACCCAGCTAAACGCAAGCCTGTACTTCCTGCCGATTCAGTGGAATGAAGCGACCCAGGAATGGGTTGCGTACCACCTGGAGCGATGGTATAACAGCGCCGGAGATCTCATACCCCAGCCAAGTGCAACGAAGGATTCTTGGGACCGGGGTTGCGCCGGCTGTCATTCTACCGGTACTGATGTCACTTATAGCGCCGGCACAAACGAATGGACCGCTACGTATTCAGAGTTGAATGCTGGTTGTGAATCTTGTCATGGTCCTGGCAGTGAGCACGCGGCCACCATGGACCCTGATTTTATCTGGAAATCAGTCGATGCTCAGGTTTGTGGTCAATGCCACATTCGGGGAGTGAGCAATGGGACGCTTCTAGGTAGTGCCGATGAGCTCGGCTATCCCTGGAGCGCTACCCAAGGGTGGTATATGCCTGGTGATACGCTCGCTGAATTCTATACCCCCGGGGAAGGCACCTGGGGTGACGAGCATGACTCCTCAAAGCAGCATCACCAGCAGTACCGGGACTGGTTGACCACCGCGAGTGGCGGACACGCGAAGACCGCGGCCGGCTTTGCCCAGAGAACAGATTGCATGAGCTGCAAGAGCACAGAAGGCTTCATAGAGTCTCTTGGAGGGCCGGCGGCTCCTGATGCTGGGAATGCCACCTGGACACAGACTTGTGCTGCGTGCCATACGTCACACGATTCAGCAGGAAACGATCACCAGCTGAGACTTCCACAAGATGAGCTTTGCAGTGCCTGCCACACGATAGGTGTGCAGGAGATTGATCACGAACCTCATCATGCACAGACTGAGATAATTGCAGGTACTACAATTCTGGACGATGATATGCCAGGCACAATAACACCAATGCCATGGATGGGTGGATCGGTCACCTGCACGGACTGCCACATGACCGGCACGGCCAAGAGCGCTCTGCCGGGCGACATCTCAAGCCACACGTTCAAGGTCATAACGCCGGATCAGACCATTGCCGTTGGAGTGCCCAACTCGTGTACATCGTCTTGTCACGATGGAGTTGCGGGTCACACTCTGACCGATGCGGAAGCCCAGGTTGACATTGATTCTTGGGAAGCACTGATCCTACCGCTCAAGGCGGGCACTGAGATCAACATCACTGCTATGGTGACAGCACTCGAAGAGGCTGAACATCAGGACTTCCCGGTTGCTACGATGACAGAAGCCGAGGAACTGGCAAACAAAGCACACTTCGCATTTGGCGTCGTTGATTCAGGTCTGGGCCAGTACCACAACTTCATGTTCGCTGAGGATCTTCTCGACTTCGCGAATACAAAGGCGAACGAGGTTCGTGCTCTATTCGATCCAGGTACGATCGTGGGCACAATTGTGGATCAGGACGACGTTGGCGTAGCAAATGTCAACATCACATATGGGGACATCTACGTACTAACTGGTTCCGACGGATCATTCGAGCTCAAGCTCGCTGCCGGTACCCGGACCTTCAGCATCGTCGTGGATGGTGTGGAAGATTCAACTTACGAATGGGTTACCACCGCAGGCAGCGAGAATGACGTTGGCCCAATCAAGATCGGCGAACCGCCAGAGGAAGAACAGGACATGCTGTGGCTCTATCTGATTATAATCGTGATAATAGTCGTTGTCATAATTATCGCGGTTGTGGCCATGAAGAAGAGGGGAGGTCCCTCTCTAGAAGAGGAGCCAATGGAAGAAGAGATGGCCCCTGAGCCAGAGCCAGAGCCCGAGATGGAAAGCGAAGAATGAACAAAGTTTTTATTCTTCGCTGGAAATAGCCGATTCGAGGTTCTAGAGTGGAAATTGGAACAGTATTAGTCTACCTATCTCTGGTTCTAGCCACCGCTTCGGTAGCATCGTCACTGTCCCACATCTACACAAAGGACAGAAGGCACCGGAATGTGTCCAGGTTCCTGGTATTCCTGTGTTTCATAACCACAACAACCGCCTTCTTCCTTCTCGTCTATTACTTCTTGGAGCCTAACTTGGGTATCCATTACGTTCACGGGCACACCTCCACCGACTATCCCTGGTACTACAAACTGACTGGCCTTTGGGCCGGGGAGGAAGGGACCATTGTGCTCTGGGTCTGGTTGATCTCTCTGTCCATCATCATCGAGGAGGCAATTCAGGGCTGGAGAGCGAAGAAGGCGGGGGTGGACGATAAGGCTGTTCTTCTGTACGACTGGATAAGGACAATCTCAATGATCATTCTCATCGCCTTCTTCATCCTCCTCATCAACACGGATGTCTTCAAGGCGACCACCACGCTCGACCTTGTCAGCTTCCCAGACGGTAGAGGAATCAATCGATTGCTCTTGACGCCTCTGATGATCGCTCACCCACCCGTGGAATTCGCAGCATACGCCTTCATGACGCTCCCATTGGCCTCGGCCCTTGCCTATCTCATCACCGGTGACAGGAAGTGGACCGACTCATCATTGCAGTGGAGCAGATTGAGCTGGTTGTTCCTTTCTCTGGGTATCGGCATCGGTGCCCTGTGGGCCTATACCGTTCTCGGATGGGGACTGTACTGGGGCTGGGACCCGGTCGAGGTCGCCAATCTGATCCCATGGATCGCGCTCACTGGCTTTGTGCATACTCAATCGTACTTTCGGAAGCGGGGACAGTACAGTTTCCTGGCTCCGCTGCTAGCGGTCGTCACATTCGTTCTCATCATCTTTGCGACATTTGAGACCAGAAGTGGATTTGTGACGTCCCCGTTGCACGCCTTCACGGGACCAGGGACCGGCCTATCCGATCCGGGCGACCGTCTGATCGCGATACTGGAGGGGAACCTCGGTGCTGGCTTCTTTATGATGATGATGCTGGCAGTTCTGCTTGTTGCTGGAATCCTCTTCATGTGGATGTTCTACAACATCAGGAAGAGAGAAGGCTCCTTGAAGGGAGCAGCTGGCATGTTTCCAAGCCTGTACATGATCTTCCTGGCAATTCTCCTGCTTTTCGCTATCGTGGACGTTGCCTCTTTCACTTCACTCGGACTTCGTGTTTCTAATCTCATAGGGTTCGGCAACAAAGGCATTGGTCTGACCATATTGGCCCTTTTGATTATCGGAATCCCCATCTTATGGATAATATACACCTCTCAAGAGAAGGAGGAGGACACCGAACCAGTGACTTTGGCGAGCGTGATCAACGACAAGACCACGATGTTAGTTTCTGTCTCGATCTTCACTATCTGGTTCGTAACGACGCTCCTGCTTATGATATTGGGTTCTGAGGGACTTCAACCAGAGGTCTTTGAGAGCCGGTTGCCGTTGATCATAATACCGCTCATGATCACGCTTGTTGTTTGTTTGGCCTGGAGGTATCTAGGTCGACAGAACTCCGTTTACGTCATAGTCGCCTTGATCATCGCGACGTTCCTAGCCTACTACGCCGTCTTCTCCGGCAACGTCTTCGGTGCGTACATTGTGGTACTCATCGGTGCGCTCTTTGCCGCGATTTACAGGATATTCATGATGGCCACCGGCAGCACCAGGAAGACCGGTAAGAGAAGCCTGCAGATTGCTGGACTCTTCCTCGTAATTGCTGGCATCATCGGTATGCTGTTCTGGTCCAGCTTGACCAGGATAATTGGCTTTTCTCCACCAGTGAAGCCAGACCTTCTGATCGGAGCCTTGGGATTCCTTGCTTCGGCAGGTGCCATGATCGGCGGACTCTTCTGCCTGAGGGGACGAAGTCCTCTGATATGCATAATCGGCTCCATCCTTGGGATTCTGACCCTAGGTTACTTTTTCGTTGGGAGCGTCATAAGCATGATCGCTCTGCTGTTGATACTGATGTCCATATCCGCTTTCTCCAAGGACCGCCTCAACGTCCAATCTGTCAGATCGGTCCTCGGCGGGGTTAGTCCCCATCTCATCCATCTCAGCATTGTATTGCTTCTGATTGGCTATGCTGGGAGCACATATCTGATGGTCGAAGAGGACGAGGATTTCTTGGCATACTCTGGGGGGGCCCTCTTGGTCGGTATTCCAGTTAACTTCGAGGGGTACGAGCTACGGCTGGTGGACTCGCATGGAATCGATGTCGAGGGAGATGGGACCTTTGAGGAGATCACCGCGATTGCCGAGATTACCCGGGACGGGACACTTATTGGGGAAGCCGAATTCCATCTGTGGTGGATGATACCTGCCAATCCGAACGATGCCCACTATATGCTGGATGTCTACGTTGAGAACACTTACTACGAGGACATATACATCATCCCAGACGCTATGAATACCGCCGATGACAATGACTGGATCTGGGCCCATGAGGTTACCCCGCCTGGGGATACCCCGAGAAGATTCGAATCGGATGACGTTCAGGGCGTCTCTTTCAAGATCAAGACCCTGCCCCTCATGGGCGCATTGTGGGGTGGTCTGTGGATGGGGTCCTTCGGCATATTCCTTCTGGTCTTTGTCGACTATCTCCCGATTAGGCGTCCACCTGTGAAGAAGGATAAGACTAGACCCAAGGCCAAGGAAGAGGTCGTTGAGGAGGCCAAGGTCGCGGGAGTCAAGGTCGAAGAAGGGGTCGAGGTCGCCGAGAAGGACTACGAGAAGTTGCTGGAAGAAGAGCTGATGAAACTGGAGGAGGAAGGATGAGGACTGGAGCAATCATATTCATTGCACTGCTGATGTTGACGACCATCCCTATTCACTTAAGCGCCGACGATCCGCTACCAACGAACGATCTTGTGGTGGATGAAAGATGGATCGACATCGTCCAGGAGGAGGACCGCAAAACCCTGGATGTCGTTGAGTTCATCTTCTTCAACAACACAGGAACCGACACATTCAATGTGACCATCTACTCCTGGCTTCCGGACAACGCTGTCGTTAGGTCCAAATGCTGCGGCAATGCCCCCAACATGGCATGCAGGATGGACGGGGGAGGTGTGATGCTTTGCTTCGACATGCTCCCGACCGGTACAGATAACATCGTTCATGGTCAACCGTTCGAGCCGGGCACTTTCAGGTCATACTTCGGCCAGGAGGCGACCATAGTTATCGATGGAACTGCCCAGAACTCATCTTATTCAGATAGTCTGTTTCTCAATGTGACGGTAGGTCAAACACAGGCCTTCGGTGATTATCCTGTGGTCACCGGGGATGGACTGCACCTGACCGACAATGCTGAACAGCTGGGTGTCGTGGCGACCATTCCAATGGATGCGAGCGGAATGGCCGAGAGGTTGGGCCTCATCCAATCGATCAACATAACCAACAACTCCCCGTTCAACGACACGGTCGATTTTGAGATTACTGGACTCCCCGAAGGTTGGACCGCTATCCTGATAGAGAATGGGGTAGTCAACGAGACCTCGATTGGGTCAAATGAGAGCAAGGAGATTATTCTGCACATTCAGGTCCCCACGTACAAGATCGAGATACAGCTCGCTTATGTCATTCCTATTGACGGTGCCGACGATCCATCCGCAGACTACCTGTACCGGAAGGAGCTCATCTACCCCAATGACTTCATAGAGATATTCGCGTTCATTCTCGAGGACGACAAGATGACCGTCGGAGACAATCTGGATATATTCCCTTCCCAGTGGAGCGTCCTGTATCAGAGAGAGAAGTACGTAATGATCGGGATTGGCCTCTCCCCCAATGACACTATCAGCTTCACAGTAGGCTGGAAGAACGAGTTCGACTACTCCCTTCTGGCCCTGATCATGACCCTTGTCGTTATCGGAAGCCTGATCGGGTACATGTTCTACCGGAAGAAGTTCGCCAGAGAGGGGAAGGAAACACCTGAAGGCGCGGAGGATACAGAAGACGTCGTAGAACCCCCTTCCGAGCTCGAACAGAAAAAGCAGACCATGTTACTGGCGATCCAGAGGCTGAAGACCGATTTCGAGGAAGGGAAGATCCCAGAAGATGTCTATGAGAACCTCCTGGAGAAGTACAAGAAGAGTGCGGTTGACGTGATGAAGGAGATCGACGGGAAGGGCTGAGGACCGGTCTCCAGTGTTTTCATTCAGAAGCGATTCCCACAGGGCCCAAGAGTTCTAAAACGGACGCTGGACTGCCTGCAAGCAGATTGTTCTGGGGACATGTCAGAAATCATCACCCAATGTTGGAAAGGTGGACATTTAGTGACGAATACCCGCGGAAATAAGACCGAGAATGGCTAAACTGATATCAGCTCATAACCCCGTGATAGCAAGGTTTATAACACCGTAAACCTAGCTAAAAAGTGCCGATATGTACAAACCTCCAGAGCGTATGAGAAGGACTGTTGCCTTGCGGAAGCCGATTTTCGTCATCGTCCTTATCATGATTGTTGGCGTTCTGCTCCAGGCATCCTCGACGAATTCCGATACGGCTCCGGAGGAGACCGATGTCGTCATTCAACACGGTCTCTACGGTACAAGGGCAGATGACTGTACTTCGTGCCACTTCACCATTGCTCAATCTGTGGAGGGGGGGAAGCACTCGTGGGCCGCCTGCGAGACCTGCCACGATTCAGAAACTGAGTCAGAGCTGAACATCACAACTGAATGTGGGTACTGCCACGGCGACATGCACGACTTCGAATACCCCTCATGTCTTGATTGTCATGACCCTCATGCAACCAACTGGAAACATGAGATAACCAACGAGCAATGTGCGACCTGTCATACCAATGAAACCGCTCGTCTGGACATGGGCTCTCACAGCTGGCAGGACTGCACCAACTGCCACCAGAATCACACCGCCCCTGCCAATCAGTGCGACTCCTGTCATGGTGTCAAGCATAGCGATTGGATCTCCGGAGGATATGTGTATCCTGAATGTCTCGATTGTCATGATCCCATCGAGGCGACCTTCAAGCACAATCTCAGCAATGAGGTCTGCCAGGACTGTCACCCGGCAGAGTTCGCAAAGCTCCAGGATGGTGGGCACAGTGAAGGTGAATGTTCGGAGTGTCATGGTGAGCACCAGACTGTGACCAAGACCTGCGATGAGTGTCATGGAGAGTATCACGGCTATTCGTACCCGAAGTGCCTGGAATGTCATGAGCCCATGCACGCTTCTTCAGGAACACCCGAAGAAGATGTCATTTTCAATGTATTGCTCTTCAGCATCATTGCATTGGTAGCCTCGATTTCGATTCTAGCAGCTCTTGCTCTGACCCGGAGGAAAAGCGAGGCGTAGTATCATGGCCAAGGAATCGAGCAAGGGCATATCCGCGGTTCTGGTCCCTGTAAGCAAGATATTCACCAAGGCCCGAGATTGGATACTCGCCAGAAGTGGTCTTGAGTACTTCATGAAGGAGACTGAAGAGAAGACCGTTCCCAAGCACGCTCTCAACCCGGCATATTGCCTGGGAGGTGTCACCCTGGTCGCCTTCTTGATCCTGGCCTTGACCGGATTCTTCCTGGCGAACTACTACGAACCTTCCGAGGGTGGGGCCCAACGGAGCATCCAGATAATCTCCACTGAGCTACCTTTTGGTTTCTACGCAAAGAGCATCCACAGTTGGGCGGCGAATGTAATGGTCATAGCCGTGCTTCTCCATACTCTGAGGGTCTTCATCACTGGTTCATACAAGAACCCGAGGGAACTGACCTGGATGGGTGGGGTGATCCTGCTCGTTTTCACGTTCCTGTTCGTTCTCACGGGATATGTCCTCCCCATGGATGAGAGGTCCGATTTCGCCATCACTTCGATGTCCGGGGCCTTCGGATGGCTTCGGGCCATCCCTCATGTGGGCGGTGCCTTCAACTGGGCGTCTGATACTGTCGGGGAAGCTCTCACCGGATCCTATTGGATGCATGTTACCGTACTCCCAATTGCGATCATTCTGTTCCTCCTTTTCCATTTCTACCTTATCAGAAAGCACGGGATAAGTGGTCCACTGTGACCGAAATAGAACCAAAGAAAGAGACTGAGGCGGAATCCGAAGAATGTTCCAGACCTTTCCTTCCCAACCACATAATTGAAGAGATTGGGGTAGTATTCTTGATTACTGGCATCATCTTTATTGCCGCCGCTCTCCGCAGACCCGAGCCCTTTGGGTTCCCCAACATATTCTTCGTGGGAGTTCTGGAGATGATCGACTTCGTCTCCCCATTGTTCGGCGCTCTGGTCGTCTTTGCAGTGGTCATCCTCCTCTTGGCCATGCCATTTCTCGACAAGTCAGAGGAAAAACATCCACGCAAGAGGCTGATCTTCTTCGCGATCATACTGGCCCTGGTGGCATTCTGGGCAGCATTCACGGTCATGGGATTCATATGAGAGCCAAAACGAAAGCGAGATCTCCAGGTGCAAGGATCCTGGTCTACACCCTTCTACTGATATCGCTCTCGGGTGTCACCCTGTGGTTCATGACATATTCCTTCTCCAACCTCCTGAAAGGGTTCGACATCCTCCTCCTCTTTTTGTTCTTGGTGTCCACGTATCTCACACTGGTCCTCATGTACTCCATCGTATCGATATTCTATAATGTCGACAAGCTCAAAGGACGGCAGAAGAAGAGACTGAGGTTCCTGGAGATTCACGTTGACAGGGAGGGTGGAGAGAGATGAGATCCAATATGGGTCTATACTTGGTGTACATCCTCGCCGCGATCAGTATCGCGTCGTTCGTATATGCTGCTTACAATGGATATCTTGGAGAATATCAGGAGAGCGTCTTCTTGTTTGGGATAGGCTTTATTGTGCTTGCCCAGGTGATGTTCGCATATCGCATCTTCAGGTATCCTGATTCATGGAAGAAGGAGGCTGTGCGCGAAGAAGGACCCGCTCAGGAGGTCGAATGATGCTCCTGATCGTTCTGTCGTCAGCTGCGTTGCACGGCTCAGAAAGGGTTATATATGTATCCAAAAATCTTATGGATGTGTAACTGATGGTCAAAAAGAGCGTGTTTCTTGGTATTCTGCTCGTGGCCTTTCTGGTCTTTCTTCTTGTTATTCTATTCCAGCCACCCGCGTACGCCGATGAGGTGGGAACGCGGGCAAATGAGAAATATGTGGGGTCGGATGAATGCAGGGATTGCCATATACCCTCTTACGATGGTTGGAACTCCACTCGTCATCCACAGGCCTGGAATCCTCTGAACAACTCCACCTCCAAGATTGAGGCTTGCGAGGTTTGCCACGTGACTGGATATGGTCTGACCGGCCAGGATGGTTTTGATAATGTGACCGATCTTCCTGTTGCAATGCAGGGTATTCAATGCGAGGCCTGTCATGGCCCAGGAGAGGATCATATCGTAGGTCCCACTGCCAACCCATTGGAGGTCAGCCTTTCGGCCTTTGTGTGCGGTGCGACCTGTCATCAGGAAGAACACCATCCGTACTATGAGGAGTGGAACCAGAGCGGACACGCACAATCACTGCTGGGCCTCAGAGGTGCCTCCGGAGCCGCTGAAGAATCGTGCCTGATCTGTCATTCCGTGGAAGAGTACTTCGATAATGCGACCACACTCGATAACGCACAATACAGTATCACATGTTCAAGGTGTCACGATCCTCATAACTCAGACAACCCCAATCAACTCAGAAAGCCTGCAGACGAGCTTTGTGCTGATTGCCACAATCCATCTGGGGCCCTGCCCGGAGATCCCATATATCATCCGCAATCCTCGATGAGGGAGGGGACAAGCGGGGTACCGATCCTCGGTGAGCCCTTCATGCCTGACGTTGTGTGTGCTGACTGCCACGTCTACATGAACAAGCAGACCAACGTGACAGGGCATAGTTTCACTCCCAAGGCAGAGGCCTGCGTCGAATGTCACTCGAGTACTCCCCCAATATATTCGAACGACACCGCACAGGTCCAGATAGCCGAATGGAAGACCCAGACGTGGACCAAGATTGTTGATGTCCAGGCATTGGTGGTTCTTGCTGGAAAGGCAATCGATGACGCCCCGGACTATGGCTTTTCAGACAGTACTATTGACCTGGCCAGAGAGTTGCACGAACAGGCCAATTACTCTCTCACCTTCGTTGTTGCTGATGGCAGTGGTGGATCTCACAATCCGGTCTACGCGCAACAGCTTTTGAATTTCGCTGAGAACAAGAGCAATGAGATCATCGGACTTCTCACACCTGGAACCGTTGAGGGAAGGGTCATTGATGAATCCGGCAATCCAGTTGAGGGCGTTGTGGTAGTGATCGATGGGATGACCACGGCAACAACCAGCAGCAACGGGACATTCTCATTCTCATTCGCCCCAGGAACTCATTCGTTCGACTTGAAGCTCAAGGGGAATCTGGTTGGAAGCATTGACCTGGTCACGGTCCAGAGCCAGCAGACAACTGATGTTGGGGACGTGACCATTACCGAGGAATCACTGTTCATACCTCTTTTGATCGCTGTCATTGTCATAGCCCTTCTAGTTGTACTTGTCATTTTCATGTTCTACAGGATGCGGAAGATTGCACCCAAGAAACCTGAGGAGGAGGAACCCGAACCCGAAGAAGAGACCTAGAACCTCGCGACCGAAGTGCTTCTCGACGATAATATGATAGATGATGGAGACAATCTGGACGGACCGTGATGTTAGTGAGATATCGAGTATTCGAGCTGGAGGAGGGTCTTGTATTATTACACTGTAATACCGTTCCCAGTAAGCCTGGAGTAGGGGGTCTCACTTGACTCGAAAGAGAATGAACACAAAGGTCAAGAGAATCGGTTCCTTCATTGCTTTTCTCGCTCTCTCTGGAGTACTCGTGGCAGGTTTCGTCAATGCCTACAGCGGAGGTTCGGGTGATGATACTCAGGACTACAACTGCGGGACATCCTGCCATTTGGGAGACGCGAATCATGGAGCGGGTGAGATTCAGGTTGAACTTGACAAGACCTCGGTCCTTTCCGGTCAGAACGTTGCTGTGACGGTCAACGTGACACTCGTTCAATTGGGCAGTGACTCTCTCGTCGGCGTGTTCGTGCTGGGTTCTCAGACGGGTTCGGACGATCATCCTTCAAGTCAAGGGTGGACCATATCTCAGGATCCCAACGGGGGTGTTGGTGATGACGCCCACAACTACGTGGAGAAGCACTCACCGGCCTCAGGGGAGACGGTCACATTCAAATGGAGTCTAGTCGCTCCTGCAACTCCAGGCACTTACGTCCTGCACGTCCGGGTCCACCACGGTAGCATTGCCAGGAACCCATTGTGGGAGGATTACTCAGGGACCATCAGCGTGGAGGTCAGCCCGTTGCCTCTGGGTTTGCCCACTATTGAGCACAGCCCCGTGTCGACCGGTTATGTCGAAGAGCCAACCGTTATGCAGGCATCTGTTGTGAATGCGACCAAGGTATTCTTGCACTGGAGGGAGGTCGGAGGATCGCAGTTCAAGTCCATCGAGATGACAAACACCTCGATAGAGGATGGGAATGGATGGGTGTTCGAAGGCTCCATTCTTGCCCCGGGAACAGAAGTCCAGCTTGAGTATCGGATAATAGCGAATCGCGATACTGGCAACGGTCCTCTGGTCACGGATACGGCCGTCTTCACACTTTCCATACAAGAGAGGCCTGAAATCCCAAACATGACCGCGTGGATCATCCAGATAGTGATTGTCACCGAAGCTGTCATCTTCGCCGGGATCATCGGCTACAAGATCACAAAGTCCAAGGAACCAAAGGAGGAGGATCATGACACTTGACATGAGAGCCCTTCATTCAGTCACCATCGAGCTTCACGGTGGAATGCTCACACTGGCTTTCATCTGCATTGCGATCAAGGTCATCGACATGCTTTGGGGCAGGTTCCTGGGAGAGAAAGGCGGATTCCTTCGAAGGATGTTGCTGAAGGCGTCCGAGTATTCTTCACCGACAATTCTGCTGGCGGCCATCGGAGGGGTCGTCGGCCTGCTGCTGTCAGCATATACCGGAGCGAGTCTTGCTCCTGAAGGCGCTCTCCAGACCTCTTCCATCACTCTCAACAAGGTCTTGGTCACGGTTGCGGCAACTGAGCTCTGGATGCTGTTGATAGCCTTCAACCTGGCCTATGGAGATGAATCCTGGAACACCAGGAACAGGTCCCTCATGATGATCTTCACCGGAGGTCTGGGTTACCTCTTCTCCATCACAGGTGGCAGCATCGGGGGCACCATGGCAGGAAAGGTCAGCATCATGGAACCGCTCTGGGAGCTCCTTGGCGTGGACCTTCACGCATCCTGGATATTCCCGCCTGAACTCTTGTACGTGATTTTGGCCGTTGTGAGCATCATCGGTGTTCTGTTGGTCATCTACTCCAGCAAGGTCCTTGACGCAGTATCCATTAGGCCCAGTACCTCCGACAAATAGCCGGTTTTCGATTTCAACATTCCTTTGCGATTTCAGTAAGTTGGACACATCTTGTCGTCATCACCAATGATGTTCTGATTCCATAGCCAATGTGAGATTTATATACATGATTCGTGTGTTGGAATTCACGGTGAAATCATGATTCTTGGGATATATGGTCACAAGAAATCTGGGAAGACAGTTCTCGTCGAGGAATTGACCCGAAATCTCACGGAAATGGGATACGGAGTCGCGACGATCAAGCACACGTATCACAAGGATCATGGTCTGGATGTTGAAGGTACCGATACATGGAGACACGCTCAGGCCGGCGCAAAGATCGTTTCCCTGAGCACTGATGAAGAGACTTTTTACATTCTGAAGAGGAATCTGAAACTGCACGATATCGAATCACAAATTGAGGAACTGGACCCTGTCGACATCATTATTGCTGAGGGTTTCAAAGGTGAGGAGATTTCCAAGATCGCCGTCGGAGACATCGAAGAAGAGAGGAACACCGTATTGAGATACACCGACAATCTGGATGAGATCACCAAGTTCATTGAAGATGGCATACAAGCAGAGCGGATATTGGAGAAACTACCTGGACTGGACTGCAAGAAATGCGGTCTCACCTGTGCCGAACTGGCCGCCCTCATCCTTGAAGAGAAGAAGAACTACCAAGATTGCGAATATTTCTCAGATACAGTGGATGTTGAGACAAATGTGAATGGCAGGAGCATCCCCATGGGTAAGTTCGCCAAGGACATGCTATCCAGGACGGTCAGGGGAATGGTCACCTCTCTCAAAGGCGTTGACGAATCAAAGGTCCAGTCTGTAGAAATCAGAATCAAGTTCAAAGATGACTGAAGATCCATCTGTCCGCAGGGACCGGCCTTTCGCCATGGAATCCCGGCTCATCCTCCTCAACTTGTCTCGGTGAAGTTCGCCCCACCAGCTATGCCAACCCAGAGCAACAACTCTCCTGAGAAATCAGAACCCTGATCCCGGTTTTCACGATGCTCCTTGAAACCGTCTCATGGGATCTCACTGCTCTTCCCCATAACACTGCCCTGGGCAAAGCGTTTCTGGATAGTCTTCCCTCAGTTTTGAACGCAATTCATAACAGAAGTGGCATGCGTCCGCGTACTCCCCCTCAGGTGTGTATTCGTACTTCCTGGAGAGCTCAACAGGGCCACCAGCAGCCAGAGGACCGATCATTGGATGTGATTTGTAATCGTAATTCTTGATTATCTCTGAGAAGGGCTTTTCGAAAAGATTCCCTATGGTCAGGCCCTGACAGACATGAACGAATCCAAATGGGTCAACGTGTATCCTTCCGGGGTCCTCCAGGTTCTCATGAGGGCACTCGTCGAACTCTTCCCAGGGTTTCTTGGGTGCATCCTCCGTCAGGTTCACTGCCGCTCTCCCCTTGTACATCACTCCTCCGAACCCCACTTCGGCTTCACCCACCTTACCCTTCTTCACCATATCTCCGTAGTCGATTGACATGATGTCCACAGGTATGCCCAGTTCAACGGCAGCGTCTGCCGCGTTCTTGGTTCGTTCCGATTCCAGATCTTCGTAGTGGAACGGGTCTGCGCTCAGAGAAAGGGATCTCAATCCCAGCTTGGAGATAGGTCTTAGCCATAACTTGGAGTCCTCTGGGTCGGTCGCCCAGTACGCATTCGACAAAAGCCCGACATCAAAGCCCTTGTCCTTTGCCATCTTTAGAGACTCAACTAGTACTGGATAATACAGAAAAGGCTCCCCACCCTCGAAATAGACATGATCCACGGTCCCGATCTTCTTCGATTCCTCGAGGATTTCCTCGACTTGGGCAAGGGACATCACACCCATGGCATCAGGGCCACTCCAGACAAAACAGTGGTCACATTCTTCGATACATCGGTAGGTCAGCAAGAAATGAACGCCTGTCAACGGCAACCTATCACCGTGACTGGTATGAAAAATGACTAGAAAAGCGTTGGGAGAAAAAGAAAAGAGGGGAAGAGGGGCTAGATCCTCTTCTTGAAGAACTCCATGGCCAGCACGGTCTCGTTGTCCATCTCTCCGTCCTCGTCCGTGTCCTCACCTTCGTAATGGTAGACAATCACGTGGACTATGTTGGGCTCTCCGTCATCATCGGGATCGACCGCTTCGTACAGCAGGGCCGTGACCTTTGACTTCTCCTTCACTCCGTTGCTGTTCTCATCCCAGCTCTCGGCGTGGAGAGCGAAAAGTCTCTCCGCTTCATGGGTCCCGTCTTCGTCCAGGTCGACGTACTGGAAGCCCAGGACAACCAGTAGCTCGTGCTCGGCGTTTCCGTCATCGTTGTCATCATGGAGCTCGAATGCGATCACTATGACCCCTGCATATTCAGGCGTTCCGTTCGAGTTCATGTCCAGCATCTCGGCTGCCATTATGGCGGCGAAAGCGCTCTCGTTGTTGCCATTGCTGTTGGTGTCGTTCACCTGAGCCGTTCCCATGAGCGCCCTCTGGAACTCCGGGGCGCCGTCCTCGTTTATGTCCAGGCGCTGATAAGCGAGAAATTCCAGCTTGTCCTTCTCCGTGATTCCATCCTCGATCTCGTCAGTCCTCTCGAATCTGATCGCCAGGACACCAGTGTATTCGGGGACACCGTTGCTTGTGAGGTCTATGCCCTCGTATGCTCCGATCTCCGCGGACATCTTCTCCTGGAAACCGTTGGAGTTCTCGTCAAGCACTTCCAGGCTCAGGGAGAAGGCCTTCTCGACCTCTGGGTTCCCGTCCGTGTCGAGGTCCAGCTTCTCGTATGCCCATGCCTTTGCCGTCATCGTCTCATTGTTCCCGTCATCGTTGTCATCAACGGCGTTGAACTCGATCACCGCCGCGCCCTCGTATTCGAGTGTCCCGTCGTCATGGATGTCATATGATCGATAGCCAGCTATCCTTACGTTGGTGTACTCTGGGAGCTCGTTCTCGTTCTCGTCCATTATCTCCAGTTCAATGGCCAATGCCCTTTGGAACTCGTAGTTGCCGCTTTCATTGGCATCAACGTGCTCATAACAGCCGGCCTTGCCGATGATCCAGCTGGGAACTCCGTCGTCATCGAAGTCCTCAATCGTTGCCCGAAGGGTGCAGACTCCCTCGTATTCCTGATATCCATTGCTTGTCGGGTCAAGGGTCAGATAGGCGCCAGCGAAGACCTCGGCCTTGTTGAACGTACCGTCCGAATCTACGTCCCAAGCCTGGATCTCCCTTACCAGGACCAGCCTTATCTCCGGGTTCCCATCCTTGTTCTCGTCGACCTCGCAGATGCCCATGACTGTCAAGTTGATGTACTCTGGATTACCGTCACCATCCGCGTCCTCGAAGTAAATGCTCCTTGTCCAGACGCAGAGAGGGTCCTCTTCCTCGTTGTTCATGACCTTGGCGAGAAGGTCCGTGTCATATTGTTCATCCATCATCCGTGTCTCTTCTGTGCCCTCTAGAAGCATGCCTGCAAAATCGCCCAGATCTCCGTCCTCTCCTTGTTCCATATCAAGTCCTTTCCGGTCCAGGATCTCTGAGACGTCGCCCAGGTTGTCCTTGTCCTTGAACTCCGCCGGGTCAAAAGGTTCTACCGGATAATCGGGATATTCCTGTCGTGCCACATCCCACGGGTCGCCGACGCTGTCCCTTGTCGTTGGTACGCTGGGCTCTTCCGCTTCTTCGACTTCCTCAATGCTCTTCTCGATCTCTGATTCATGTGTAATACCGGATTCCTTTCCTTCCGCGAATGTCACTGCTTCCATCTCAGCGGAATCGTCCATCTCGGCGCTCCTCGTGCCTTCGAACTTGGCTGAGGGATCCTCCTGATTGAAGCTCTTGACTTTCTGGTAATCGCTGTTGTCCTCAAAGCTCGTCATTCCATAGTTCCCAGAGAGGATCACAGATAACCCAATCGCTCCCAAGACCATGCACACGCTAGCCAGAATCACTGGCAGTTTGTTGCTCTTTTCAGGAATTGGTGTTCCGTACATTTCCAAACCTCAAGAATAGATGCTGGTGAAGGGGTATATAACGGACTGAAACTCTCTTACTGAACAAAGTTTCCGTAGTCTTTATATATGGGAAATCGGGCCCCGAAGCCAGATAATCCTCGAAGAAATAACCATATATTGTGATACTGATACGCCCACGGAGCGAGGGTGGTCATGGCCGTCAAGAAGAAGATCGTGATGTTGGGGGATAGCGCTGTTGGCAAGACGAGCTTGATTAGGCGTTTTGTGTTCGACAAGTTCGATGATGCTTATATCTCGACCATTGGTAGCAAGGTCACCAAGAAGGAGATGGCGATTTCCAAGGATGGCAAGGAGACCGACCTGAGGCTCATGATATGGGACGTCCTAGGGAGAGCGGGCTACACCGCAACACACTCCAGGACCTTTGCGGGCGTTCATGGTGCAATACTTGTTTGCGATATGTCCCGGAGGGAGACGCTGAAGACCCTTGAACGGTATTGGATACCACTGCTCTTCGATGTCGTGGAGCACGTTCCGCTGGTCTTTGCCTGCAACAAGAACGATCTGTCCGGTGATTACGCTTTTGAGCAGGACGACCTCATCGCCGTCGCATCAAGGTACAATTCAGGGTTCAAGAAAGAGCTTCCAGCCAATCTCACAACTTGTTTTTCGACAAGCGCCAAGACCGGGGACAATGTTGAGACCGCCTTCGAAAGCCTGGGGCATATGGTGCTTGCTAAGGAGATACCTGACGACCCAATAAAGGACCTGTATGAAAGCCTGGTTGCAATGGGAGTGCACAGGCAGACGGACACCGGTACTCCTGTGGGAGCTCTTGACGCCATCATAGTCGATTTCTGTGACGATTTCAAGGATGACCGGGTGGCCATGTCCCTTCTTCGTCAGGAGATTGTCAGAGCCGGCATAGACATCAGAAGTCCGTCGAAGGAAGGTCTTCTGAAGGTTGCCGAGTACCTGGCCGAAGCTGGGGCTGAGTTCCAGGACGAGAAGACTGTTTTGGCAAACAGGGACAAGTGGATGAATCTGGCAAGGAATGTGAAAGACCAGTCGGGCTAGAAGGATACATTTGCCGCTGGGGAGCAGATTAAATAGAAGAATTCAGATGGCATGACGGAGTTAGATGCTAGACCTGGATTTTGAGCCAGAGATGGTTGGACGTGAAGAAGATCTCGAAGAGCTTCAGGCCTACGTGGAGATGGCATCTGACGGTTTTGGAAGTACGATCCTACTCTCCGGAGAAGCTGGTATCGGAAAGACCAGGCTGATTGAGGAAGTTAAGGATTACGCTCAGTCAAAGGGCTTCCAAGTCCTTTCCGGCTATAGTCTGTATGAATCTCTGACCCCGTACATGCCCTTCATGGATGTCCTGAGGTCAGGTGGCCTGGACCATCTCTTCGCAGAGCGGTCCCCAATGATCGAGGGCGTGTATCTGGTGACCAAGACCGGTCTTTTGATTCAGGAGATCATTAGAGAGGAGACCGAGCTTGACCCTGATCTTTTCGCATCCATGCTGACCACGGTCGGCAACTTCGTCAGGGATACTCTTTCTCAGCTCAAGGGCGAGGAGACATTGGACTCGCTCAACAAACTTGGTTATGGTGACTACACAATACTCATCGAGAGCGGCGAGAGCACATACCTAGCTGCGATCATCACCGGGGAAGAGAACGAGTTCCTCATTAACGACATGAGGGACAGTCTGATCACTGTTGACAGAAGATATGGCCAAGTGTTGGACAAATGGGATGGGGACGAAGAGAATGTGAAGGGAATCGGAGGCATCTTGATTCCTTTGATATCTTCAGGGAAATACGATGGGATGTATCATGGCCGAGATGACCCCAGGTCACGGCGGAACCTTCTTTTTGAGAATGTATCTCTGGGCCTGCAAAGGCAAGCACAGATGACGCCTACCCTGTTGTGCCTGGAGGATCTCCAGTGGGCAGACCCATCTTCTTTGGCTTTGATGCATTATGTCGCCAGGAACACAAGGAAGTGCAAGCTTCTGATTTTGGGCACATATCGTCCAGAGGACATCTTGGTCAAAGAAGGAGAATATCATCCCCTTGTCGATACGATGCAGTTGATGGGCAGGGAGGATTTGTTCAAGAAGCTGGACCTTGGACGATTGCCAGAAGAGAGCATGACCGAATTCCTTTCCGCCATACTGGGCAAGGTTGGCTTTGGTGAAGAGTTCCAGAGCAGGATTTACACAGAAACCGAAGGAAATCCGCTCTACATAATAGAGCTAACCAAATTGCTCATTGATGAGGGAATCATGGAGAATTCCGAGGGTACATGGGTGCTGAGCAAGGGCTGGGAAGAAGTGAACATCCCCTCGAAGATTTGCGATGTGATTGTCAGGAGGTTGAACAGAGTCGAAATTGGAGATCGGAGAGTGCTGGACTATGCCTCTGTCATGGGAGACGTCTTCCGATCAGAGACGCTGTCCGGTGCCCTCAAACTGGAGAAGGTCCATCTCCTAGAGCGGCTGAGGGTTCTAGAGAAGTCTCACAAGCTGGTCCACTCGCAGAACGGTGACTTCAAGTTCGATCATGCCAAGGTCAGGGAGGTCCTGTACAGTGAATTGCCACCAGAGCTCAGAATGGAGTATCATTCAATCGTTGCCAACTCAATCGAGGAGTTGAACATTGACAATCTGGATGAAGTGATAGGGGATCTCGCTTTCCACTATAAGCATTGCAGGGACAGGGAGAAGGCCCCGACGTATCTCACCCGGGCTGCTGAGGAAGCGAAGAAGAGCTATGCCAACGAAGAGGCGATTAGGTTCTACTGCGAATCGCTGGAGTTGGAGGACGACATCAGTAGAAGAGTGGCGATCCTCCAGAAACTTGGATCCGTCTATGAGCTTATTGGGGATTATGAAAAGAGCCTTGAGGCCTACAAGAGCGCTATGGAGCTTGTTCAGGATTCGAATACCAAGGCCGAGGTCAGCAGGAGAATTGGCGCAGTATTCGAACATAAGGGAGACTATGAGGATTCAATGTCGGCCTACATGGAGGCTCTCGATTTGGTACGAGGCGATGGGTCTGATACCGAGGCGAACATAGTCATCGGCATTGGAAACGTTCACTGGTGCCAGGGCGAGTATGATGAAGCAAAGAAGCACTACCAAGCGGCCTTGGACATCGGTGAGAAGCTCGGTGATAGACTCCTCATAGCAGCCTCTCTGACCAACATGGGAAATCTGAACATCAACGAAGGTGAATTCGACATTGCCCTTGAGCAGTACCAGAAGAGCCTCAAATTGAGGGAATCAGCCGGGGATGAAAGGAGGGCAGCCCACACTCTGGGCAACGTGGGCGCCGTACATCATGGCCGAGGAGAATACAAAAGAGCACTGAGCAACTACGAGAAGAGCCTCGAGATTCTCGAGAAGATCGGAGACCAGCAGGGGATTGCAGTCTGTCTCAATAACATAGGCGTTGTGCATGAGGACCGGGGAGAATATGAGAAGGCTCTAGAGCGTTATGAAAAGAGCCTCGGGATACTTGAGAAGGTGGGAGATCAAGCCGTCATAGCGTCCTCTCTCCACAACATGGGTCTGGTTCACCGTTACCTTGGGGATCATGACCTGGCTCTTGAGAACTACGAGAAGAGCATGGACTTGTGTGTGAAGATCGGATACCAGATCGGGGTCGCTTTCAATTGTGCCGGCATCGCCGAGGTCTACCTGGAGAAGGAGGATCTCGATAACGCTTTGGCGTTCTGTGATAAGGCGTACGAGTCTTCTGAAGAGATGGGCGCGAAAGAGTATACCGCTGCCTCCAAACGAATCTATGGTATGATCTATCGGGAGCGCAAGGAATGGAACAGGTCAATTGAGAACTTCGAGGAGAGCATCAGGATACTCGGTGAGATGGGCAGAGACAAAGAACTCGGGGAATCACACTATGAGTTCGGCCTCATGTGGAAGATGAAGAAGGATGCCAACAAGGCCGAGGAACACCTCAGGAAAGCGACCGAGGTCTTTGAATCCCTTGATCTGAGCAAAGGACTGGAAGACGCCAAAGAAGCACTGAGAGATCTCGAGTGAAGGGTTCCACCAGAGGATGTCAAAAGGATTCTTCGACTTGACGAAGAAGCCAATGGCTGTGCCCGATGCACTATTCTCAGGAAATCATAGCTGTTTTCAGTCCGACTTGAAAAGGACCACTACGCCGTTGGGATTCTTGGGCCCACCAACTTCCACCTTCTCCTCGTTCTTCCTGCAGGTTGCAAGAGGAAGGACCGCATAATTCCCCGCGGGTTGTGTGGGCGGGATGAGCACCACTCCTCTGGGATATTCGCCCCTACTGACCGTTATCTCTCCTTCTGAGACGTTCACGAGCGGAAGGGTCTCCACTGCATCTCCGGGCATCGGTATGACATCAGCATTCCCATCGAACCAAGGATTCTCAGGAATTGTCGCCGCTTTGAAACTTGGCATGCGTTATACCTCCAAACTTGGGATGAAATGTCGCACTGGATATAAAACAGGTTTGGTTCAACTGGAAGCTCTGAACTTCTGCTCGAAATCCCATATTGAGCTTGCGCTCATTGGGCCTTTGAGGGTCTCGATCATAATCTTCTTCTGCTGGAGTTATGACGACTTGAAAAGGACAACGACGCCGTTTGGATTTGCTGACTCGCCCCCAATCGGAACGGGGACCTCATCCCCTGTTGCATTGACCAAAGGCAAGACAGCAGGAAAATCCTGTGGTTCATCCCCATCCGGTATGAGCACCACACCCATGGGATAATCCGATCTATTTATCGTGTGGGTCTCCTTCGATCGGACTTCCAGATGGGTCATTATGGGCGTATTCGTTGGGGCTGGCGGGAAAAGCAGCTCCAACACGTTAGCCAGTCCATCATGTGTCCATCCTTGCAGTGGGGTAACCCATGCTCGCTCATTTGTCACAATACTCACCTCCCCTTGGAACGACGAAGAACAATTGATATTTGAAATGTTCGACCGATTTCCCTGCTTGGTTACTGTAAAGTCATCTCTCACCCGCAAGAACGGGCAAAAAGAGAGTCGTTCCGTCCATCGAAGCCTCAAAGCTCCGAGTACTTCTTCCATTCCTCCAAGATTCTCTCTTTTGTTTTGAGACTCAACTTCTGAAGTTCAAGGGCGCTGTCGTGGGCACCGACTTCGTACAACACGTAACCCAGTTGATTAAGGACCCTGGCAATCTCCTCCTTATCTGCCTCTTGTCTCGCGATTTTCAGATCTTTCATCAAGTATCCGACAGCCTTCTCAAACCTCCCCTTCCTGGCCATTATGGATCCAATTCCCCCCAGTATCCGCGCCGCTTCCATTGTGTCGCTTTCCTTGCCGATGGTCGACAGTGCTTTCAGGTAAGCCTTCAGTCCCTCCTCGAATTCTCCGATGCTTCTGAGGATCGAACCGATCTTGCGCCCGCTCCTCGCCGCCCCTTCGCTGTCCCCCACCTCTTCGTGAAAAACCCTGCTTTCCTCATACTTGGCAATGGCATCGTCCAAGTGGCCCTTCGTCCAGAAAATGTCTCCCTCCCTCTCTGTGAGGACCGCCTTCTCTTCTGCGTTCAGGATCTTAGGGTCGAACTCCATGAGAAGCGCCAGCATCTCGTCGCCAAACCCTCTCTTGATGAGTTTCTCGCCGATGTCTCTAAGATATCTGGCTGCCCAAGAATGGTTGCCGGAAACAAGAAGATGATGAATTCCCTCTATCTGGAGTATCTCGTCCTCCTCCCTAAGCAGTCCCTCCGACGCCCAGAGGTGATATCTATCCTTCTCCTGGGGAGTCAACATCGACAGGAAGGGCTTGCGTATCATCTCATGTACCTTGACCCGACCGTCTTCAAGCGTTATGATCAGCATCCTCTTCTTCAGGGCGAGATACGTTTCGATGCCCATCGTTTCGTCAAAGAACAATCTCGAGGTCTGAACCGGGTTCTCATACACCGAAGCGATCTTCATCATCTGCTTCTCCTTTGGCTCCAGTTCCGAGTAGATCTCCTCCTCGATGAACTGGTCGACGTACCTCAACCTTGGCTCTGGACCTATCGCGGGAACTGAGGAGATCAGCTCCAAGAACAAGGGGTGACCCTGGGTGGCAGTGTATATCTCATCAAACATGCCTAATTCATCCAAGTTCGTCCCGAGCAGGTGCTTGCTGCTCATCTTGTCCAATCCCAGTAGCTGAATCTCCTCCACCGTGTGATTCACTTCCACTTCCTTGCGATCGTAGAAAGGCACGATTTCCCTCGTCATCAAGACTATGGCAAGCTCTCTTTTCTCTTTGAAGACCGGCAATAACCGACGGAAGAAATCCAAGATCTCATCGTTCGCTTTCTGGAAATCATCGAAGAACAACACGGCTCTACATGTGTCGAGATCGTCTCTGAGCGCTGATCTCACATTCTCCAAGTCTAGGTCTTTTTCTGTCCTTAGATACTTGCTCAGATTTCGGGCTCCCATCGCTTCCAGAAACCTTGAGAGCTCATTCAGGAGGCCCCAGAGACTATGCCATTTGCGAAACTCGTACCAGAAGACGCTTCTCCTTTTCTTGACCTCGGAACAGGCCTTCGATGCGAGTGCCGTTTTGCCGATTCCAGCAATTCCCTGGATGACCAGTATTCTCCCCCTCTCGATTCCGGTCAGGATAGCCTTCTTCTCAACTTCCCTGCCGCAGAATCTCTCAGGTATCGGACTCGTCCTTGAGAAGTCCACGATTCGGGTCTCCCGCTTTGATGCTCTTCTCCTCAGCAGAGTGGGGTCCAAGACTTCGCTTCTCTCGAGTTCATCTACGAGCTGAACGAGTGACACGTTCCCTGCCGAGTCAATGATCTCCGAGATCTTCCCTTCTGAGATCCTTCCATTCAAATCGAAGTATCGAATCTCCTCGGAAAGCAAGGAGTTCTTGAGGGTGGTCGCGCTTGAGAGACCGCCTTTCTCCAGTGAGTAAACCTTCCTCCTCCTCTTCCCCCCGCTTATTCGGGAGGATCGCTCTGCAACCAGTTCCTCCTCCAGCAGTGGTTTCATGTACTGTCTGAAGTGGGACGGCAGGATGCCGATACCTTCCGAAATGCCGGTCTGAGTTATGTCCTCTGGCGCCTCATGATCGTCAGCCGAGGAACGGTTCTCCAAGAGATACAGCTGAATTTTCTCCTTTGTTGTAAGGATGCGCCTCAGAACCCACTCCTCCAGTACAAACCTCATGCTGAGAGCCATAAATATCTTTTTGGGAGCAAATGGCTCCATTTTTCATGATTCCCATCATCCCGTCCTGATAATGCTCCAAACTCCATGTTCATAGTACCTACTACGATTCCCTTATGTATCTCGGCTTAGAGAGGGGTTGCTACGCGCAGCTCAGGGCAGTTGAGAGGCATGCCTTGGGCTCGCGACCAAAAAAAGGGGAGGAGGGCCATTTCGCCCGGAATAAGAACCAAGGAAGTTGGCGAGTTTGGCGGGACGGAACCCAACGGTTTCGGACCCGAGTCCAGGAACCTCGAGTCCATGAGGGGTCTTGTCCAGAGGCTCGAGATGTACGAAAAGACCCGGGTCACGAGACAAGGAAGGGAGGAGGAGCACTTCGTCCTAGCATTGAACAAGTGGTTGGACGGAGATGATCACGCAATCGACGAGTGGCTGAGTATAATCTAACCCGATGTCACGTCACTTAAGGGGTAGAAGTTCCGCGTGTCGCGTCCATATGGGGGGAACGAGGCATGCTGGGTTCCGCCTACCACCAAATGGTCCTCTGTGCCCCTGTCCAGCAATCAACACCATCATATGTCGAATAGCCCAGCATTCTGGCCCAAACACACTAAGTTTAAGTATCCTTATGGAATTCATCTGACAGATTCCCCTTGTGAAGGATGCAGGTCCGAAGTGGATGGCTATCCTCGTTGGGGAATTTTGGATATAGTAGGAGGAATGAATCCAATGAGAAAGAATACGAATAATGTGAGCGGGAAGAACAGGACTATCGGCATGCTAGCCATCGCCGCTTTCTTGGTGCTCTTCGCTTCCACGTTGGGCATGGGGTGGATATCCCTGAGCGCTGTGGCCGGCACGTCGGACATCGACGATTTGGGCGATCCAGTACCCGAACCAGCAGGTGGTTGGGGAAGCGGGTGGATCTATGATACCATAACTGAAGCGCTTGCTGTGGACTGCCGAGACCCTGCAATTGCAACAGGGCCGGGTGGCGTTCTCCATGCGGTGTTCCAATGCAATGTAGTGATTGGATGGGGGATCTTCTACACAACTTCTACTGACGGTGGCGAAACCTGGTCCCTCCAGGTCGGTGCGGCCAACACTGCCGACGACGAGACAGACCCCGATATTGCAGTCAGTCCGGATAACGGAAGGATATTTGTGGTCTACGAAAGGCTCGTCGCAGCGGGCAACAGGGACATTTGGTCAACCTGGTCGGATGATGGTGTTGCCTGGAACCAGGTGTCTGTTGAAAGTTTCCCCGGAGAAGATGTCAATCCGAGCGTTACCATTGAGCATAATCAGGGACTGCTTTACTATGTATACGTGGCCCTTGAGGCCCACGTTGACACCAACAACCGTAATGTATTGGTCTACAGAAGCACTGATCGTGGGCTCACCTGGGGAATGGAACTGAACCATGGGAGTGGCGATCAGAACGTCTACGCGGATCCTGACATCTGCTATCAAGCTGGCACTGACGGAAATGACTACCTGTATGTCGCCTTTGTCGAGGGTGTCGACGCTGCCGACATGTACGGAATCTCAATCATATGGTCGGACGATTATGCCGTTACTTGGAGCACACCACACGCAATCGTGACCGAGATCGACTTTGTCAATGATCCATCGATCGCCGGTTCAAGGGACGGCGACAAGCTCGTTGTTGCATATTCGTATGCCAACAGCGGTGACAGATCCATCAAGTACGGGTACGATCAGGATCCCGTAACGCCAGCAACTGGATGGAGTGTTCTCACCCGGGCAGGTACTAGTACCAACGGAATAGTCGACCTCTCTCCAGAGGTGAAAGCGGACGGCGAGGGAACCACGGATGTCACCATAGGTGGCCTTTTCCACATGGTGTGGACCCAGGGCGCCCCTGACTCGCACATCGTTTACGCCACTTCCACCTCCAGTGGCGGCGGCTTTGCTGGAATGGCGGTTACGACCGACCTCCGGGCGTCTGCAGCTTATCCATGGAAAGGTCTCACAACTCAGCTCAGAGGAGGAGTCTGGTATCCCTGCCTCAATTATGCTGAGCTCATCGGGACGTACGACATCTACTACACAACACCCGGCATGCGAAGCATGGTCGACACCAACCCAACGGGATTGAACATCAACGTCGATGGCGTTCCGCTGGTCGCACCCGTGCTCTTCAATTGGCCTGCTGGACTGCCCCACGATCTGTGGGCACCTTCGCCTCAGGCTGCCGGCCCAACTTCGCAATGGGCATGGGTCAACTGGAGTGATGCAGGCGCTCAAGCGCATACCATAACCGCTGGAACCATTGACACTAACTACACGGCGAACTACGTTATGCAGTACCAGGTCGTCATCAACACGCTCCCAATCAACTTGGACATCGACATCGATTTTGTCACGACCTTCACTCCCGCGATTTTCTGGTGGGATGTGGGATCTGTTCATGATCTAGGTGCTATTTCACCACAGGCCACTCTCCCGGGGGTCAGGTACGTATACAGCAGCTGGAGCGATGGTTTGGCCCAGATACATCAGATAACGGTCAATGGAGCCGATACCATCACTGCAACCTATGATCGACAGTCCTACGTCGAAGTCTTTGGGTTTGACACGACCAATGCCTTGCCTTTGAACGGTATTCAGGTAACTCTCGATGGACCGCCGGTTGGACCCACTCCGTGGGGTGCCTGGTTGAATGACGGCCAGTCTTACGACATTGGTGTCGAAGACCCGTATAACGACGGTCTCAATCTCTATTCTTTCGTGGACTGGAGCACTGCCTCAACCAACAATCCATTGCCTTATACCCCAGCGAACCCTGTTACGCTCACCGCAAACTACGTACAACTTCCAGCGAACTACTACACATTCGCGATAACACCCATTACACAGACGATCGCCCCAGGTGACGTAGCGACATACGATGTCACAATAACATCGGTCAGCGGCTACGCGGGCGATGTAACTCTGAGTGCGAGCGCACTGCCTGCTGGTCTGTTGCCACCTGGAACGGCGGCATTCTCGGTCAACCCCGTGACTGTGCCGGCTGGAGGAAACGCGGTTTCCGTCCTGACGATCGATAACACAGCTGGAGTTACGGACAACACCTACACGATAACTGTCGATGGCGACGACGGAATGGGAGTGACTTGGAGCAACACTACGGAGTTGATCGTTCTCACACCAACGTTCACCATGGTAGTGACTCCTCCTTTGAAGACAATATCACCAGGCATGGATGCCAAGTATGACGTGACCGTGACCTCGGTCAACGGTTACACGGGACAGGTTGACCTAGTGGTGGCTGGATTACCTGGGGCAGCTACTGGTAGTTTCTCCATCAATCCGGTGCCCGTTGTTCTTCCTGGTGGGGTCTACGTTTCAGTACTGACCATCACCGATACTGGAGCCCTTGCGGATGGAATCTATCCATTCACGGTGACCGGGGACGACGGGACACTTCCACAGGTAGTCGATGGTGCTGATCTGGAGATATCAACGGTACCGTTCTTCTCGATGGAGGCCACCCCTGCCCTCAGGCAGGTTTCGCCTGGAGGTCTGACCACTTATACGGTGACCGTATCGTCGGTGAACACCTATGCGGGCAATGTTGACGTCAGCGTCTTACATGCAATCTCGGTTGCGGACGCCTCCATGAGCTGGAGTAAGACCGCACTCGACGTACCGGATGGTGGCAGCGACTCTGCCGTGTTGACCGTCGACACTAATCCGAGCATCACTGATGGAGACTACACCCTGTCGTTCTACGCGGACGATGGAGCCCAGAACGAGACAGACGATTCCACATTGAACGTATCCAGCACTCTGCCTGGCAAGATTTCAGGAACCGTTGAAGACGAGAACGGCGACCCCATTGAGAACGCGGACGTGGATTTGGTCGACGATAATGAACAGGTCGTGGACTCAACGACTACAGACAACTTTGGTTTCTACGAGTTCACCGACGTCGATCCTGGATCCTACACTGTCAAGGCCAGCAAGACTGATTACAGGGACGATGAAAGGTCTGTCGCCGTTGCGGGCGGAGAGGAGAAAACCGGTCAGAATCTCGAACTGAAATTCGGTTCCATCGAAGGCGTAGTGGTAGATGAGAATGGTGACCCAGTTGCCGACGCAACCGTTGAAATTCTCGATGAGAACGGCGATGTGGTCGGAACCGACACAACCAACTCCCAAGGGAGGTTTGAGGTTGAGGATCTGTTGTTGGGGACGTATACCGTCAGAATATCTGCCGATGGCTTCGAGACCCTGACTGTGGATGGTGTCGAGATCACCAATGACGATCCGAGCAACGACCTGGGAGACAGGGAAGTGACCGAAGAGGTCACCGGCGATTTCCTCGCCGACTACTGGTGGCTACTGCTCCTCATAATCATAATCGTGGTTGTGTTGATCTTGGTGGCCCTTCTGGCCAAGAGGAAGAAGCCAGCTCCAGAGGAAGCACCTCCCGAGTATGCGACGGCGCAGGTCCCAGCAGAACAGGCACCTCCCTACCAGGAGGCTCCTGCGGAACAGCCCCCATACCAGGAGGCCCCGCCTGAGCAATATCCCCAGGAACCACAGCCAGAGACACCTCCCGAGGAACCACAGCCAGAGACACCTCCGGAAGGATATCCTCCCGAAGAGTAGGATCTCTGGGAATCGGTCAATGCACATCAAGGCTGGTCAAGCACAAGACCAGCCAATCTTCCTTTATTTCAATCCTTAGAATCCTTTCTAGCCACAGCCTTCAATGTGTCTCAGCACTCATAGGGCTAATCATCCCCGAAGGTCATCTGACCCTCTTCTCATCACAGACGTACGCATGATATTCTTCATTGATTATAATCCTTCTCCAGATGGTTAACAGTATCAACTCGGCCCTTTGTCACGAAATCTTTATGAGAAATGAGCCGATAGTCGCGGTTTGATGGAACTCCCGCCGGGCAAAACAGTCGAATCCCTTTTCGGAGGAAGAGACGTGCTTGTCAGCCTACTTGACAGCCTGAACCAGCACAATCTGACCGGCTTCATCAGGACCAGCCTGTTTCGGGACGATGTCCGTTCCGAGGGCATGATGGTATTCCACAAAGGATCAGCGGTGATGGCCGACCACAAGTCGGATTCGTATCTGCTGGGTGTTGATTCGATCAAGGAGATCCTGCGGGATTCTCTGGACGAAGACTGCGTTCTGGAGGTCCATTCGTATGATTACAAGTCCTCCATGATAAGCGTCCCACATCTTGCTAGCAATTACCCTGATGTCGCAGTTGCAGAGCTACCCAACATGATTTCTCTTTTGACCGAGGTTGAGACCCAGGAGCGGACCCGCAGGGAGGAACACCTCAGGGAGCTCGAGGAGAGGGAGGCCCGTGCGGACAGGGCCACTGCAGACCTTGAGGTATTGCAGAGCCAGAAGATCAGGTTCGAGCAGGAACAGAGGAAGTATCAACAGCAGGAAGGGGAACTTCGACAGCTCCGGGAGGAGATGCAGACGGTCAAGGACAAGAGCCTGGAACTGATGAGGCAGATCAGCGTCCAGAGGGAGAAGGAGCAGGCCCTGTCCGAAGCCGAGAAGAAGCTGGAACAGATCAAAGTCAGCAAAGAGAGGGAGGAGCTCAAGGATTTCGGTCTAAGACTCCAGGCAAAGGAGAAGGAGCTTCTGGGAAAGGAAAGGGAACTCAGCGGTAAGGAAACGGCACTGGCGGCAATAGAGGAGCAGAGAGAGAACGAGAAGCAGGTCATCAATCGGGAAAGGACCGAACTGAACAACATATGGAAGGAATTGTCCAATGAGACCGGTCGGATCTCCGAGGCCAGAAAGCTCTTCGAAAAGAGGGTCGAGGAAGCGATCCACAGGGAGAAGGAACTGGCCAGAATGGAAGGCACCCTGGAAAAGCTCAAGGAAAAGCAGGAATCCGAGAAGTATGAGATGGATGAGGATGAAACCCTCCTCAAGGAGAAAGAGATCGAGCTGGAGAAGAAGGAGGAGTCTGCGGACCAAAGGGCAAAGGAGCTCGAGTCACTTCACTCAAGATTGAAGGATCTGGATAATGCCCTCAAGAACAGGGAGAATGAGATCAGGTCGCTGGAAAAGGAAATGAAATCCGAAGGTAAAGGACTCCGGTCCGAGATGGACAAGCTGGCTGCCGAGAAGATATCCCTAGACAGCGTCGATTCGGATCTGAAGGAGAGGGAGAGGAATATCAGGAGCTCGGAGAAGAGACTCCAGAAGAGGGAGAAGGAGTTCGAAAGGAAGTTCAGGGCCCTAGAGGACGATAGAAAGGAGCTGAATGCCACCAAGAAGGAACTGGACATGGAGGAGGTCCAGAACGCAGCCTGGTACCAGAAGGTGGAGAACAGGTCAAAGTCACTCACTGAATTGGAGGAGGAGCTCAAGAGCAGGAGCTCCCGGGCGAAGAAGCGGTTGGCCGAGGCGAAGAAGAGGACCAAGATTGCGAGCCAGATGGAGAGAGAGCTCAAAAAGAGGCGGTCAGAACTTGACAGATTTGAGTTCGAGTTGGCTGCGGTCTCAAAGGACCTGGAGGAAAGGGAAAGTTCGTCCGAGAAGAAGGACCATCAACTGGCGATGAAGAAGATCGAACTGGAGGAGAAGTTCTCGGTCATCAAGAAGGACCTGGAGGACAAGAAGGCGGCCGCCGAAGAGAAGACCACAGATCTGGAATCCAGGGGGAAGTCCCTAGATGAATTCGACGGGGAATTAGCTTCAAGAGAAGGCGAGCTGGAAGAACTGGAGAAGAACCTCCTCGTGAAGAAGAAGGAAATGATGTCCTTGGAGAAGAAGCTGGAGAAGACGGCGAGTTCGCTTCGATTGACCGAGGATGAGCTGGCCAAACGGACCGAGATGTCCAGAGAGCGTACAGAGAAGGAATCCAAGGACCTGAATAGGAAGGAAAAGAAGCTCAAGAGCAAAGAATCCTCACTCACTTCCCAGGGGAAGGAACTCGCCCAGTTGGAGGAGACCCTGAGGGCCCGGGAGAAGGACCTTACTGACAGAGCTGCCGGACTGAGGATTAGCCTGGTCGAGATCGAGAAGGAGAAGGATGAGCTGGGTGAGACGCATGAAAGGCTGGCCGCCCTTGAGAAGGAACTTAAGAAGAGAGAAATGAGGGCCACAGCAAAAGAGAAGCGGACCAAGGAGAAGCTGGAAAAGGAGCTCGTCCAGAAGGAGAGGGAGCTTGCTCAGAAGGAACGGAGGCTTCTGGAGAAGGAGAAGCAACTTGCGAAAAGCGCACAGGAACTGGAAGAGCTCAAGGAGAGCCTCCGGTCGCTCTAATCGCCCCTTCCGATATCCACCATCCTCTGCAATGGTATTTTCGCCAGACGCATCGTTTCATCGTCAAGTTCAATGACTGGGCTGAGATTTCTTAATGATTCAAGGACATTCTCGATCCGCACCTGCTTCATGTTGGGGCACACCGCCCTCTTCCCGAAGTAGAACTCCTTGTCTGGATGTGCCTTTCTCAAACGATGACCCAACTCCCGTTCCGTTCCGACGATGAACTCTCTTGCATCCGAGGACTTCACGTATTTGACCATCCCCTCGGTTGAAAAGACCTCGTCTGCGACGTCCACCACTTCGTTGGTACATTCAGGGTGGACTATGATAATGGCCTCAGGGTGATCCTCCTTCAGGTCCAGAATCTCCTCTTGCGTTATCCGAACGTGGGTCCTGCAGTAACCGGGCCAGAGGATTATCTCCTTATCCTTGACCGATCTCTTCACCCAATTGCCCAGGTGTTCATCTGGTACGAAAATGACCTTGTCCTCCGGCACTCTGGAGACGATCTTCACGGCGTTGGATGATGTGCAGCAGTAATCACTGACCGCTTTCACATCAGCGGTTGTATTCACGTACGAGACCACGGCGGCCCCAGGGTGTTCGTTCTTGAATCCCAGTACCGTTTCCCTATCGGCCATTGCCGCCATGGGGCATTTAGCGATCAGGTGCGGAGGAACGATGGGATGTACCACCTTCTTGTCGGGGTTCAGTATCTTCGCGGACTCAGCCATGAAGTCCACACCGCAGAAGATTATGTTCTTTCTGTCAACCTTGGACGCTTCCATCGCCAGACCGAGAGAATCCCCCACAAAGTCTGCCACATCCTGGATCTCTGGCCTCTGGTAGTTATGCGCTAGGAGTATCGCGTCCTGTTCCCCCTTCAGCCGGGCTATCTCCCCGGCGATGTCTTGCATGGCGGTGGAATACCTGAATCTCTGCTTAAACTTTTTCTGGTGCGGAAAGACATATAAGAATGGAGGTTTTTAACCTCGAATGTGGCTCCGAAGAAGATATTCATTGTCATACTGGACGGCTTGGCCGACAGACCCGTGGCCGACCTCGGGAACAAGACCCCGCTTCAAGTCGCTGAGAAGCCCAACTTGAACTGGTTCGCAGAGAATGGAGTATGCGGCCAGATGGACCCGATAGCCCCAGGGATACGGCCCGGGAGCGATACATCTCACTTGGCCATACTCGGTTACGATCCGCACAAGGTGTACACCGGTAGGGGGCCCTTCGAAGCTGCTGGAGTCGGGCTTTCCCTTGAGCCGGGGGATGTCGCGTTCAGGTGCAATTTCGGTACGATCGACCAAGAAGGGCTTGTAAGGGACAGAAGGGCCGGGAGGATCAGAGAAGGAACTTCAGAGATCGCCAGGGATTTGGATGGTCTGGCCATCGAGGGAGCCGATATCACATTCAAGGAAGGGACCGAACATCGTGCCGTTTTGATTCTGAGGGGAGAAGGACTCTCTCCGAAGGTAACCGATGTCGACCCCCACAAGGTCGGTGTCAGATACCTGAAGTGTCAGCCTCTGGAGCCAGAAGCCTCAAGGACGGCTGATATCGTTAATGAGTTCGTAGAGAAGTCCAAGAAGATACTGGAGAACCATGACGTCAACAAGAAGAGGCTAGAGAACGGAGACCTTCCTGCCAACATAATCATGCCTCGGGGAGCCGGCGTGTATCCTCACATTCAATCGCTGGAAGAGAAGTTCGGCCTCAGAAGTGCGGTTGTCGGGGGGGTGACCTTGGTCAAAGGTATATGCAAGGTGGCCGGGATGGACACCATTGACGTTCCCGGAGCCACTGGGGGATTGGACACCGATATGATCGCCAAAGGCCAAGCTGCCATCAAGGCTCTGGAATCATACGACCTCGTCTTCTTGAACGTAAAAGCAGGGGACATCTGCGGCCACGACGGAGATGCAGACGGGAAGGTGAAGGTCGTTCAGAGGCTCGACCAGATGATGTCCATAATCAGAAAAGAGATCCCGGACGACGTCGTAATGGCTGTAACGTCGGATCACACCACTCCGGTATCTGTCAGGGACCATACCGGTGACCCTGTTCCTCTCATGATCTACGGAAAGGACATTCGTGTGGATGATGTGACCTCTTACGATGAGATGACAGCCGCCAAAGGTTCTCTGGGCAGGATAAGGGGCTCCGATCTTATGCCTATTCTCATAAACCTGTCCAATCGGGCCGAGAAGTTCGGGGCCTGAGATCATCTCTGGATGTTGACCGCTTCTCCCTCCAGCTTTCTGGCCTCTGACTCGTGCTCCCTCCTCAACGTGCTGTGCTCCTCCGCTTGTTTCAGAATCCCATTTGCCTTCTCGTCGATGACCTTTATCTGTCTCTCGCGCATCCTGGCCTGTTTGCCCAATGTTCTAGATTTGATGTGTCTGGACTCAGCCGCGTTCTTGAAAGAATCCACGCCCTCTTCCTGGTGATACTTGTCATACTCATGCGCTCTGGATCTGAAAAGCCTGCTCCTGGCATTCAGGCGCGCCATTTCCTCCTCATAGACCGCCTTTCTCACGAGAATCTTGGCCGCTCTGCTCTCATACTCCCTGGCCTTCGCCAGGTGCTTCTGCGCCTGGACCATCTCCTCAGCGGCTTCGGCTCTTAAGACCATGCTCTCGTACACCGCAGTCTCAAAAGCGAGCGCCTCCGCATCCGATCCCAGAGCCATTGGACATAGTAATTCATGGAAGACATAAAATCCTTTTGCATTCAATACTGATGACGATTTCAAGTCCACCACCATCTTCGATTTCGAAATGATTTATAAGCGAAAGCGTTATCTATGACAGACCCATCGGCAACGCTGGCTAAGAAAGGGTGACTGAATGAGTGCGATTGGTTCATCTGGAACGAAATATCGGGCCGCAGTCCTATTCCTGGGACTCATGGTGGCTTTCTCCATGGCGCTCCAAATGGGAGCGCAAACAGCCTTGGCTCAGGGAGAACTAGAGGTCGAGTTCTTCAAGGGCGATCTTTTGATCGAGGAACCTGTGGATGGAGACACGGTGACTATCAGGTTCTGCAACAGAGGGGACTCCACCAGGACCCTCCAGGACCTGGAAGTCTTGAAAGGAGTGAGCATAATCTACGGCCGTCAGAATCTCGTTCTGGACCCAGATCAGTGCGAGATCCTGGTGACGGATGAGGACTTCATTGAGGGGGACACTCTTGAGATCAGGGACTTCGCGGGCGTGTACTTCGACGGGACGATCAAGAAACCTTCCGAGGGGTCCTTGCTTGTTTGGATGATCCTAATCGGTGGCCTGGTAGGTCTGGGATTCGCCGTTTACATGATACGTAAGGTCATGAGTTTCGACCAGGGTACGGAGAAAATGAGGGAGATCTCGGACGCCATTCAGGAAGGTGCCAAAGCCTTCTTGAATACCCAATACAAGACGATTCTGATAATCACGGTCGTCTTTGCGGTCGTCTTTGCAGTTGCCATGGGCTTCGCGATCACCGAATACTACGGTCTGGACGGCTGGACGTTCGGCATAATGACATCTTCTGCGTTCCTGATGGGAGCGCTGTTCTCTGCAGTATCAGGCTATATCGGCATGCACATGGCCGTCCGTGCCAACATTCGATGCGCATCCGCTTCGAGAAGGAGCTACGACGAGTCCCTGAGGGTCGCGATGTGGGGCGGTTCTGTTTCAGGGTTCTCAATTGTGGCCCTCAGCTTGCTTGGTGTGATGCTCATCTACTTCATCT